>DATMOO010000001.1:0-10097 GCA_035568275.1 Candidatus Sulfotelmatobacter sp.
CCGATGACGGCAACGCGCTACCATTCGCTCATCGTGGAAGAAAAGAATCTGCCCGCCGATCTGGAAGTCAGCGCGTGGACCACCGAGAAAGACGGCACGCGGACGATCATGGGCTTGCGCCACAAGAAGCATGCAGTTGAAGGTGTGCAGTTTCATCCGGAGAGCGTGCTGACCGAAGCGGGGAAGAAACTCGTTAAGAACTTCTTGGAACTGTGACGCCTAGGCTTTCCTAGCAATTTCAACTGCTCGTAGTAGTGCTCCAGCTTTATTCATCGATTCCTGAAATTCAGCCGCCGGATCGGAATCAGCAACAATCCCGCCACCAGCTTGCAGATACGCCTTCTTCCCCTGCATAAGCATGGTGCGAATGCCAATGCATGAGTCGAGATTGCCGGCAAAATCCGCATACAGAACAGAGCCGCCGTAGACGCCGCGGCGGGTGGGCTCAAGCTCTTCGATGATTTGCATGGCGCGAACTTTCGGCGCGCCGCTGAGCGTTCCCGCGGGGAAGCAAGCGGCCAAGGCATCGATCGCATCGAGATCCTTGCGCAGAGTCCCCTCCAGCGCTGACACCAGGTGCATGACGTGCGAGTAGCGCTCGACGTACATCAGGTCTTTGACCTTCACCGAGCCGTACTCGCTGACGCGCCCGAGGTCGTTGCGTCCGAGATCGACCAGCATCACATGTTCTGCGCGCTCTTTTTCATCGTTGCGCACCTGCTGCTCGAGGCGGGCATCTTCAGCCGCATCCCGACCCCGGGGACGCGTGCCCGCGATCGGCCGATATTCCAACTTGCGTCCCGTCACACGAACCAACATCTCGGGAGATGATCCGAGGATATGCCGGTCGTTCATCTTCAGAAAGTAAAGGTAGGGCGATGGATTGACCTGGCGCAGAGCCCGGTACAGATCGAATGGTGCAACCTCGGGAGTGAAGTCGAAGCGTTGCGAGTACACCACCTGGAAGATGTCGCCCGCGGCGATGTACTCCTTGCAGCGCTCCACATTGCGCAAGTAAATATCGCGTCGCGTGCCAGCATGAATCTTAAGTTTGCCTGCCTTGGGCTTCGCGGACTTCCGCCAGAGTGCCGGACTCAGTCCCGCCGCCAGCTTTCGCTCCAGGGCAGCAATATCGCGAAGTGCGCGGTCATGAGCGCGGCGAGGACTTTCGCGCGAAACATCCGCCGCCGCCATGATGTGAATCTGATGGCGCAGATGATCGAAAGCCAGCAGCCGATCGAAGAACATCAGTTCAGCATCGGGGACGGAGAGGTCATCTTTCGCGTGCTCGCCAATGTTTTCCAGCTGGCGGACAACGTCATAGGCGAAATATCCGACGGCTCCGGCGGTGAATGGGGGAAGCCCCGGAACCGTTGCCACGCTGTGCTCCCTCAGCAAACGCTTGACGACCTGAAAGATGCTGCCGTTGACCAACTCACGCTTGCGGCCGCGCTCAATCTGGACTTTTCCCTTATGGGCCGTCACCCGCATGTAAGGTGCAGCTCCCAGGAAGGTGTAGCGTCCGATCTGCTCGCCGCGCTCGATCGACTCGAGTAGAAATGCATGCGACTGCTTTTCGGCGATCGCCAGAAAAGCGCTGACCGGGGTAAGAAGATCGGCGCTCACCGACTTTACGACCGGAACCAGCGTCGCCTCGCGAGCCAATCGCGAAAATTCTTTGAAATCAGGTTGGAGCATAGTGGGCATTCATTATAGGGGAGGGCTTTAGGGATTAGTGGTTGGGGATTAGGAATGGTGGTCACCGCACAATCCACCACGCGAGATGGTTTGAGGTCAGGGCGTCGAGCCCTGCTAGGAAGCGCAACTTCACTCATCACGCCACCGACGCTTCGCCCTAACCCCTAGTCCCTAGCCCCTGCCGTTGCAAACTTTCGTCACTTGTTACCCTGACGGCAATCGCTCAGAATCGCTAGTATCCCGAGGATTATGAACATTTTGACGCCTGATCTCGCGAGGCGGGCGCCAGGGAAATACAGCGGAACAGTTAGCACCGGGGGATATGCAAGTTAAGTTTTGGGGCGTGCGCGGCTCCACGCCCACTCCACAGGCCGAAAACCTGCGCTATGGAGGCAACACCTCCTGCGTAGAAGTGCGCGTCGGAAACCAGATTTACATTTTCGACTGCGGCACCGGATTTCGTGTGCTCGGCCACGAACTTGAACGCGAGTTCGGCGATAAGCCCTTCTCCGCCCACGTCTTCGTGTCACACTTTCACTGGGACCACATCCAGGGCATGCCCTTCTTCCGCCCGTTGTACGACAGCCCGCACAGCCAGTTCTTCTTTCACTCTTCCAGCCGCACGCGCAGCCTTGAGCAAGTAATGACGGAGCAGATGTCATCTCCGTACTTCCCCGTCCACCTGGATCAGATGCGCGCCGGCCGCGACTTCTATGACATACAGAACGGCTGCCTCGACATGGAAGACGGAATCCGAATCAAGACTCAGTGGCTGAACCATCCGCAAGGCTGCCTCGGATTCCGCATTGAGACGAAAGACGGCGTACTTGTGTACGCCACCGACAACGAACCGGGAGACGAGGAATTCGACAAAGGCGTCCGCAAGTTGGCGGAGGGTGCCGACATCCTGATCTACGACGCGCAATACCTGCCCGACGATTACGCTGCCCGGCGCCGCGGCTGGGGACACAGCCATTGGCGCGAGGCGGTTAACGTCGCGATGGAAAGCGGCACGAAGGAGCTCGTTCTTTACCATCATGACCCCGACCATACCGACACGATTGTCGACAAAGTTGTCGCTGACGCGCGCAACTACTACCCGAGAGTCCGCGCCGCCGCCGAAGGCATGGTGATACGTCTGCAATCCGGGCTCAGCACCGCCGCGCGGTAACCTCGCCCAGCGAGCCGTTCGTCAACCCACTCTGAAAATAGGCGCCAGCACGCGTGCTAAACTTCCGCCTTCAAACCGAGTTCAGGGGGGCCCATGTTTCGTGCCGCACTTTTGTGGCTGTTTTTCTGTTTGCTCACCGTCACAACGCGAGCCCAAGCTCCCGACATCCCCGAACCCGGCGCAAGCGAAGCGATCGCTGCCGCAACCACGGACCCACACTTCGTTTCTCCGTTCGTCTCTTATGTTCCGCAGTCGGCTTCGGTCCCTTCGCCCGAAAAGTTCTTCGGCCGGATTATGGGCGCTCCGGGAGAGTTAACCGGCACAGAAAAGGCTTACTCTTATGCGCGCGAGTTGGCTGCCGCGAGTCCGCGAGTCCGGGTGTTCACGATCGGCAAGAGCGAAGAAGGTCGAGACATCGTGATGCTTGCGATTGCCGATGAAGCCGGCATTCGTGAGATCGAACATCTGAAATCTGCGACGGCTGCGTTGGCCGATCCCCGTCACCTCCAGCAGGCCGCCGCCGAGAAGTTGATCGCGGCCTCCCGGCCGATCTACTACTTCAACGCGGCTCTCCATTCGGACGAAACCGGATCGACCGAGGCCACGCTCGAACTGGCTTACCGGCTGGCCGTTTCGGAGCAGCCCATGATCCGCAAGATTCGCGAACAACTCGTGGTGCTCATCAATCCCATTTCCAATCCGGATGGCCGCGACAAGATGGTGGACTGGTTCTACCGATACTTGAAAGGCAAGACTGATCGCAATACGCTTCCGCGCCAGTCGCCGCCGTACTGGTCGAAATACGCCTTTGTCGACATCAATCGCGACACGCACCAGCAGACGCACGAGACTACCAAGGCTGTCCACAGGATGTTTCACGAGTGGCACCCGACGGTGGTGCACGATCTGCACGAGGGCGTGCCCTTCCTGATGACGTGGAATGGCACCGGCCCGTATAACCCGAACATTGATCCGATTACTTATACGGAATTTCTCGAGCTCAGCATGCATGAGGTTGAGTCGATGACGGCGATGGGAATGCCGGGAGTCTCCACCTGGAATTTCGGCGAGGCATTCGCACATCTTTATCTCGACTCGGTGGCGATGAATCACAACAGCATCGGTCGCGGCTACGAAACGTTTGGCAACGGCAGTGCGGAAACCGAGAAGCGCTCGATCTCAGCGGGAGCAACCACCATGGAGTGGTACCGTCCGCTTCCGCCACCGCACGAGGCGACGTGGTCAGCGCGCGACAATCTCAACTATCAGGAAACTGGCGCGCTGATCGCGCTCGATGATGCCGCAACACGCTCCAAGCAGCTGCTGCGTAATTTCTACAAAAAGTCGTGGGACTCATGGCAGAAGGGACTGACGCAGGCGCCATATGCGTTTTTTATTCCTGCCGATCAGGGGGACCCGGCCCGGGTTGCACAAATGGTCGCGCGGTTGATGACGCAGCACATCGAAGTTTCACGCGCGGAGAGCGCAATTCAACTCAACGACGGAAGCTTTCCCGCAGGAACATACGTGGTTCGACTCGACCAGCCCTATCGCAACTATGCGGTCGATCTGCTTACGCCGCAGCATTATCCAAAAGACGGCGAGCCGCCTTACGATGACGTTTCGTGGGAACTCCCTGCGAACTATCATCTGCAGGCACTCCCCACTGCCGACGCTTCGATTCGCGATGTCGCGCTTGCCGTCCTGAAAGATCCCCCGCAAGTAGCTGGACGTGTTACTGGCATTGGCCCAACGTACTTGCTGAAGGACACTGGCCAGGAATCACTGCTGGCTGGCCGCTATCGCCTGGCGAATTTCGAAATCCAGATTGCGGAACACGAATTCGAACAGGACGGCGTCAGATTTCCCGCGGGATCTTGGATTCTCTCCGACCAGCCGGGACTGCATGATGCAGTTGAAACAGCAGCGGCCGAACTCGGACTCGACTTCATACAGACCTCGACAGCGCCCAGCGTTACTCGCCACAAAGCGCCTGCGCCGCGTATCGGCGTATGGGTTCCGTGGGCTGACACAGATTCGATCGGATGGATTCGCTATTCCCTCGATCAGCGCAAAGTGCCGTATATCTATCTGCGCGACGAGGACATTCGTGCCGGAAATCTTCGGTCGAAAATTGACGTTCTTCTTTATGGCCACGTCGATCTCGAACTCGCGGAGCAGATCGAGGGGCTGCCGAAAGCCTGGTCGCCGATGCCATTCAAGAAAACGCCGCAGACGCCCAGCTTCGGCACGCCGGCGGCATCCGACGACATCACCGGAGGCATCGGCTATGAGGGCTTGGCGCAGATTCAGCACTTCATCGAAGATGGCGGCCTGATGGTGACGCTGGGTAGCGGCAGCATGCTGGCGCTCGAGGGTGGGCTAGTTCGCTTTGTGCGGCGCTCGTCGGGAGGCGTTCCGCGCAGCGCCGCGGGTGGTGGCGGCCCATCCTCGGCGGCGGCACAGCAAGCCGGGACGCGCACGCCGGGCGCGCACGTGCGTGTCACGTTCGATCGTACTCACCATCCGATCTCCTATGGATATCCCACGCACACCTGGGTCTTCCGACAGAACTTTCCGCTGTACAACACACCACGCCGCTGGTTGCGTATGGCTTATTGCACGACGTGCCTGGATGGACCGGAAGATCGTAGCGGCATCGTGATGGAATGGGGTGACAGCGAGAACAAAACTTTCGTCGTCAGCGGACAAGCCTGGGGAGAAGAAAACTTGATCGGCCGACCCGCGATCCTCGATATGCCCGTTGGCAAGGGCCACGTGGTGGTGTTTAACTTCAACCCGATGCACCGCGATCTGAACCGCGGCGATCAGCGATTGCTGTGGAACGCGATTCTGAACTGGCAGGCGATTCTTGCAGCAAAACCGGAACCAGATCCCGCGGCGGGCCCGGCACCAGAACCGGACGAGTAGCCGCAGAGTCTCCAGCCTGCCGGCAACGAAACTCTCCGGCGCGTACGCGGAGAGTCAAATTCAAATCTGGAAGGCTAGTTTTTTAGATCGGTCCGATACGATAAGCTACTCCGGAGTGCCTGAAGCAGATAGTCAGCATCTTGGATGGCTTCGATTTCGTCGTGGGAGTAAGATTCGGCTGCTAATTCATCCAACCGGGTGGCAAATTTCGACTTGGCATCTTGGATCAGGCCAACGACGCGGGTTCGATCTTTCTCCAGAACGGCAGCCAGGTAGGCCTGTTTCCATTCGAGGCCTTCGGGTCTGCGGAGATGTGAGTCGCCATAAAAAAACTCCAATTTGACTTTGTGGATACCACCCCGGGGAATGACGCGATTCTAGGTGGGTGGGTATGGCGCGTCTGTGATTTGAATCACAAATGTACTCACGATCACGCGGGTAGGAACCTTCGTGCGGCGCCACCCTGCCTACGGGGAGTTCGCTGCCGAAGCGATCACAATTTGCTAGATGTTTTGGCAGTTAAGGGTGAAGCGCTCCCCTGTGGCGGTCTTTGCCCACGGACAAAGCATTCTGGTACCCTGCGCTTTCCGCTCTAAAGGAGGAACGAGAGATGCGAGTGCAGAACCGGCTCTTTTTTGTACTTATAGTTTGTCTGAGTGTGGCGTTGTCTCTGCCAGCGGCTGAGAAAAAAGCAAAAGACACCAAGAGTGATGATACGAGCAAGCCGTCATACGAGCAGCCTCAGCCTGCCGTGGAGAATCTCGATCTCACAATGTATACGCGCATCCGCGAAGAAGGCCTATCGCATTCGCACATCATGGAGTTCGCCTCGGCGCTCACGGATGGCATCGGACCGCGACTGACAGGGTCTCCAAACCTGAAGAAGGCGAATGAGTGGGCGCGCGATCAGTTCACCGCCATGGGGTGCACGAACGCGCATCTGGAGGACTGGGGCGAGTTCGGCATGGGGTGGCGGCAGCTGAATACGTGGGCACGAATGTCGTCGCCGGACACAGCAGTGTTCATCGCTCAGGCGCTGCCATGGTCGCCTTCCAGTCATGGGGCGGTCAATGGGCCGGCGGTTTGGATCGACGCCAAAGACGAGAAGGATCTGGAGAAGTACAAGGGAAAGCTTGCGGGAAAGATTATCTTCTTCGGGCCGATGCGCGATGTGAAACCGGTCGACAAGGCGCTTTGGGAGCGTCGCGACGATGCGGACCTGAAGAAGACGGTGGAGTATCCAGTTCGGATCGGCGAGAGGGAGCAATTCTTCCAGGAATTCATCAAGCGCCTGGAATTTCGTCAAAAGGCGGGGAAGTTTTTTGCCGACGAACACGCGGCAGGAATTGTGGTTCCGAGCCGCGATGGACGGAACAATGGCGGTTCCGGGGGAACGATTTTCGATGATGGCGGCTCCGGCATGGGCTGGTTCACATATAAGCGCGAGAGTGCCGAGGCTCTGCCCATCGTCGTGATGGCCATCGAGAATTATGGGCGCGTCTATCGCCTGCTCAAGGCGAATGTGCCCGTCACTATCGAGATGGATGTGGAGACGGAATTCACCGGCGATCACGAGCATGGGTTTGACACAGTTGCCGAAATTCCGGGCACCGATCCGAAACTGAAGGACGAAGTGGTGATGGTCGGGGGACACCTGGATTCCTGGGCTTCCGGGACTGGGGCGACCGACAATGGCGCTGGCACTGTTGTGGCGATGGAGGTGATGCGCATTCTGAATGCGCTGAAGGTGCAGCCGCGGCGGACGATTCGCGTGGGGCTGTGGACCGGCGAAGAGCAGGGAGAGTTTGGATCTTACGGATATGTGAAACAGCACTTCGGGTACGTGCCGCTGTCGGAGGCGCCCGATCAAATCAAGCTGCCAGATTTTCTGCGGAAGCCGGCTGGACCGGCTGTGATCAAGCCGGAGCAATCGAGGATTTCCGGATACTTCAACGTGGACAACGGGACGGGAAAGATCCGCGGCGTTTATCTGCAGGAGAACGCGGCGATCGCTCCGATTTTCCAGCAGTGGATTGCACCACTTGGCGACCTGGGTGTCAGCACGATCACGATGCGAGACACAGGTGGGACTGATCACGAGGCGTTTGATTCCGTCGGCATTCCGGGCTTCCAGTTCATTCAAGACATGCTGGATTACGGATCGAGAACGCATCACTCGAACCAGGATGTATACGAACGTCTGCAACCCGAAGATCTGGCGCAGGCAGCGACGGTCGAAGCGATCTTCGTTTACAACACGGCGATGCGGGGCCTGATGTTGCCGCGGAAGCCGGTGCCGCATCCGGAATTGAATGAGCCGAAGAATGCTCCGTTGAAGAACGTGATGCCGGGGGCGGAGAAGGCCGCGGAAGAGGAGAAGAAGCCGGGGATGTAAGAAGTAAGAAGTAAGAATTGAGATCAGAATTAGGAAGTCAAAATCCCCGCCCTGTCGCAAAAAACGCGACAAGGGTAGGCCACCCCGTGAACGACGATGCAAACTTGGACTCGGCGGCAGGTTTTGAAAAACGGTGCGCGGGCTGCGGTGGGTGGAGCTGTGGCTCGACTCGGCTTGTCGTCACGCGCGCTCGCGCAGATGGGTCCTCCGTCACCACTGGAGGATTCGCGCGTCCGACTGTTTGTCACAACCGAAGCCGAAGCATGGCAGGCGAAACCAGCTTTCAAACCGATCTTCAGCTGGGACACGCTGAACCTCAACATCGATCCGTCGCAGGTGCAGCCAGACTCTGGACCGATTCAGGGATTCGGTGCCTGCTTTAACGAGCTAGGATGGACATCGCTGCAGCAACTCGGGGAAGGCGACCGCGAAGGCATCCTGCGCGAACTGTTCGACCCTGCGGCCGGTGCACGATTCACCTATTGCCGAACACCAATCGGCGCCAACGATTTTGCGACCGATGCTTACAGTTACGACGAGACCGACGGTGATTTCGCACTGAACGATTTCAGCATCGCGCACGACGAGAATACTCTCGTGCCGTTCATCCAGGCGGCGCTTCGCCATCAACCAAAGTTGAAGCTGTGGGCGTCCCCGTGGTCGCCGCCGAGTTGGATGAAGAGAAATCACTTTTATGCGGAGGCAAAGGCCTATCCTGGGATGAAGGATAACGGGATTCGCCCGGATCAGATCGGGCACGAGGGCGAGGACATGTTTATCCAAGAGCCGCGCTACTTCGAGGCCTACGCAAAATACTTCGGCCGCTATATCGACGCGTACAAAGCCAAAGGGATTTCCATCGGCATGGTCATGCCGCAGAACGAATTCAACTCGGCGCAGAATTTCCCCAGCTGTACGTGGACGGCTGAGGGGTTGAGTCGGTTCCTCCGCTACCTTGGGCCAGAGATGGAGAAGCGCGAAGTGGAGGTATTTTTTGGGACGCTGGAGCGGGGGAATCCGGGCATGCTTGAGACCGCCATGGCCGATAAAGACGCGGCGCGCTTCATCAAAGGAGTCGGCATGCAGTGGGCGGGAAAGAATGCGCTGCCAGCGGTTCATCACGAGTTTCCGTCGCTGCTTGTGTTTCAGTCAGAGCAAGAGTGCGGCGATGGCAGCAACCATTGGCGCTACACCAGCTATTGTTGGCAACTCATGAAGCACTACTTTCGCAGCGGCGCCTCAGCTTACATGTACTGGAACATCTCGACGGCCAATGCAGGCATGAGCACGTGGGGATGGGCGCAGAACTCCCTGGTGAGTGTCGACTCGGCCGCAAAAAGCTTCGGTTACACCCACGATTATCATCTGCTCAAGCACCTGACTCACTTTGTCGACCTAGGCGCGCGCAATCTGGTAACGAGCGGAACCTGCGATGACGCGATTACGTTCGTGAATCCTGACGGATCGATTATCCTGCTGATCCGCAATGAACTCGCACATCCGCAGAGAGTTGAGATCCACGTGAAAACTCACGCGGCGATGGTGGAGTTGCCGGCGGATTCAATCGGAACGCTGAGGGTGGAGAGTTCCTGGGTCTCTGCGTAATTGTCAGCGTTCGATACGATAGCTAGCGGATGCACCGCGGCCCGATACACCGGGCCGCGGGGGCGGACGAAGGCGTCCGCCGCTACACCATCTGCCGCTACACCATCTTGCCGGACGAAACGTTTTTGGATTAGCCTCGTCTAAAGTCTTATCCTTAAGTCTTATCCTTCTCTGGGGAGTTCCGCTATGTCTGCCTTTCACTTGCTGATCAACGAACGTACCCACGAGGTTGACGTTTCTCCTGACACTCCTCTTTTGTGGGTTTTACGCGACAAACTGAATATGACCGGCACCAAG
>DATMOO010000002.1:0-12249 GCA_035568275.1 Candidatus Sulfotelmatobacter sp.
TGGCTCTTATTACCTTTGCGAAGACTTTCGCCTCCCAGAAGGAAGATCTCAGAGTTTTCCACCAGGCGATCGGCGATAGCGGTAGCGATGGTGGTGTTGTAGAGGATGTTGCCCCAGTCGGAGAAGGCAGTGTTGGTCGTAATGAGAGAGCTGCGCTTATGGCTGTGACGGGTGGAGATGACCTGGTAGAAGAGGTTGGAAGTCTGCTGATCGAGTGAAAGATATCCTAGTTCGTCGACGACTAACAAACCAGGTTCGGTATAGATCTTGAGTTTGCGAATCAGGGAATGATCGACCTGAGAAGCCAGGAGATGATTGAGCATGTCCATGGCGGTGGTGAACAGGACCCGTTGGTTGGCCTGACAGGCGCGCCAGCCGACGATCTTGGCCAAGTACGTCTTGCCCACGCCGGGATTACCGATGAGACACACGCTGGTGCCGTTGCGCAGGAAGTCGAGATCGAGCAGGCGAAGGATACGAGTCTTGAGCTGGAGTCGGGACTTGTGATGGTTAAAGTGGAAGCTGTCGATGGAAGGCTTGCTCTGCAAGCGCGAGAGTTTGAAGCGGCGTTCGATGGAACGCTGGTGACGGGCTTCGAGTTCGCGGTCGAGGAGTGCTTCCAGGGTTTGGGCGAGGCTGAGATTCCTGGCGGTGGCGTCAGTCAGCATCTGATCCAGATGGAGGCTCATCGTCGCCAGATTCAGTTGATTCAGTTTCTGTTGCAGTAAGGTCATCGGAGTCCTTTTTAGAGCGAAGAATGAGAGAGTCGTAGTCGGCCAGCGACAGTGGATCAGTGGCCAGTTCATTGAGTTGTGGGTTCTGGAAGCGAAGGGGTGGCTGCACGTCGCGCCGCATGCGTTGCTGACGGAGAAGGTTGGCAATGTAATCGGCGCCGAAGGCGCCGGCAGCATGAGCTTGACCAACCGCGGCCGCCACGGCATCGGGTCTATATTCACGAACCAGGAGGAGCAGTTCGCGGACTTGCCGGGTCAGCGAGCGGTCGGTGTCGGCCAGGCGACGCAAGTAGGCTTCCGAGGCCGGACCAAGCCAGCTGAACAGTCGCTGTTGTTCGGCCGAGTGCAGCGCGGCCGTTAGCTGGGCCAACAGTTCCTTTTGAAAACGTTGGGCGCCCAGAGTTTCACCGCGCTGCCAGCAGCGGGCATAAGAAACGATCTCCTGATACTGGTCGTAGACGGTGACGGAAGAAGCATCGGCCTTGATGGTGAGGCGACGGCCGACATAACGCGGCGGCACGCAGTAGCGCTTGCCATCGAACCACAGTCGGAGATCTTTGTGGACCAGAGCTTCTGTGCAGTCCCGATAATCCGGTGTAATCACCGGCAGAGCCCGCAAAGTCTCGGGCTGAAAGCGAGCTGCGGGAGTTTCTCCGGTTTCGCGATGGTGGCGTTGGTTAGCGATCTGTTCGAGCCAACGTCGCACCTGCGAGTTGACATCGGTTAAATCGGCAAAGGTACGCAGCGGCCAGAAGTTCTGCCGTAAATATCCCACCGCTCTTTCGATTTTTCCTTTTTCCCCAGGCCGCCCGCACATGGCAAGCGCGTGGCAGGAAACTGTATTCGCGAGCGAAGGCCAGAAAGCGCGGATGAAAACGGACTAAGTTGCTGCACTTGCAGGGGTATTTCTCCAAGTTAGGTTCTTCTGCGTTGAGTGGAGCCACCGTGCTGAAGATCAAAGAGGTTCTCTCGTCGGTACTAGGAAGTGCGGTCCGTTACGATCTGCTCACCAACAATCCAATGCTGGCGGTGCAGATTCCGCGCACTAAAGTTGTCAACAAGAATAAACAGAAGCCCCACATCACGCCAGAAGAGTTTGAGCGCCTCGTGAACGTCGTGGACGAGCCATACGCCACCATGATCTGCGTCGCAGTCTTCAGCGGGTTGCGTGTCAGCGAACTGGTCGGACTGAAATGGGAGGACGTGCATGATGATGGCATTACAGTTGACGAGCGTTACTGTCGTGGTGATTGGAGCGTGACTAAAACGCCGGGGAGTTCAACGACGATCCTAGTTCACCCTTCGATCATCGCTCGGATTCGTCGGTTGAAGAACCTTGAGGTTGAAGTCAATTGGGGCGGCAAGGGCGCGAAGAAGCGCATCAAGCTGGTGCGAACTGATCGACCGCAGGACTTGGTCTTTCAGTCGCTCCGCAAAGGCACTCCGATGAGCGACGGCAACATTCTGCGCCGGCACCTTCGTCCTGCTGCTCTCAAGCTAGGCATTGACCCCAAGAAAGCAACATGGCGTTCGCTGCGGACATCGTGTGCAACTTGGATGATCGAGGCGGGTGCCAATCCCAAAGACGTGCAGGGACAGATGCGCCATTCGCGTATCTCAACAACGATGGACATCTACGCTCAACATGTACCGGAAAGCCAGCGTCGCGCCGTGACGAAGATGATGGACATGGTGGAGTCCCGACGAGTACGAGAGAACGTCACATTAGCGTCACAAAATTTAACTGTTTTGGACGAAGCAGTGATTAAAACGGCGGAGCTAAGTGCTTGAAAGATTTGGTGGAGCTAGTCGGGATCGAACCGACGACCTCATCGTTGCGAACGATGCGCTCTCCCAGCTGAGCTATAGCCCCGTGCAGGTTGGATCGGTAACACAGGTATTTTATCAGCCTTCCGGAATGCGCACCAAACGGATCCCCCGATTCAGTTTTCGCGCCGAGCTTCCCCAGCGTTCTCTGCGAATCGTCCGCGACCTCTGCGGTTAAGGCTTTTATTCGATTTCACGAGAAAGATGGCGAAGCCCTATGTCATCCTGGGGCCGATCCAGCCACTACCTCCGTTCTCGCTGGATTCGAACCTCACAAATCACCTTGACGAAACGCTCCGACCTGCGTCTAACTAGCACTAGGCCCTACCGGGTCGATGGGGAGACTTACGTTCGAACAAGCAAATCCCGCGACCGCACGGCGGCAGCGTACTCTTCTTGCTGCTTCGGTCGGCGCCCATGCGGTGATTCTCGCCTGGCTTCTCCACGCTTCCGAGCCGAGGCTCCTGACTCCGGTCTCCGTCGCCGTCGGCCAGAATGGCACTTCCGTCACCCGCTTGTTCTGGTCCAGCAAAAATCCCGACGACAGCAGTCATAGCTCTTCCGATCTCGCCACCGAGCGTTATAAGCACCAGCGCCTTGGACAGAAGCTGCGTTGGAAAGCTCCCGCGCAACTCTCCAAACTCACGGCACCGCAGGCGCCCATCGTGCGCGCCGAACAACAAGACAAGTCCGAAACCCAGACGCTCTCCGCTCTCGGACACGGCGCCCAGGCGGGCCTTCCCTACGGAACGCTCACTCGCGGCCCACTCTATGGCGACGAGATCCGTCCCGCACTCCCCGTCGCGACCTCCGATCCGGTCGTCTTCCCGTGGCAACTTCCCACCACTCCCGGCAACGAAGTCATCGAAATTACCATCGACGAGCGCGGCGAGATCGTCAGCAAAACCGTGCTCCAGAGCCTCGGTCCCGAGATCGACTCGAAGTGCCTCGCAGCACTGGAGAACTGGCACTTCCATCCTGCGACGCGAAACGGATCTCCCATCGCGTCTAAGCAGGACGCGATCTTCCCTTTCAAAGCGAGAGGCTAGGTCTCGCACTGCCGAACTGATTTCCTCCTCTAGCCATCTTCTACGTCGATTCTCTCCGCGTGCTCATTCCCCGTTTAGATTTTTCCACTCATCCAGAACTTCGTCGTTACCAACGGGTTCGAATCATTCGAGAGCAAGACGCTCTCACAAAGATCAGCCAATCGTAAGTGAGCGGCGCTCATCCCCATGAATGCTGGCTATCTGGCCCATAGCCACTCCACCTATCTATGGAGAGAATTATGACAAATCGTATTCGCTTGATTCTGGCACTGGCCCTGCTTTGCGCCGCAAGCACAGCCGTGTATGCATCCGACAACGCTTACCTGTACTTGGTTCAGGGCATTCCTGGACGCGACTACTCCACCGTGACTGATCCGGAATTCCCGGTCGACGTGTTGATCAATGACGAAGTCTGCAGCGTGCACGGCTTGTCCTATGGAGCGATCTTCGGCCCGTTAACGTTCGTTCCTGGCGCCTACGACATGAAAATCAGTGTCGCGAACACGTTGGCGCCATGCACCAATTCGCCAATCGTCGACAGTTCCGTCACCCTCAATGCAGCAAAGAATGTCTCGGCAGTTCTTGCATTGAGTGGGGGAACGCCAACCTTAGAAACATTCACCAACAACTTCTCTCCGGTCAGCGCAAACAACGCCCGCATCCAGTTTGCGCTGGCCGCTGATTCTCCAGCCGTACAACTCATTCTGCAAAATACCAGCACGAAAAAGTTGTACACCTACTCGGTCAATCCGAAATCGTTGCTCACAGTGACGCTTCCGGCCGGCATCTACACGGCCGAGGTGAACGAGGGTACGACCACGTTGGTTCCTTCGACTGTAATCGGATTGCGATCACAATCGGTGACACTGACGTATGCCACCGGTGAGGCAACCAACAACACGGTCGACCTTGAAACGAAAACGGTGAGGGACGTGCTTTAGTCCTCGACTATTGGAACCTGGGCCGCCCGTCCAGGCGGCCCGTTTTCGTCTGCGAACGCGTTCCGGGAGCGGACTTAGCCGGTCTCCCCGTTATAATGGAGAAGTGAGTGAAAACGCAGTCGAACAGGTAGCCTCCGCCGATTTCCCCACCCGCTGGGGCAAGTTCCGCATTTACGGTTTCCGCGCACACACGGTGGGAAGGGTCGATCGCCGCATCGAAGAAGCCGTTGCCCTGGTCATGGGCGACGTGAAATCCGCCGCGCCGTTAGTCCGAGTGCACTCGCAATGTCTGACTGGGGATGTCTTTCATTCCCTGCGCTGCGACTGCCGCCAGCAGCTCGAACTCTCGTTGTCCTTGATCTCCGAGGAAGGTGCCGGCATCCTCATCTACGAACAGCAGGAAGGACGAGGCATCGGCCTGATGGCCAAGCTGCAAGCCTACGAATTGCAAGACGCTGGCCTCGACACCGTGGAGGCCAACGAGCGCCTCGGCTTCAAAGCCGACCAGCGCGACTTCACGCTCCCTGGCGAGATCCTCAAGGCGCTGGGCGTCACGCGCGTCCGGTTGCTCTCCAACAACCCCGACAAGGTAGAAGCCCTCGAACGCTCCGGTGTGCACGTGGTCGAGCGAGTCCCCTGTGAAGTCACTCCCAGCCCGCACGCCGAGGAATATCTGCGGACGAAGAAACAGAAGCTTGGACACCTGTTCACTTCGAGCGAAACCTAAGGCTCTAACCCGCGCCCGTCCACAGAGTCGAGAAGTAACCGCAATTTGTTTTTGTTTTTCGCCGGCAAATATTCCACCGCGGCCCGCGCCAACGCCACATAAACCTGCCGTGGAACAGCCGCCGTTCGCAGTACCTCCAGATGGCGCCGCACCGTCTCCACATCTCCCCGAACAATCGGCCCGCTGAACCCTGCCGCTGCTCCGAGCTTTCCATAATTCTTCACCGTCTCAAGAAGTATCGGAAGCATGCGTTCTCTCGCCGCCTTCTTACTCACCCCGGCGAGCGTAGCAATCTCCTCAGTGGTCGCCAGCAGAGCTGTCAGCAGCGGAGAAGCGTATGTTCCCCACCCGTGATACGCGGTCTTCGCCTTCCGACTGACGGGATAAGACTTTCCTCCAAGGTCACGCACGACACGACGCGCCGCCCGCACCGCAACCCGATCGCCCTCAATCGCAAACGACACTCCTACAAGCGATGGGCGCGATCCCCGCACAAATGTCATCAGCGGATGTACGGACGCAACCGCCGCTCCCCTTGTCCGAAGTGGCTGTAGGATCTCGCTGCCGAGCGCCCCACTCGAGTGCAACGCGATTTTTCCTGTTCCCTGAAATCCCTTAGCCAGTGACACCGCGGCATGCGCGATCTCGCCGTCAGGCACACAAAGCCACAAAATCCCAGCCTTCACCGCTTCTGAAGTCAAGACTGCCCGCGCTCCAGTCAACTTGGCCAACCGTCGGGCCCGCACCAGTGAGTTTCCCTGCATTCGGGCAATTACTGATTCAATCCGATAACCCGCCTCCCGCAGCGCAACAGCCAGTGCCGTCCCCAGATTTCCCGCACCTACAATCGCAATGCCCGGCTTCTTCGCCATGCCGGGCAGCATAGCAGAACCCGCTTTCCCGACCTCAACCTGCACAGAGACAACGGTTCGTTGTGCTGAAACTTTTCCTGCTGCAAGATTTCGAAACCGGTGTAGACTCGCTCGCCAGCAGGCATCAGCCCCCTTGGAGGTTCCGTTGTCGGCCCGAGTAGCTTTTCTGTCCCTGGTGTTGCTCACCGTCCCAGTGCTGTCCCAACAACCCACAATGAATCAGAGGGTACCCGGCGGGAATTGGTCCCCAACGATCGTCCGGCCCGAGCCCTCTCGCGACTTGAACTCGCCCGCACTCCGTCTTCAGGCTATCAACCAGGATGCCGAAGAACTCTCGGCGCTGAGCGCGTCACTGCAATCCGACTTGCACCTGCTTCGCAAGGGATTGCTTACAAAAGACCTGACGCCGAACCTGAAGAAAATGGAAAAACTCGCGAAGAAGCTGCGCCAGGAAGTCAGCCCGTAGACCGTCGCCGCAGATGCCGTGCTTTATATTGATGGCATGGCGAAAACTTCTTCTCGGAGCAAAGCTCGCCCCACCCGGCGATCCAGGGCCCGCCTCGTCTCCTCGCGCACTGTCTATCGCGGCCCGGTTTTTTGGGTCACTACCGATCACATCATCGAACCCGGCGGCATCAAGGTGCGCCGCGATCTCATCCATCACTCCGGTTCCATCGTGGTGCTTGCGGTTGACCACACCAGGAAGGTGCCTCGCGTTCTCCTCGAGCGTCAATATCGTCACGCCGCAAACGACTATCTCTGGGAACTTCCCGCGGGTCGCATCGATCCCGGCGAGAGCGAACTCCATGCCGCCAAGCGCGAAATGATCGAGGAGACCGGATACCGCGCTGACCGCTGGCACCGCATTCTCAAGTTCTACGCCAGCCCCGGATTCGTCGCCGAAACCATGGCCGTATATCTCGCAACCGGCCTTCACGCCGGAGAATCCGAACCCGAGGAGGACGAGGTGATCTACAAGCGCATGCTTCCGTTGCCGACAGTCGTAAAAATGGTGATGAAGGGCACTATCCAGGACGCCAAAACGATTGCATCGGTCCTATGGCTAGACCATGCCTTGAATCATGGCAGGAGCAAGTTATAAGGCGCTCTTGATCGACCCATAGCGTAAGCAGATTGGCCCGACGCGCAAATCATCAACCACAAAGGACACGAAGTCTCACACAGGATTTCCAGAATTGATTTCCTTCGTGCACCTTCGTGTCCTTCGTGGTGAATGGGTTTCGCAGTTGACGTGTTCCGCTGATCCACCCACCGAGTGTTTGTTGCAAGCGAAAGTATTTTTGTTGCATGCGATCTCGTGCCACTCGATTCCCCTTGTCTTTGACGCATTCTCTTGACAGCCTAACCCCACCGCTACAAAATGCATCCTATTATTGCGGGCACGTCCTCGGGGCCCTTAAGAGGACGTGCAGAAAAGGGGCTCTTTGTGGAACGTATGAAAGGAACCGTAAAGTGGTTCAATAACGCGAAAGGATACGGGTTCATTGGTCGCGCGGATGGGCCCGATGTGTTTGTGCACTACAGCGCGATCGCCTCCGAGGGCTACAAGAGCCTGCAGGAGGGCGATCAGGTTGAGTTCGAGATCGCCGAGGGCCAAAAAGGTCCGCAAGCGGCAAACGTTGTGAAGGCTCAGTAGGACCGGGCAAGCGCGCCAATCGATGTTCTCCGCCCTCGTCTGACGCTCGTCGCCAGTCCCCTTCGAGTAGTGTCGGTCGCTCAACTCTCTACAGCAACAGGCAGGAGTGTGCGCAAGACTCTCTTCAACCTCTGTTTGGTTTATCTTTAAGTGCGTGGACAACAAGGCTATCGCCAACATCCTTTTCGAAACCGCCGACCTGCTCGAGATCGACGGACAGGATTCTTTCCGCATCCGCTCTTACCGCAACGCCGCTCAGGCCATCGAGAACCATTCGCACCAGATCAAGGACATCATCAGCGATCCCAAGCAGGTGCTCGCCATCCCCGGCGTCGGCAAAGGCATGCTCACCAACCTTCAGGAACTCTTCAACACGGGTAAGCTAGCCGTTCAAGCCGAACTGCTTGCGAAATATCACCCATCGATGCTGCAGTTGCTCAAGATTCAAGGCCTCGGCCCGAAGACGATCGCGCTGATCTGGAGCGCCTACAAGGTCAGCGACGTCGATGGTGTCGAGAAGCTTGCGCGCGAAGGAAAAATCCGCGAACTTCCCCGCATGGGCGAAAAGCACGAGGCCAAGCTCTTAAAAGCTATCGAAGATTATCGGCGGATCGGCGGTCGCTTTCTCATCGACGCAGCCGAGATCGAGTCCGAAAAACTGACAGCCTACATCGAGAAATTTAAAGGCATCGACAAAATCACTCCCGCTGGATCCCTGCGCCGAGGCCGCGACACCGTCGGCGACCTCGACATCCTCGTCACAGGCCAATCCTGCTGCACCGAAGCCGGACGCCAGGAAGCCATCGATTATGTCGCCAAATATCCGCCGATTATGGACATCATCGCCCGCGGCGATAACAAAATCAGCTTCCACCTGCGCGGCGGCATGCAGGTCGATGTCCGCCTGCTTCCGCCCGACTCCTTCGGCGCCGCCATGCAGTACTTCACAGGATCGAAGGCGCACAACGTCACCCTGCGCCAGCGCGCCCTCAAGATGGGATACACCCTGAATGAATATAGCCTCGCCACGCTGGAAGGCGAGAAACCGGTTGCGGGAAAAACCGAGGAAGAAATCTATGCCAAGCTGAAGCTCGACTACATCCCGCCCGAGATGCGCGAAAACCTTGGCGAAATTGAGCTCGCGCGGAATCACGCCCTGCCACAGTTGGTCACCCGGGAAGACTTGCAGGGAGACGTCCACATGCACACCGTCGAGACAGACGGTCGCAACACGATCGAAGAAATGGCCGAAGCCGCCCGGGAGCGCGGCTACAAATACATGGCCATTACCGACCACTCCAAAAACCTGGCCTTCGCCAACGGCCTCGACGACAAGCGCGCCGTCGAACATATCGCGCGAATTCGCGCCGCCGGCCAGAAGATCGAGGGCATCACCATCTTCGCCGGCATCGAGGTCGATATTCTCGCCGACGGCGACCTTGATCTCTCCGACGACGTCCTTGCTCAGATGGACATTGTCATCGCCAGCGTTCACTCGGTCTTCAACCAGGAACCGGCCAAGATGACCGACCGCCTCCTGAAAGCGATCAGCAATCCGAACACTTCGATCATCGGCCACCCCACCGGCCGGATCCTGCTGCGCCGCGACTCCTATGGCTTCGACATGCACTCCGTGCTAACCGCAGCCGCGAAATACAAAGTCGCCATGGAACAGAACGCCTATCCCGACCGTCTCGACCTCAACGACGCCAACCTTCGCCAGGCTAAGCAACACGGCGTGAAGATCGTCATCAACACAGACGCCCATCACACCTCGCACATGGACAAGATCCGCTTCGGAGTCCTGCAAGCCCGCCGCGCATGGCTCACCAAAGACGACGTCCTGAACACCTTGCCCGCGTCACAGTTCGCCAAAGCCATGAAACACGCCTGGTGATCCTCCCGCTAGTTGTCAGCTCGAGCATCTCGCCTACACGGCAAGATCCAGTACCACCCCTCGGGGCATCTCCTATCCCGCATGGCAACCGATCGACAGTATCATTTTCTCTGCGTTCACTGCGGCCGTTCTCGGCGAACTCAGCGGTTAAAATATACCTTCCTAAAAAGATACCGAAACCACAGGCATCCTCCTCATCGCGCGAGACGTCGCACCAAGAGTAAAATCGCGCGTAGGATAATCCCATGTCGAATCCGCCCTCCACGCCCAAACCATCGGCCGCGCCTTCCGGCCCCACCATCAACATCGGCGAGGAATTCGGCACCGCCAAGAAAAGTCTCCCCTCGGGCAGGATCCTGGTCATCGCCATCATCGTGCTCGGCATTGTCGTCGCCTTCGTATCGTTTCTGAAGCGCGCCAAGCCACAAGCCTCGGGAACGCTCGACAACGTCGTCGCCGTGGAAATTCCCGGACAAAACTCCACCATGGTCGCGCTCACCTTCACCATTCACAACACCAGCGACAAAACCCTCTACGTCCATACCCTGCAGGCTTCGGTGAAGGCGCCCACCGGAGACTCCACCGTCGACGCCGTCTCCGCCATCGACTTCGACCGCTACTTCCAGGCCTTTCCAACTCTGAAGAACGGCTCGCAACCGGCACTCACGCCCGAAACCAAAATCCAGCCTGGAGAAACCACCGCTCGCACCATCATCGTCGCCTTTCCCATGACACTTGACGACTTCAACCGTCGGCAGGTTCTAGCCGCAGTCGTGTGGCCCTACGACCAGACAGTCCCCGTCGTGCTCAGTAAGTAAAGCTTGCGTGAAAGTGCTCGGATGCGTTTCTATATCGGGATGACCCGATCCCGTGTTTCTTGCGCCTTTTTGCACTTCTGTTCGCTTGCTCTCTTTCTTTCGCTCAAAGCCTCAGCCGCAGAGCCGCAGAAGGGCAAATATCTTCTCTACGTTGGCACCTATACCCAGGACGGCAGTACGAGCAAAGGTATCTACGCCTATCGCTACGATGCCTCTACACAGGAGGTCACATCTCTCGGTCTCGCATCCGAGACCACGAACCCGTCATGGGTCGCCCTTCACCCCAACGGACGTTTTCTCTATGCCGTCAACGAAGTTCAGAATTACAAGGGGCCGAACAGCGGCGGTGTAAGTGCGTTCTCGGTCGATCGCGCGACCGGCAAGCTCACATTTCTGAATGAGGTCGCCTCCCGTGGCGCTGACCCCTGCTACATCACCGTCGACCAGTCGGGAAAGTATGTTCTCGTGGCCAATTACACGGGCGGCAGTATCGCTGTCTTTCCGATCTCAGACGATGGCAAGCTCGGAAACGCCTCAGCCTTCGTCCAGCACACCGGCCACGGCCTGAATCCGAAGCGCCAGGAGGCCGCGCACGCCCACTCCATCGATCTCTCTCCCGACGAGCGCTTTGCCTTCGTCGATGATCTTGGCCTCGACGAGTTGCTCGTTTACAAACTCGATAAGTCGAAGGGATCCCTTAAGCCCAACAATCCGCCTTTCGCCAAACTCGATGCCGGCGCCGGCCCCCGCCATTTCGCCCTGCATCCTTCTGGAAAATTCGCCTACGTGGTGTCCGAAATGGCATCCACGGTCACAGCCTTCTCCGTTGATCTGAAGGCGGGCATGCTCCATCGTTCGCAAAGCGTCTCGACGTTGCCCGACGATTTCAAGGGCGAGAACGATGACGCCGAAATTCGGATCCATCCTTCCGGCAAGTTCCTGTATGCCTCCAACCGCGGACACGACAGCATCACCGTCTTCGCCATCGATTCCTCGAAAGGCACGCTGACCCCGATCGAGCACACTCCCACCGGAGGCAAAACTCCCCGCAGCTTCGAAATCGATCCCACAGGCACTTTGCTCTTCGCCGAAAATCAAGCATCCAACAACATCGTTATCTTCCACATCGACCAAAACACCGGCAAGCTAACCTCAACGGGGAAGGTGCTGGGAGTAGGCCAGCCAGTCTGCGTGAAGTTCCTGGCAGCAGAGTAATTCCGAATAGGCGGTGTTGTATGAGCGAACTCGCGAGACTGATTGAGGCCGCGAAGCAGGGCGATCTGGAAGGGGTGAAAGATATTCTTCGTGACAATGCTGAGTTGATTAACCAAAAGGATGCGAGCGGTGCCACAGCCCTTCACTACGCGACTTTTGGCGGATACCGCTCCGTGGTTCAGGAACTGGTAAGACGGGGTGCAGACGTCAACATCAGGGATGGCAAGTTCGGCGCAACACCAACAGGCTGGGCGATTGAATACTTGAGAGAACTGGGCGGATTTCTGGGGATTGAAATGGAAGATCTCGCCCATGCAATCCGCCGAGGCGAGCTCGAATGGGTTACACGATTCCTTCGCCGCTTTCCTGCTCTGCGTGGAGCAAGTGACGCAAATGGGAGATCATTTAAGTTGCTTGCTCGGGAATCTGGACATCGGGAAATCGCAGATCTCTTTCCGTAACCTAACCCTACTTCTTCTGAATAAACCTTCTCCGCACCAGATGCGTATTCG
>DATMOO010000003.1:0-31777 GCA_035568275.1 Candidatus Sulfotelmatobacter sp.
TCACGCTCCGCGAAGACGGGCGGCAGATCGGCGGGATCGGTCTCCGCGTGGAACTGCAACATCAGCATGCCGAACTCGGCTACTGGCTGGGAGTTTCCTACTGGAGTCAGGGCTACGCGACGGAGGCGGCGCGCGAAGTGCTGCGCTACGGATTTGAAGACCTTGCCTTGCACCGCATTTTCGCATCGCATTTCAAGCACAATCCTGCGTCCGGAAAAATTCTCAAGAAGCTGGGAATGCGCTACGAGGGCTGCCAGCGCGAGCATCTGCGCAAGTGGGATCAATTTGTGGATTCGGAGTTCTACGGGATCTTGCGGCCGGAATGGCAGATTTCTGGAGAGGATCGCGAGTAAAATGCCAGATGCGATGGCGGGACAAGTCACAATCTACCTGAACGAAGGCGACCAATGGCACCATCGGCCGCTGCACATGGAGATTCTCGCCTATCTGCGCAGGGAGAATGTCTACGCAGCAACGGCGATCCATTGTGTCGCCGGATTTCTGGGACGACATCAAGTCGAGACCGCGCACCTGGTGGAAGCGGGAGGCAAGCTGCCGGTGATTATTATCTTCGTGGATACGGATGAACACGTGAATCGCGTTCTGCCCACGTTGAAGGAAATGGCGGCGCACCGGCTGATCGTGCGGGAGAACGTGGTGCTGGAGCAGGGGAACCTCGACTAGAATGACTTCCCTTTCGCAGGGCCAACCCCTCGACATTCTTGCTATCGCCGCGCACCGGGATGACGTCGAGCAAACCTGTGGCGGCACGCTCCTGAAAGCAGCCCAACGCGGACAGCGGACGGGCATCCTTGATCTCACCCGCGGAGAGATGGGCACGCGGGGCACAGCGGAAGATCGCGAGCGTGAGGCGAACGACGCGGCGAAAGTTCTAAGCGTCAGTTGGCGGGGCGCGCTCGACATCCCTGACGGGCGGGTAGAGAACACGTGGGAGAACAGGCTGAAAGTCGCCAGCGTGATTCGCGAGACTCGGCCCAGGGTGGTGATTCTTCCCTACTGGAAAGGGCGCCATCCGGATCATTACACCGCTTCGATTCTGGGCTATGAGGCTTGCTTCCTGGCGGGACTCGCGAAACTGGACTGTAGCGCCGCCGCCTCGGCGGCTGTCGGTGTGGGCGTCCCGCCCGCGCCGGGAGCTGGCAGCCCCCTCCACAGCCGGCAAGATGCCGGCGCTACGCCTCATCGTCCTTTCAAGATCATTTACGCTACGCTCTACTACGATATCCGGCCCACTTTCGTCGTCGACATCAGCGAGCAGTTTGAAGGGAAGTTTGCATCCATCCTCGCTTATAAATCGCAATTCAGCGATCAGGAAGCCGGCATGGACCTGTTCCCTGCTCACGACGAAATCCGCGCTCGCGTCGATGCCATGGCTCGCTTTTACGGCATGCTCGGCGGCGTGACCTACGGGGAGCCGTTCCTGCAAAAAGAGGTTGGATTGGTCGAAGACCTCTTGGCTATTCCCGTCAAGTCCATTTAGCATGGCTGAACTCGTTTACTCAAAGGAAGGCTATAACTATGTATCGTTTCGCTTTTGTCCTCACGGCCATTCTGGCGATGGCGACTGCTGCCCCAGCGCAGGCTGGTACCTGGCAAATCGATCCCAATCATTCCGCCGCGCAATTCTCTGTGCGCCATCTCGGTGTATCCACCGTCCGTGGAGCATTCATGAAGGTGAGCGGATCGGCAAAATACGACCCGGCGGACCCAACCAAGGATTCTACGGAGGTGACGATCGATGCGAACTCGGTGGACACGCGCGTGCAGATGCGCGACAACGACCTGCGCAGTCCCAACTTCCTCGACGTTCAGAAATATCCGACGATCACGTTCCAATCCAAGCAGACGAAGTCGGCCGGCGCCGGAAAGCTGCAGATCGTTGGAGACCTGACGATTCACGGCGTGACCAAGGAAGTCACCCTCGATGTGGACGGTCCTTCTGCTCCCATCAAAGATCCATGGGGCAACCAGCGCATCGGCGCATCGGCCTCGACCAAGATCAATCGCAAGGATTTCGGCGTCAATGGCGCGCCCGGAGTTGTGGGAGACGACATCACCATTACGATCGACGCCGAATTAATTCAGCCACCCGCTAAGTAGAGAGTAGACTTAGCAGCCTGCACACACGTTCTTGGTTCTGGGTACCGTCCTTTTGGGGGAGGCTGGTATGCGGAGTGTTTCGAGATTCAGTTCCCTTTTCTTCACTGTAGGCTGCGTCATGATCTGGGCGTCGCCCTGGGCGAGGGCCGCCATCACTGTGTCGCCGGCTCGTGCCGCTGTCGTGATCAGCACACAAACACAGCAGTTCAACTCTTCGGCGAGCGGTGCGACTTGGAGCGTGGACAACGTTGTGGGGGGAAATTTGACCATCGGCACCATTACCGCTGGCGGCCTCTACACTCCGCCGGCCAAGGCGGGGACTCATACGATCACAGCCAGCAGCGGCGGTGCATCGGGGTCTGCCAGGGTGTACATCACCGATCTCAAAGGCGTTCTCACCTATCACAATGACAACTCCCGAGACGGGATAAATACCAGAGAGTTCGCCCTGTCGAGCTCGACCGTCGCTACCTCGACCTTTGGAAAGCTTTTCTCTTGCGCCGTGGACGGCGCCGGTTACACCCAGCCTCTATGGATGAAGAGCGTGACCATCGCCGGCGGCACGCACAATGTGATTGTCGTGGCTACGCAGCACGACAGCGTGTATGTGTTTGACGCCGACGCGCACCCCTGCGTGACCTACTGGCATGTGAACCTGCTGGACACTCTCCACGGCGGCACACCGGGCGAAGCTCCAGTCACTTGGAACGATGTGGGCTACTGCTACGGCGACATCTATCCAGAAGTCGGAGTCACGGGTACGCCCGTCATCGACACAACCACGAAGACGATTTACGTGGTGAGTGCATCGGAGAGCAATCCGAAGAACTCCGGCAGTTGCATTGGGGCTTCCGGGAACTTTTATCATCGATTGCACGCCTTGGATTTGGCCACAAGCAGCGAGAAGTACAACGCGCCCGTGACGATTGCCGCGTCCGTTCCGGGAACCGGAGACGGCTCGGTGAACGGGATGGTCTCATTCGACTCTCAACACCACCACAATCGGTCGGGTCTGGCGGAGGCTGGCGGGAAAATTTACGTGGCGTTTGCCGCGCATGAAGACGCCACCCCGTATCACGGTTGGCTGATCGCCTACCGGGCCACCAACGTGCAACAGCAGATGGCGGTGTTCAACACAACACCGAATGGAATTAACGGCGCCGACGGGGGAATCTGGGCGGGAGGTTCGGCACCAGCCATTGATGCCGGTGGGGACGTCTACATTTCGACTGGAAATGGAGTATTTGATGAACTGCCGCCACCACCGAATGATAATTACGGCGACAGCATCCTTCGCCTGCATTATGTGACGGGCAGCACTCTCAATGGCATGAACTTGAGTATTTCCGGCTATTTCACGCCATACGATCAACTGAGTCTGGCGCAAATCGACAGCGACCTGGGTTCGGGCGGCGTGATCCTGTTCCCGAACCAGACGGGTTCCGGGCCCACATCCTTGCTGACGGAAGTCGGCAAGGAAGGCGTGGTCTACCTCATCGACCGGAACAACATGGGGCAGTACAACTCCGCGAACAATAGCCAGATCGTGCAGAGTTTCACTGGGCCGGCCTACGGACTGTGGGGTGTGCCCGCTTTCTGGCGCAACAATCTCTACGTGGGCGGCCAGTACGATTCCATCCGCCAGTTAACGTTCAATCCGACGACTGAGTTGTTCAACACCAGTGCGGCCTCGCAAACAGTATCAAGCTTTGGATTTCCCGGCACGATTCCATCGGTCTCCTCGCAGTCCGCCAGCCACGGAATTGTGTGGGCGATTGATTCCAGCCTGTATGGGTATGCCAGCTCAAATGCGGGAGTGAACTGCTCGGTCGTGCCGCTGCCTGCAGCGTGTTCCGGGCCAGCTATTTTGCATGCCTACAATGCGACCAATCTGGCCCAGGAATATTGGAACAGCGCGCAAGCGGCTAACAATCGCGATCGGGCGGGAAATGCCGTCAAGTTCGTTCCGCCTACGATCGCCAACGGAAAAGTCTACGTCGGCACGCGAACGGAAGTGGACGTGTACGGACTTCTCGGCAACTGACAACTCCTATTTCTTTAGTGCCACCGCCAGTCCATCTCGGATGGGCAGGATGGTCGTGTAGAAGTCTTTCGAGTCCTGCAGCTTTCGATTGAACTCCACAATCGCCTTGGTACGCGAATCGGTGGGATTTTTCTCCGCGACCCGGCCGCTCCAAAGAACGTTATCAGTGATGAACAGCCCACCCTTCCTCAGTCGCGGGGCGACGAGGCGCAACACGCGCGGATAATCGTCTTTGTCCACGTCGTTGAAGATGATGTCAAATTCCTGCTTTTGTTCCGAGAGTACTTCCAACGCGTCTCCGGTGTGCAGAGTGATCCGATCGGAAACGCCCGCACGCGTGAAATAGCTCCGGGCACGCTCGGCATTCTTCACATCACCGTCGGTGTAGACGACGCGCCCTTTTTCGCCGACGGCCTGCGCCCACCAGATCGTCGAGTATCCGATCGCAGAGCCTAGTTCAAAGACGCTGCGGGCATTGAGCATAAGCGCGAGTTGCTGCAGGACCCGCGCCACAGCAGGACCGACAATGGGGACATTGTGCTGGGTCGCATACTCTTCCATCTCGACGAGAACGTCGTCGCGCTTAGGCAGCATGGAGTAGAGATAGTCGTCGACTGGTCCCGCGGTCGTCAGATCGTAGTGGCGCCAACTGGGGCGTGAGCTTTTCTTGGTCGGTGTCACGTGCTCCTCATTTCGTTGAGATCAAATGCGGGGGTTATCCGCCGATGGTCTGGCCCGGTTTCATCTCCATCACTTGTGTGCCAGGTACGAGTTTCTGCAATTCGCTCGGTCGTCCGACAAGGACTGGAAAGGTTCCGAAATGCATCGGGATCACCGTCTTCGGCTTGAGGAGATTGCATGCGTATGCGGCTTCCCGCGGGCCCATCGTGTAGTGATCGCCGATGGGCAGCATGACGATCTCGGGTGCATACAAGTCGCGAATGATGGCCATGTCGCCGAAGACGTTGGTGTCACCCGCGTGATAGATCTTCAGGCCGCTCGAAAACTCGATCACATAGCCGCAGGCTTCACCGCCGTACACCATCTCGTCGCCGTCCTGAATGCCGCACGAATGATCGGCATGGACCATGGTCACTTTGATATCGCCCACGGTTTGCGTTCCACCTTTGTTCATCTCGGCGATCTGCCTGGCGCCCTTCTTTCCGAGCCAGCGAGCCAATTCGGGGATACCGACGACCACGGGGTTGTGCTTTTTGCATATTTCCACGGCATCGCCGATGTGGTCGCCGTGGCCATGGGTACAGAGGAGAATATCCACCTTCTTCGGGTTTTTCTCAGACTCCGGGCACATCGGATTATTCATCACCCACGGATCGATAATGACTGTCTTGCCTGCTGGAGTTTCAATGCGAAAAGTTGCGTGGCCTAACCAGGTGAGTTTGACGCCTTTCAAATTCATGCGGCAAGCCGGCAATCAGCATTTCAGCGAGCATTCAGCCCGATTTGAGTTCTAAAAACTTCGGACGGCTGGATGCTGAGTGCTGAATGCCGAGTGCTCAGTCCTTTCTCACAATGCTCCGGCTAGTTTAATATGAAACCCCATGCCGGAACTGAAGGTGCTGATTTCGCGTCAAGAAGTCGCGAAACGTGTAAGCGAACTCGGGGCGCAGATCACGAAAGATTTCGCCGGGCAGTCGGTCATTCTGCTGGGAGTTCTGAAGGGCGCTACGATTTTCCTGTCCGACTTGGCTCGACATATCGAACTGGACGCCACCTTTGACTTTATCGGAGTGTCCAGCTACGGCAACCGTCCCACACCCACGCAGGAACTCAAGAGCGGTTGGGATTCCACCGGCGAAGTCAAGTTGACCAAAGACGTCGATCAGACGATCAAGGACAAGAACATCATCATCGTCGAGGACATCCTCGACACCGGACTGACCATGACTTACCTGAAGCGCATGCTACAGGCGCGGCAGCCGAAATCGTTGAAGGTCGCCACGTTGCTCGACAAGCCGTCCCGGCGGAAACTCCCGCTGGAGGGCGATTACGTCGGGTTCAAAATTCCAGATGAGTTCGTCGTGGGCTACGGTCTGGACTACGCCGAGAAATACCGTAACCTGTCGGATATCTGTGTGGTGCCACGCGAGTAGAAAGCGGAGTTAACGTGCCAGGCACGGCATCTTTAAGCTAAGCCCGAATTCACCGGGGCGTGGCTGCTATCATTACGATCAATGGGTTCTGTCATCTCCAAGCCGGATCGCTTGCCGGTCGAGTCGTTGCTGCTCGATGTGGCCGATGTATTGGCGACATCGCTCGATCTGGACACCACCCTGCGCCGTGTGGCGGAAGTCGTCCGCAAGGTCATCGATTACGAAATTTTCGCCATTCTTTTGCTCAACGAAAAGACTCAGGAGCTGCGTTTCCGCTTTCAGGTCGGATATCCGCCGGAATTCGCCGAACGCAGCCGCATCAAAGTCGGCCAGGGCGTCACCGGCATTACGGCCCAGTCTCGTCAGCCCGTCCTGATCAATGATGTTCGCGAGGACTCCCGCTACATTGAAGGCGTCGCGAACGTATGTTCGGAACTCGCCATTCCGCTAATCACCAAGAACCGGGTGATCGGGGTGATCGACATCGAGGCGCGCGAACCCGGCGCTTTCACCGAGGAACACCTACGTATTCTGACTCTTGTTGCCTCGCGAATGGCGGCCGGCATCGAAAATGCCCAGCTCTATACACGGACAACCAAACAGGCGCGTATCCTGCTCTTGTTAAATGAAATCGCGCGCGAACTCACGTCGATCCTGAATCTCGACGAATTGCTTGGACGCGTCGCCGAACTGGTGCGGCGGCTGATCGATTACCAGATGTTCAGCATCCTGTTGCTCGACTCTTCCGGAGAACAGCTGCAACATCGGTTCTCGCTCCGCTTCAACGAGAATATCCACCTTAAACACGAGATTCCGTTAGGACGCGGACTCGTAGGTTACGCAGCGCAGAACAAGCAGGCGGTGCTGGTTCCTGATGTGACGAAGGACCCCCGCTACGTTCAGGCAAATCCTGAGACGCGGTCGGAACTGGCGGTTCCGTTGATCTATAAGGGCAAAGTCGTAGGGGTGCTCGATCTCGAGCACACGCGCCGTGGCTTTTTCACCGAAGAGCATCAGCGCACGATGAGCACGCTGGCCGCGCAGATTGCGATTGCCCTCGAGAATGCCCGGCTCTATGAAGAGATCGAGCGGCAGGAACGCAGACTGGAGCGCGATCTTTCGCTTGCCCGCGAGTTGCAGGGCAGATTGCTGCCGCAGTCGAGCCCGAAATTGGCGCATCTCGACGTCGCCGCGAAGTTCGTGCCGGCCCGCACCATTGGTGGCGATCTTTACGACTTCATCCCCTACTCCATGTCGAGGCTTGGCATTGTGATCGGCGATGTCAGCGGCAAGGGAGCGCCGGCGGCCATTTATGCCGCGCTGGTGAGCGGGATTATCCGTTCCCATGCTCCCATCGAACCCGCGCCTGCGGAGATGCTGTCTGCCGTGAACTTGTCGCTCGCTGAGCGCCGCATCGAGGCGCAATTCGTATCGATTATCTATGCGGTTTGGGACGACGTGCAGCGCACCCTGACGGTTTCGAACTCTGGTCTGCCTCGCCCCATCTACATTCATGGCGACAAAACTGAGGTGATTGAAGCTACGGGTCTGCCGTTGGGACTTTTTGACGAAGCCGATTACGACGAATTCCAATTCCGAACGAAGCCGGGAGACATGTTCGTGTTCTTCAGCGACGGCATTCTCGACGCACGCAACCGCAAAGGAGAACTTTTCGGCAGGGGGCGGGTGGAGAAGATCGTTGCGGAGTGCCGCGGGGAATCGGCAGCCTCGGTGGTCGACGCCCTGTTCAAGGCTGTCGCGGAACACTCAGCCGGTGTGGAAACGTTCGACGATCAGACCGTGGTTGCCATTCGCGTGCATGGCGCGGCGCACGGCTCCGCCAAGAAGAAATGACCGCCCGCAATCAGAGTCTTCCGGGGCGCCCGCCCGGATTCATTTATCGGCAGACCAGGCACGGGCTCTTGCGTTCGAAGGGGCCACTCGTGCTGCAATGCGAAGATATTCCCCTTACCAAGCTCGCCGAGAAATTTCGCACGCCACTCTACGTATATTCCAGTGAGACCATATCGGAGCGCCGCTCGGCCTTCGATCGCGCTTTCCGGGGCATCCCCCACACGATCTGCTACTCGGTCAAAGCCAACTCCAATTTGAGCATCCTTCGCCTGCTGGCGAGGAAGGGATGCGGGTTTGATGTCGTGTCGGGCGGGGAGCTTGACCGCGTGATGACCGCCGACCGCCGGGCGGCAAAGAGAGTGGTCTTTTCAGGAGTAGGCAAGAGCCGCGAAGAACTTACAGCTGCATTGAAGGCTGGGATCCTTCTGTTCAACATCGAGAGCGAATCAGAACTCTGGGCCCTGGCCGAGTGCGCGGGACGCCTTCGAGCTACCGCTCCCATTGCGTTTCGCGTGAATCCCGACGTTGCCGCGGAAACGCATCCCTACATTTCAACGGGGCTGCACAAACATAAATTCGGGGTTCCCATCAGCGAGGCGCGGGCTTTGTACGCCGAAGCGTCGGGGGTCCGATATCTCAAGGTTCGTGGGGTGAGCGTACACATCGGCTCGCAGATCACGGACGCCGGCCCGTTTGGAGAAGCGATGTCGCGCGTAGTAGATCTTGTGCGCGAATTGCGACGCGACGGTCACAAAATCGACTATGTCGATGCGGGTGGAGGGCTCGGCATCTCATACGATCAACCCGATGCCGCTGCATTTCCCGAGCAGGTTGCAGCTTACGCCGCCGCTCTCACGAAGCCGCTGCGGGAACTGGACATACATTTGTTGCTGGAGCCCGGGCGATCGATCATTGGCCCCGCGGGAACGTTGCTTACCTCGATCATTTACAAGAAATCCAATAACGGAAAGAAATTTCTGATTGTCGATGCCGCAATGAATGATCTGATCCGGCCCGCACTCTACGGAGCCTTTCACGAGATCGTTCCCGTTACGTTGCACACGGACCAGATCGCAAAGTCGGAGACCACGGACATTGTCGGCCCAGTCTGCGAAACTGGCGATTTTTTCGCGCGGGACCGAACCCTCCCGATCATAGAAGAAGGCGACCTGCTCGCGATTCTCGACGCGGGCGCTTATGGAATGGTGCTGGCATCGAATTACAACACGCGGCCGCGCCCAGCCGAGGTGCTGGTGTCCGGCAAATCGGCTAAGCTAATCCGGAGGCGGGAGAAGATTTCAGACCTGCTTCGCCAGGAGCTTTAACAAAACGTTCGTCAGAAGGCAGATATGCGAATTGGCATCATCATTCTCGTAATTTCTTGCGCCAGTGCAGCTCAAACTGCCAAACGCGTAAGCGGTGATTACAGCAATCCAGCGCTCGGCTACGAGGTCACCGTTCCTGAGGGATTCGCCGGCAAAACTGGGGACCAGGCCGGCCTGGAGCGAGGATTCACGGTATCTCTACCCTCCGGTGGGACCATCACCGCCTACGGTGAACCCAATAGTCTCGAATGGAAAACGCCGCTTGACGGTATACGGCATTCCCTTGGTCTCGAGAAATGTAACTCCGATCAGCGGCAGGGAACCGGCTTTGGGCGTATGGGTAGACGCACGGCTACAAAGGGCTCTCTCGCGTGTGATGATCGAGTGCTGGAGATGTTATTGGCTATCCGCCAGGGAGGCGGGCCTATTTACTGGATCACATTGCGTACAACTACTCAAAAGAGAGTTGAGGATGAGGCTGTATATAACAAGTTGGCAGCCACTTTTCGATTGATTCCCTTGCAGTAGGGCGTTATCGAGGACGGCCTTTCTCAGATCTGCCGTTCGCCCCACTTCAACTTCCTGCGCAGCACCTGAAAGAAGTCTGATCCGGTGCGAAACAGATTGACGGTATGCTGGGATCGCCGGCATCGCACACGGTCACCGTCGCACAGATCGAGACCGGGTTGGCCGTCCAAGCTCAGGTAAGCAACTTCTTCTTCGCTACGCAGCAAAATCTCAATCTCAGAAGAATCGGGCACCACCAACGGCCGGTGGGTCAGAGAGTGGGGCGCCACGGGCGTAACTACGAGTGCTTTGACAGTCGGGATCAGGACCGGGCCGCCCGCGGAAAGCGAATACGCCGTCGATCCAGTCGGCGTGGCGACGATCATGCCATCAGCGCGATAGCTGGAAACAAAAACGCCATCGATGTACAAGTCGTAAGTGTTCAAACGTGCCAGCGTGGTCTTGTTAACGACCGCATCGTTGAAGACCAGATAACTGCCGCGCACTTGGTCGCCGCGCAGTAACGTACACTCCATGAGAGCACGATGCTCAACTTGCGCTTTGCCCTGCGCAATGGCGTCCAGCATCGTATACAGCGATTGCAGCGGAACCTCGGTGAGAAATCCTAGCGAGCCAAGATTTACGCCGAGTAGGGGCACATCCACCGGAGCCGTGGCTCTCGCTGCGGAGAGCAGGGTGCCGTCGCCGCCCAGCACGATGACCAGATCCAGTGGCATTGATCCCAGTTGCGAGCGGGGGACCGATGGCTTACCACCCGCATATTTCGAGGTTTCTAGATCGGTTACGACCTCGTAGCCATGCTCGCCGAGCCAGCGCACAAGACGGGGCACGATCTCCGCCACTTCAGGACGATCTGGACGCGAAATGATGGCGGCGGTTTTGCCCGGGGATTGCTTGCTAGTTGCCATGATGAAAGAGTGATTGTACCGAAATGCGGGCTCCCATACAGCAAAGTCGCGCCTCGCAGAATTCGAGATAGTCTCACACACGGCGGCGCCGAATCCAATCTATCTCCCAGCGGGGCCGAAGCCCGGTCTTTTTGTCGCTCCGGACGGCGCGGCTAAAAAGCCGCGCCCTATCGAAACTTTCTACGAGGCACATTCTAGAATCCGGCGTAAAGAAGAAATTCCCGGTTTCCTTCCGCTCCGAGAATCGGCGAATCAATACTGTTGATCTTCGTCGCGCCGAGTTCCGTCACAGCGGTTCTGACCTTCTCTAAAGACGCCAACTGCGCATCCTCGTCGCGAACAATGCCTCCTTTGCCAACATGTTCGCGGCCCGCTTCAAACTGAGGCTTTACCAGCACTACAATCTGACCTCTACGATCCGCACGAAACGCAGAGGAGATCACAGCGGGAAGGATCAGCGTCGCGGAGATGAACGAAACATCGATGGCGATAAAATCCACAGGCTCGCCGAGTGCCGCCTTTGTGAGATAACGCGCATTCGTCTTTTCGAGCAGTCGGACTCTCGGATCCTGGCGCAACTTGAAGTCCATTTGGCCGTAGCCCGTGTCGATGGCGATCACTCGCGCGGCGCCGTGCTGGAGGAGGCAATCGGTAAAACCTCCGGTGGAGGCGCCCACATCGACGCAGGGTCTACCATCTACATCGATGTTCCAGTGCTCCAGCGCACGCTCGAGTTTCAGTCCGCCGCGACTCACATACTTCAAATCCTCTCCGAGCAGGCGGATCGCGGAGGCTTCGTCAATTTGCGCGCCGGCCTTTTCGATCTTCTGTTCATCAACAAGCACTTTGCCGGCGAGAATCAAAGCCTGCGCTCGCTCGCGTGAAGCGGCGAGTCCACGGTCCACTAGCATTTTGTCGAGTCTGGATTTCATAAAACTTTTTTTGCGATGTGCCACGAAAGTGCCAGCACTCACTCCAGTGCAATCTGCTGAAGCATCTCCCGATGAATCACTTACGCTGTTACTTTGCCTGTTTTGCACAAGATTTTCCACGAACATGTTGAAAACTTCGGACGGAGAAGTGCTATGAAAGAAGAAGGCCGCCCGTTGTTGGGCGGCCTCAACATTTCTGAATGAAGATAGATTATCCCGCAACTTCCTCGAGTAACTTCTGGTCGATGTCGAAGTTGGCGTGAACGTTCTGTACGTCGTCATGCTCTTCGAGTGCTTCCATCAAGCGGATCATGGTCGACGCCTGCGGCCCTTCGAGCTTGATGTAGGTATCGGGAATCATGCTCACGCTCGACGAAGCAGGTTCGATCCCAGCCCTCTTCAGGGCCTCGACCATGCCTTCATAGGCGGAAGGCGCGGTCAGGATTTCCCAGTTCTCGCCATCGTCAATGGGCTCGTCCTCGCCGTTCGCTTCGATGATGATATTCATCAGATCGTCCGCTTTGGCCGCCGACTTGGGGATAATGATGTCGCCTTTTTTGTGGAACATATACGCGACGGCACCGGCTGAAGCCATGTTGCCGCCGTTTTTGCCGAAGACGTGGCGGATTTCACTAACGGTACGGTTGCGATTGTCGGTATTGATGTCGAGCAGGATCGCAACGCCGCCGGGACCGTATCCCTCGAGGCTAAACTCTTCGTAGGTAGCACCGGGGAGTTCGCCCGTGCCGCGCTGAATGGCGCGCTTGATGTTGTCGGCCGGCATGTTTTCGGCCTTGGCCGCTACAATCGCGCCGCGCAGCCGAGGGTTGGTATCAGGGTCGCCTCCGCCATTCTTTGCGGCGATGCTGATTTCTTTAATGAGTCGGGTGAAAATCTTGCCGCGCTTGGCGTCAAGCGCGCCCTTCTTGTGCTTAATTGTGGCCCATTTGGAATGGCCGGACATGGTTCGACCTCGTATTTAAAGAACTTGGATGGCGCAGGATTCGCCCTTAGAGGAGATCACAGATAGCCTCGATATGAATGCAGGCGAAGGTCGATTATAGCACGACGAGCAAACCAGTCTTCACACCTTTGGAGGCTTGATTTTGTAGCCTTGCGGAATCTGAAACACCGAGGGATGCGGATCATCTCCGGAAACGGGTTTGCAATACGTCGTTTGCTCCCCCGCGGATGTGGTCACTTTTGTGAGGACCGGCGCCTTCAGCTTTACGCTTGTCCAGACTTCAGTCACGCTGGGCACGGTCGGGAGTTTTGGGGCTTGCGGCGGGGCGGGTGCACCTGGCGCTGCGGGAGCTTTTGGCGCACCAGGCAGGCCGATCTTAGGGGCGCCGGGCATCTTGGCCTTCGGCATTTCAGGCTTGGAAGGAGGTGAAAACGGGGGCAGAGTGAACCGCTTGCCCTCCACCTCATGGCCCTCGATTGTCGACTTGCCTAAGTCCTCTACTTTTACCGGTTGAACCTGCCCCATTGAAGCCGGAATTTTCGGTGAGCCCGGCTGGGCACTTCCGGAAGCAGCGGGCGGCATCGGGACAATCGTGGCTTCTTTCTTCACATGGTCCAGAAGGATTGTCTTCTGCGAGGCTGGGTCGGTGATGACGCTGGTCGTCGGGGTGTCCAGACGAAACTTTCCGTCACTCGACCTCCACATTCGCGATGCCGATTGGGCAGGAGGCCCGCCACTGGCCGACTGAGTCTTCGTCGCACACTCGGAGCAGAAAGGCGGCGCGGGCGGCGGTGTCGGAGCTTGGCCCATGGCGCCGATTAGTTTAGCACGCAGCCGACAATATCGCTGCCCGTTGCATAGACTCCAAAGCTATTGACGCGTGAAAGTTGTCCCCCTACCATTCCAAGCTACAACCGTTGGAACCGTTTATGATTGGGCAGTTAATCGGGCACTATAGGGTGCTCGAGAAGATCGGCGCAGGAGCAATGGGAGAGGTCTTTCGGGCACGCGACGAAAGACTCCAACGGGATGTCGCCCTGAAGCTGTTTCGGCCCGCCTCTAGCGACAACCCTGATCTTCTCCGCCGCTTCGAGCAGGAAGCTCGTGCGGCAGCAGCCCTCAATCATCCCAACATTGTTGCGATTTATGATGTCGGTTTCGAGGGAACCACTCCCTACCTCGTTGCAGAACTGCTCGAAGGCAAAACGCTGCGCCAGCACCTAGGCGAAAGTCCCATTCCGGTTCGCCAAGCCGCCGAATATGCCCTCCAGATCGCTCAGGGGATGAGCGCGGCACACGCTCGCAACATCGTGCACCGCGATCTGAAGCCAGAGAACCTTTTTCTCACCAACGACGATCGCATTAAGATTCTCGATTTCGGAGTGGCCAAGCTGCAACCCTCGGCAGAGGAGCAGCGCTCCGCCGAAAACCTTCCCACGGTTACAAAGCACGGCACCGTCATCGGCACCGTGGCCTACATGTCTCCCGAGCAACTCCGTGGAAAGACGGTCGATCACCGCAGCGACATCTTCAGCTTTGGCGCAATTCTCTACGAGATGCTGTCGGGCAAGCGCGCCTTTCACGGTGAGACCGAAGTCGACACAATGACAGCCGTTCTGCGCGAAGAACCCGCCGACTCAAATCTGGAACACGCTGCCATCCCCGCGCAATATCAGGACATCGTCCACCATTGTCTTGAGAAGGAGCCGGAGAATCGCTTCCAGTCGGCGAAAGACCTGGTATTTGCGCTACAGACAGTTTCGGGTTCCTCGCCGGTAAGGATTGCGTCGTCCTCCACGCGCAAACAAGCGCAAGCCAAGACGCTGCCGTGGGTATTGGCAGGACTCCTCGCGCTGGCCACGATCCTGCTTTCGGTGGGCGTCTGGCTTCGCGCTCCAACCGTGCCTCCCAGCTATCGCCGGTTGACGTTCGAAGCTGGCACAATCTACTCGGCACGGTTCGCTCCGGATGGACAGTCCATTGTTTACGGAGCCGCATGGAACAACAAGCCGGTGCAACTGTTCACCACTGTCGGCAATTCTTTGCTTTCGCAACCTCTGGAATTCACCGACGCCGTCTTACTCGGCATATCGCGCAGTAACGAATTGGCGCTGGTGGTTGGGGGCATGCATACGGGGCAACTGGAAACTGCCAACGGCATGCTGGCTACCGGCCCTATGGCCGGCGGCGCTCCAAAAGAGGTACTTTCGGATGTTCGGTGGGCCGACTGGGACGAAAAAGGCGGTCTGGCAGTCGTTCACTACGTGGAAGGTCAGAGCCGGCTCGAATATCCCATTGGTAAGGCGCTTTACCAGAGTGGCGGGTGGATCAGCAACATTCGGATCTCGCCACGCGGGGACCTGATCGCTTTCATGGATCACCCGGCGCTCTGGGACAACCGCGGAGTCGTCTCTGTGGTCGATATGTCCGGACATCTTCAAACCCTCTGTGGAGCTTGGGAATCCGAGAGCGGCCTGGCGTGGCGGCCCGACGGCAAAGAAATCTGGTTTACAGCAGCCGCAAAGGGCAACAACCTCAACCTGATGGCGGTGAATCTTTCCGGCAAGGTTCGCCTGCTGCTAGATATTCCCATGGGCGTCGTGCTGGAGGACGTTTCCGCTGATGGCCGCACCCTTGTTGCTCTCAGATCGAGTCGCTTGGCCATGGGCTTCACGCGGTCCGGCGATAAGGAGGACGTAGACCTCTCCTGGCACGACTGGAATTCTGCCCGCGACATCTCTTCCGATGGCAGATCTGTCCTGTTCGAAGATGCCAGCGATGCCGCTGGGCCCAACTACGCGGTCGTGGTCCGGCGTGTTGACAGCGGACTCCCGATCCGGTTAGGAGAGGGTAGTTCTGGCAGTTTATCTCCCGATGGAAAGTGGGCAGCCTCTGTGTCGATCAGTGAGCCGGCACAAGTCACATTGCTTCCTGTCGGCGCTGGCCAGCCGCGAACGATTCAGGTGACCGGACTTCAACACGTGCATAGCGGTTGGGCTCGCTTTCTGCCCGATGGTCAGCAACTCGCTGTAAGCGGAGATGAAGCAGGTCACGCCGCCAGATGCTACATCGTGAACCTTTCCAGCGGACGAGCAACAGCGGTGACACCCGAAGGGCTCGTCTGCGGTCCGATCTCTCCCGACGGCCGGTTGATCATCGGCAAAGCGAACAGCGGGGTGATATCGGCCTTTCCAACGGACGGTGGAACGCCAAAGGCAATCGCTGCCAGGAAGCCCAACTTCAATCCGGTGCAATGGTCTGAGGACGGCTCTTCCCTATATGGCTATCATGCTGGAGAGTTTCCGAGTAAGGTGTACGCCCTGAATGTCGGAACAGGTGAGGAAACTCCGCTCCATGAACTCAAACCGCTATCTCCAGCCGGCGTCGTCACGATCGCGCCCGTTGTCGTGGGCCGTGATGGCAAGAGCTTCGCGTACAGCTATAATCAGACCCTTTCGGTCCTATACCTCGTCTCTGGATTGCGCTAGTTCGAGGCGCCTAGTCGAGGGATCCCGCAAAATCCGCCGCCACGTAGTGGAAAAAAATTGAAGTGGACGTTTGGCCCTTGCCCAGCGTCGAACGGTAATGCGGCAAGCGGGTCCCGCGATAGGCCAAGCCGTCTCCCAGCGCCTGGTAAACGGTCGCAGTACCCGTTGGGGTGTCCAGACGGATGGGCCATGGAGTGGCCAGGTCCGGCTCAGGTGAGAAGTCTAGGCACAATGTGATGCTGAACTCGCACTGCGCCCGGTCGATGTGCTTTTTCAGTTCCGCCCCGCTTAGGTACGACGCGAGATAAACGTAAGAGGGCCTGAGCGGCTCTCCGGCAACGGCACTCAAAGGGGTCGCGATCTGCTGATGAAACAACCGCGCCACGGGATCATTGTAAGCAGCGTAGCGGCGTGAGCTCTGACCATCCCCAAGTGGAATCGCACCGATACGGATTCGATAGCGATAGTAGCGTCGCAGAGCCGCTATGTGAAAGGGATGAATCAGGCCATGCAGCGGAGCATATCCCATCTCTTGGAATAGCTCGGCCGCCCTTCCAAGCGCCTCTTCCCTCTCCCTACGTCGATGAACGATAGCATCCGCGTAAACGAGGATTCCGGCGCTCTCCAGAATAGATCGCATCCACACCGGCACCGAATCTTGAATCGGCTCTTCAAGTTGCAAATTCCTTACTACGGACTCCAATTTCGGTCCCAGCCAGAACGGAACGAGAGAACCGGTATTCGCGTCTCGCACCCATGCGACGGTTCCTTGCAGTGCGAACACCGAGGCAAGTTCCTTGTGCGATGCAAGCTCTTCCGGCAACTCTTCTCCGACACAGAGCCTGCACTCTGGATTCAAGAAAAGGTCGCGACCGGCATCCCGGGGTTTTACCGCAAATGCTGGTCGCGGCACGAGGTGAAAGGGCAACTCGTCGAGCAGGCAGTAGAAGCGGTCCGGAGGGAATGTCGCGGCGCATGTCTGCCGCGACACTCCTCCCATAAGCTGGGCCATCCATTCCAGCCAGGCCGAGTTGTTTATCGACGGAGCCATCCGTTTAAGGTGAATCGGCTGTCGGCGAAGAGTTGAGACCCACACCGCACCGGAGTGATTTCATGCATCAGTTCGCAGGGGAAAAAGACGATCTGATTCTGCTGCGGAACAATCGTCTGGTAGCTCCCATCGCTGACGTAGCCGGCGTCCTGCAAATGCGCGTCGTGAATACGAAGTTCCCCACCTTCAAATTGACGCGGCTCGCGGTGGAAGAAGTACACAAACGTGAGGTGGCGGGAGGCAACTCCCTCGCTTCCATTGTCGTCATGGCAGTGGAAGAAGTCGCCATCGTTGCTGGCTGTAATCTGAGCTTCTACATCCGCGATGGTGAACTCCTCCATCCCGAGTCGCTCCAGCACCTGGGGCAGTACCGACTTGATCCGCATCAGCATCACCTCCTGCTGTTTGTCCAACTCCATCAGCACGCGAGAACGCCGGAAGTCGTCGTTGATGACTCCCTTGTCCACGCTGGGAGAGTAGACCCCGCTGTTCTGGAAGTCGGCCTCATGTTCCATGGTGAAGCGAGTCAGTTCCTCCAACTCCTGGGGCGATAGGAATTCGTCGAGAACGACGCAATTCGCCCGCAGCACTTCAGGACGTTCCGCCGCGACGCTGCTTCCAGTGACTACCTTCCGGGTGATCGAGCCTCCGGGATGCTGGGGCTGCGAGGGCGCGGTCGGGGGACTCGGGACAGTCATCGGACTACCCGGGTGCTGGGGCTGCGGCGAAGGCGCAGGGGTGTCGCGCAGCGGACGATGGGTCGGCTTATGACTCGGTGGCTGCGGTTCTTTTCGCGGCGCCTTCACCCCAGGGTGCTCCGGTTGCGGCCCCGGAGGCGTCGGTGTGCCTAGTGTGCTTAGGGGCCTATCAGGCGACAGAGTTCCACCAGCAGTCTCGGCCGCCGGCAACGAACTGCTCTCGATAATTCGTTCGACGATGCTGCCGCCGAGCACTGAGAAGGCGCGCTGCGCCACGGTCTCGCCGATCGCTGCTGCTATGACCGTTCTCACTGCCTCATGCGTCTCGGGGTTGGCGCCCGCCGCGGTCTTGGCGTGTTGCAACAAACTCGCAATCAGCGCGCGCTCTCTTGCGCTGAGGATGCGCTCGTCTCGCATTAATGTTTCGGAAAAAGAATCGAGGATCTGCTTCGGTGTCATCGAAGACACGCCTCCCTGCGTGTACTTGCCGAAAAGTAAAGTTCCGGGCCTCAGGGGAAGAAGCGACGACGATATAACGAAAGGCTGTTGATTACCAAGAAAAATTTTGTGAGCGTAGGATTATCGCGAAACGAGGGCGCCGACCATTGACTGGATAATCTTGACCCCGTCGACCCCACCCAACTCCGGCTCTGCCGAGCGCTCCGGATGCGGCATCATGCCGAGCACGTTTCGACCAGGGCTGCAAATTCCGGCGATATTGTCCAGCGACCCGTTGGGATTGGCCGAGGGTATTGTCTCCCCCGAGGGTTGGCAGTACCGAAATACGATTCGATTCTCGCGCCGGAGTTTCTCCAAGGTGTCCGGTTCGCAGAAGTAGTTCCCTTCCATATGCCCGATCGGAATGGTCAGCACTTCCCCGCCCCCACAGGTATTCGTGAAGGGAGTGTCAACATTCTCCACCCGCACCTGTACGGGCTTGCAAACATACTTCAATCCGACATTGCGCATAAGCGCGCCCGGCAGCAAGCCCGACTCGCAAAGGATCTGAAAACCATTACAGATGCCAAGAGCCAGTCCGCCCGAGTCCGCAAACCGGCGCACCGATTCCATGACCGGCGAAAACTTGGCGATGGCTCCTGTCCGCAAATAGTCTCCAAAGGCAAAGCCCCCAGGGACGATGACGGCATCGCAATTCTCCAGATCGTGGGACTCATGCCAGAGGAACGTAACCGGTTGCTTGGCAACGTGCTGGATGGTCCAGTAGGCATCGTGATCGCAGTTGGAACCGGGAAAGATAATGACGCCGAATTTCATGGATGCCCCAGGTTCTTGGGATGTTTTTAGTCTAGCACGGCTGAAAAGACGACCATATCAAGAACCCCAAGGGGCACCCCCATCTGGCGCCAGGTTGCCCGGGAAGTCATCGCGGAAGCATTGGTTTTCAGTGTGATTGTGGCCACAGACAACAAGCCAGTTCTATGTTCCCCTCCCCTCAGAAAGTCTTGACAGGTCCACGGTCTAAATGTATTGTCTCGACCCATAGTCGAGTGCTTGCTTCGCCGTTTAGCAAGCACTGCAGAGCTACCCTGGCCCCCTTCCCTCTTCAGGCTGGCGGATTCTGCAGCGAATCGGAACGCCACAGGTGAAAATTGTCATGTCCACGCGTTGGGGCTCAAAGCTTCTCTCCTTTGCCACTCTTTTGTTTCTGATTAGTCCCTTGTCGAGAGTATGGTCCATCAGTTTCCAACCAGTCTCAACGGAAGAACTGAAGATGACCAGCGAACCGAAAGCTCCGGGAGCGCCCGCCATCATTCTGTTCCGGGAGGTCGATCGCGACGACCGGGGCCTCACCGCCCATGAAGATGTCTACTTCCGAATCAAGATTTTGACGGAGGAAGGGCGAAAGTACGCGGATATCGAGATCCCCTTTCTCAAGGAGCAAAGCAAAATCGTCAATATCCACGCGCGAACCATCAAGACGGACGGTACAATCGTCGACTTCAACGGCAAGGCGTTCGACAAGTCGATCGTGAAGGCTCGGGGGCTCAAGTACATGGCGAAGACCTTCACTATGCCTGACGTTCAAGTGGGAAGTGTTCTCGAGTATTACTACACCGAAGATCTCGCGGAATACCAGATCATCAACTCGCATTGGATTCTCAGCAATGAGCTTTTCACCAAAAAAGCGAAGTTCACTCTGAATCCATACACAAGCATCTACTTGTCCATTAGCCTTCGGTGGGCCTGGAACATGTTGCCGCCCGGAACTACTCCTCCGGCCCAGGCTCCGAATAAGATTGTCTCGCTGGAAGCGGCCGACATCCCTGCGTTTCAGACGGAGGACTATATGCCTCCCGAAAATGAACTGAAATCCCGCGTCGACTTTATCTATAGCGAAGACACATTCGAAAGCGATCCTGACAAATACTGGAAGAAATTCGGAAAGAAGCACAATGACCAATTGGAAAGCTTCATCGGTAAACGCAAATCCATGGAGCAGGCGGTAGCCAGCATCGTCTCACCCAGCGATTCCCCAGAAGTAAAGCTGCAGAAGATCTACGCCCGGGTACAACAAATTCGCAACACGAGTTACGAGCAGGAAAAGACCGAGCAGGAACAGAAAAGAGATAAGGAAAAGGAGCCCACCAACGTCGAGGCCATCTGGAAGAAACAATATGGCAACGGCGGCGAGCTAACGTGGCTTTTCCTCGCTCTGGCGCGGGCAGCCGGATTTGAGGCCTCAGGCATGTGGGTAGCTGACCGTCGCAACTACTTTTTCTACACCAAGAGCATGGACGGTGGGCGCCTGGATGCCAATGTCGTAGTCGTGAAGGTCAACGGGAAGGATGTCTTCTTCGATCCGGGCGCTGAATTCATACCCTTCGGCATGTTGCCTTGGGTGGAAACCTCCGTCCAGGGATTGAAACTCGACAAAGACGGCGGAACCTGGGCCCTCACTTCCCTGCCGGAATCTAGCGAGTCGGCGATCCAGCGCAAGGCCGAACTAAAGCTCAGTGATACGGGCGAGCTTGAAGGCAAACTGGTGGTCACTTACACGGGACTGGAGGCTTGCCAGCGCCGCGTAGACCAGCGCTTTTCAGACGAGGCTGAACACAAGAAATTCCTGGAAGACGAAGTCAAAGAAGCCATTCCGATAGGCAGCGAGGTCGAACTCACCAAACAGCCGGATTGGAAGAACTCAGCATCGCCATTAGTCGCTGAATACACTCTGAAGGTACCCGGTTGGATTTCGGCAGCGGGGCGCCGCGCTCTTCTGCCGGTTGGGCTATTCAGCGCACCGGAAAAACACCTTTTCGATCACGCGAATCGTGTACACCCAATTTATTTTGAATTCCCATTTCAACGGTCGGACGATATCACCATCGATCTGCCTTTGGGGTGGCAAATTTCCAGCGTGCCCGAACCGCAGAAGCTCGATGCTAAAGCGATCACCTACAATCTCGATGCCAAGAACGAAAAGGGAGCGTTGCATCTGAACCGGGTGCTGAACGTCGATGTTGTGCTGCTTCCGAAGGAAAACTACGACACGCTGCGGAAAATTTTTCAAGTCGTGAGGACTGTCGATGAAGAACAAGTCGCATTGTCGCCTGGCGCATCCAGCGGCGGTAATTGATCTGAGAACCTTGCAATCGCTCCTGTTCGCTGCCGTCTGCGTGCTCGCCGTGGTTCGACCAGCCTTGGCTGGCGACGCGCCTCAGTGGATGCATGCCGTGGCGTCCGTCCCGCTGCCGGCGCACGACGAAAAGACCGATGCGGTGCTGCTGTACGAGGAGCGAAACGTTAACGTGCAATCCGCGGAGAAGATGAAAACGCACGTCCGCCTTGCGTACAAAATCCTTCGCCCAAGTGGCCGCGATTACGGAATTGCCGCGGTTTCGTTTAACGCACACCGCAAGATCAATGGCCTGCGCGGTTGGTGCATCCCGGCACAGGGCAAAGACTATGAAGTGAAGGACAAGGAAGCCATTGAAGTCTCTCTTCCCAAAGTTGCAGGCAGCGAACTGATCTCCGACGTAAAGGACAAATTGCTGCGGATACCCGCGGCCGATCCCGGAAATATTGTCGGCTACGAGTACGAGGAAGAAGAGCAGCCCATGGTGTTGCAGACGGTCTGGGCCTTCCAGCGTGAACTTCCCGGCCGTGAACTTCATTTCTCACTGCAGCTCCCATCCGGATGGGAGTACAAAGCATCGTGGATCAACTATTCCGAAGTGAAGCCCACCCAGAGTGGCGCTAATTCGTGGCAATGGGTCGTCAGTGACATTACGGCAATTCGGAAAGAAGCCGAGATGCCCCCGATTGAGGGCGTTGCTGGCCAGATGGCTATTTCATTTTTTCCGCCCGGCGGAGCCTCCATCAACGGATTCAAGAGTTGGCCGGAGATGGGTAAGTGGTATCTGAACCTGACGAACGGCCGCCGCGATGCATCGCCGCAAATCAACCAGCAGGTCGCCAGTCTGACGGCATCTGGCAAGACTCAACTGGAGAAGATGAAAGCTGTCGGATATTTCGTGCAGCACGATATTCGTTATGTGGCGATTGAACTGGGCGTCGGCGGCTGGCAGCCGCATAGTGCGTCCGAGGTTTTCACTCATCATTACGGAGACTGCAAGGACAAAGCAACCCTGATGAGTTCAATGCTGAGCCAGATTGGAGTCGAATCATTCTACGTGCTCATCAACGTGGAACGCGGCGCCATTTTTCCCGAGACCCCTGCCAGGATTGGTTTCAATCACGCGATTCTCGCGATGAAATTGCCGGCAGGCCTTTCCGACCCCTCGCTTGTCGCTACCGTTCAGCACCCTCGACTTGGCACGCTTCTTTATTTCGATCCCACGAACGAACTGACGCCCTTCGGAGAAATCGGTGGTTACCTGCAGGAGAATTACGGTTTGCTTGTTACATCCGAGGGTGGAGAGCTGGTCGAACTGCCGAAACAGGCGCCCGCCATGAACAGCATCGTGCGGACCGCGACGCTGACGCTTGATCCTAGCGGCACACTTAAAGGAGACGTTACTGAGACCCGCATGGGGGATCGAGCCTGGGTTGAGCGCGAACGCCTGCGGACCGTAACCAAAGATACAGACCGGGTCAAACCGATTGAGGATCTGTTGGCTGGTTCCTTGTCTCTTTTTCGGATTACCAGGGCCTCAATTACCAATCTCAATAAGACCGACCAGCCTTTTGGTTTCAACTACACCTTCGAAGCCCAGGGTTATGCGAAAAATGCCGGCGGCCTGATACTGGTCCGTCCGCGCGTTCTCGGAGTTAAAACCAGCGGCGTGTTGGAGACGAAGGAACCACGCAAATTCCCCGTTGAATTTGATGGCCCCTCTCGCGACACCGACACCTTCGACATCACAATTCCGGCGGGCTTAGTAGTCGACGATGTGCCTCCACCCCTTGATGCCGATTACGGCTTTGCCAGCTATCACTCGAAGACCGAAGTGAAGGGTAATGTCATTCACTACAGCCGTACATTCGAGGTGAAAGAGCTGAGCGTGCCGGTTGCTAAGTCCGACGAACTGAAAAAGTTCTACCGCCAGATTGGCGGCGATGAGCGGAACACTGTTGTCTTGAAGGCAGACACAAAATAGGCTGGGGCTGGGTCGGAACCAGGGATTACTTGGCGTTTTGGGGCGTGGCGGGAAGCACGTTTTCTGGCGACGTCGTCGAAAGCGAAACCGCAGATGGCGATAGCGCCTGATTTGTCGCCGGTTTCGCGGCCGGTGTCTCTTTGCTGACGTATGTCTCCGGCGGATAGCCCTTGGCCTGGACAATGGCCCAGTGCCATTCTTCACCGGGATCGAGTTCCAATTTTAGTGGTGCGCTAAAGACCGCGTTGGACCATGGCAGCGCGGCGGCCCGCATCCGGTAGATTACGGCGACATCTGGCCTCTTCTCGGGACGAACTTGCTGGAACGCGTCGGCTGCTATCTCAGGCGCTAATGGCGGCGTAACATCCGCGGAAGCGGAACTCACGCCTTCATGGTTCCAAGGCACCACGCCCGTTCTCGGCTTTTTGACCACCGTAAATGCGATTGCGAGCTCGCTCAAATGCCATTGTGTGCCGTTGAACACAGGCACGGTTAACGCATCCCCTTCCACCACAGCCTTTCCTTCGATCTTCGCCATTTCTGTGGGTGGCAGATCCATTTGGTCATACTGGCTGGAGAGCAGAGCCTTCACGTTCGCGGTGAATGCGAGGCTACAGGACACGTCGGGCGCAGACACTTGAAAACCCTGGCTATCGCGCGACATCAGGAACCGGAACCTTGAGGCGGCGTCATCGTGACTGTCGACCTGCTGCATGACTTGGGGCAGATTGTCGTCATCAATAACGGGCTTCGCCGGAGGAGCTTTCTTGCGAAGGCCGCGGGCAACATCTCCCAAGGGCATCGGTTCAGGATCGTCCTGCGCCGTCGCCCGGCTCGCCCCGAGAGGCGCCAGCAGCACCATCAGAAGAAGCATCCGAATTCCGGAAGGCCGAAACATGACGTGAACGGACCAGTCCCTGAGGATCGCGATCCCCGAAGAGAGTTTCTACAGCAATTGTATGGAGCGCGGGATGAAACAGGGATGATACCGGCAAACGTTGGTAACAGTACCAATGGTGGAAGCGTGGGGCGCGCGTAGGACGAAATGGAGGCGCAACGGGTACGCGCGCCCGAGCTCTTCGAAAACCGTCTACAAAAGGCCCTGTGACCGAAAACGGGTAACCGGGTCTACGACTGGCAATGCTTGCCGCCGGAAGATCCAACGGGCCACCGCAAAGCCTATTGCCGCATAGCACAGATGCATCATTCGCATAACATGCCTCCCCACTCCGGCTGATTCGTTCACCTCAAGGGGAGGAACCTCAACAACTCTATCGGCACAATACCAACGCACATGAAGAAGGAACAGGGCACGACGGTGCTAGAGCGTGGCACGGAAGTAATAGAAGTAATCCGGAATGGTAATGCTGTCGTGGAAGCAGCGGCTCTTCAGAGGGCCAGCCTTAAGCCTTGGGTCTTAGGTCTGAGGTCTTGGGTCTGAGGTCTTGGGTCTGAGGTTTGGGTCCGAGGTCCGGGTTCGGGAGTTAGGCCTAACACCTAACCCCCAAGACCTAAGACCCAGTGTCAGTGCGCGGCAACAGGCTCCTCGGCGGCTCTCCCTGCCGGCGGCACCATGACGGTCGACAAACTGCCCTCCGCCGCCATCTTTTGAAACGCTGCCAGATCTCTGCGCTGCAGGTCCTCCCACTTTGCCAGCAATTCCCCGCTTTGCCGCTTCAGCCTCTCCAGTTGTCGCTGTTCGGCCTCGGTCGGCGCTGAGTCGGCAGATCCCGCATCCATAGCCAGGAACGCCAGCTTGGCGTCCAGTTGGGGCGGATAGGCTAGCGAGTCCTCGTTGGCGCTGATATCCAGGTTCAGAATCCCATCCCGAACCGCGACCAGCTTCTTTTCCAGATCGTCAGCCGCCGCGACGATAGTTTTCGCGCCGGCATTTTCGGGCAGGCGCCGCTTCAGCCCCGACAGCTGTCCGCGCACATCCTGAATCTGGTTGACCGCGTCGTACACGCGGCTCAGTTCATCGCGTGTCTCCATCATAAGATTAAACTGCGCTTCCAGATCCGTCTGGCTGACCTTCACCCGCGGATCAAGCTTCAAATCAAGGTCTTCGGTCTGGCTCTGTCCGCCCACCGTGAGCCGCACCTGGTAATGTCCAGGTACAGCCACTGGACCTCGCGCGCCGGTTCCGTATTCCCAGAGGTAATAGCCGGGCACCCGATGCGCTTCTTCGTACCGCAGATCCCATACGAAGCGATTCAGCCCCGCGTCCGGCTTCAGCTGTTTCTCCGGCTTCTTGTCGTCGGGATCGAGAGGCTCCTCGAGCGGTTCGTACTCCGTGCTGGAGTACTTGCGGACAACTTTGCCGGATGCATCCAGAATCTCGATCTTGGCCTCCACATCTTTCTTGGGAGCATCCTTGAGGAAGTAGTAGATCACCGCTCCTGCGGGAGGATTCTGTCCCGTCTTCTTCGACGGATGCCGCTCTCCTGCCGCCCCAGCCTGCATGCGGTAAGCGGTGGCCGGCTTGTACAAGAACGCATCTTTCCCTGTGACTTCGTCGCTGTACTGCCGTAGCGGGCTCAGATCATCCAAAATCCAGAACGCCCGCCCATGCGTCGCAACCACCAGATCGTTGTCTTTGATCACCAAGTCGTGAATCGGGGTCGTTGGCAGATTCAGCTTGAACGGCCGCCAGTTCGCCCCGTCGTTGAACGACACGAAAATCCCGGTCTCAGTTCCGGCGTAAAGCAGGCCCTTCTTCTTGGGATCTTCCCGCACTACCCTGACGAACGTTGTCTCCGGAATCCCATTCCCCAGCTTAGTCCAGGTTTTGCCGTAATCGCCGGTCTTGTAGATGTATGGCTTCAGATCATCGAACTGATGCCGATCAACGGCCACATACGCAGTCCCCGCACCAAGCGCCGACGCATCAATCTGGCTGATGCGGCTCCACTCCGGCATGTCCTTGGGGGTGACATTCGTCCAAGTCTTGCCTTCGTCCTGCGTAAGCTGGATCAGGCCATCGTCGGTTCCCACCCACAGCAGGCCCTTCTTCAAGGGCGACTCCGCCAGTGCGAAGATGGTGTCGTAGTACTCAGTCCCGGAGTCATCGAGCGTGATATCGCCGCCCGATACCTTCTGCTTGCCCTTGTCATTCCGTGTCAGGTCGGGGCTGATCGCCTGCCAGTGCACCCCTCCGTCAGTCGTCTTAAAGAGCATTTCGCCCCCGTGGTAAAGCGTTTCGGGATCGTGAAGAGAAATCATGACCGGGGCGGTCCACTGGAAGCGGTGTTCAAGATTGGCGGCACCGTGAGCGTCCGAGAGTTCGGGCTGCTCGGTGATCGACTTGACTTGCCCGATGTGCCGGTCGTAGCGCGTGATGTTTCCCTGGTAATCGGCGGCGTACACGACATTCGGATCAAGCGGGTAGGGCGCGATATACCCCGCCTCGCCGCCACCCACGTCATACCAATCGGTGCGGCTGATGGATCCCTCGTCGCTCCGGCTGGTAATGGCCACAGTTCCGGAATCCTGCTGAGGCCCATAAATCCGATAGGGAGTCGCCGTGTCGGTCGTGACGTGATAGAACTGCGCGGTCGGCTGATTGTCCTGCGGTGTCCAGTTCTTTCCGCCATCGAGTGTGACGGTGACTCCACCGTCGTTCGAAGCAATCATGCGTTTTGTGTTCGCCGGATCAATCCACAATCCATGATTGTCGCCGTGCGGAACGTGCACTTTGTTGAAGAGATGTCCGCCGTCAGTCGACTTGTAGGCGTCGACATCCATGATGTACAGAACGTTTTCGTCGCGCGGATCGGCAATCACGTGCATGTAGTACCAGGGCCGCTGCCACAAGCTATGGCTGGGGTTTACCAACTGCCACGACTCGCCCCCATCGTCGGACCGATAGAGCCCGCCATCGGGATTATGGGCCTCGATCAGCGCATACACGCGATCGGAATTCGCTGCCACAGCCACTCCGATCTTTCCGTAAGGTCCTTTGGGAAGCCCGTGCTCTTCCAGATGTTTCCAGGTCGTGCCGCCGTCGTTGGACCGGTAGATGCCGCTGCCGGGCCCGCCGCTGGCCATGCTCCACGAGGTGCGCCGCGCCTGCCACAACGCAGCAAAGAGAATGTTGGGATTATGGGGATCAAAAGCGATGTCGATTCCACCGGTATTCTCATCCTTGTAGAGAACTCTGTCCCAGGTTTTTCCTCCATCCATTGTGCGAAAAATACCGCGCTCCGGGTTCGGACCAAAGGGGTGTCCTAGCGCCGCCACGAAGGCAATGTCGGGATTCGTGGGATTGATGATGACCTTGCCGATCGCCCGGGAGTCGCGCAATCCTACGTTCTTCCAGGTCTTTCCGCCATCTAAAGTCTTGTAGACTCCGTCACCGTGCGAGATGTTGCCGCGAATGCAGGCCTCCCCGGTCCCCACATAGACGACGTTGTGATTCGAATTCGCAACCGCGATGCTGCCAATCGCCGATGTTCCCTCTTTGTCGAATACAGACGACCAGGTCATCGCAGCATCCGTCGACTTCCAGACTCCTCCGCCGGTCGCGCCAAAGTAATACGTCGTTGGATCGCCCGGAATCCCCGCGGCCGTCAGCGACCGCCCACCGCGGAATGGCCCAACCAAGCGATATTTCATCCCTTTGAAGGCTTTCTCTTCGGGCTTGGACTCTTCCTTATCGCTGTCGCTCGCACTCGAGGAAGCAGCCGCATTCTGCGCCGACGGAGCAGTCTGCGCCGATTGCGCTGATTTGGCGGCCTTGGACTGCCGCTCCGGCTTGGTCTGCGCATGTGCAGCGACAAGGCAAAATGCTGCGAGGAAAAAAGCAAGGATCAAACGTGCAGGCGACGACGCACTGCACCGAAAGCTGTGTGAGCCCATGGTTAGGTAATCTCCGGGAAAGTTGTGAACAATGTCCTCTATGGTAATCCGACGGCGCCTAGCTGCAAAGCCTGTGGCCGCCGGTCATATCACAAAGACACAAATGTTCAATGTGGGGACAGGCCCCTCGGCTGTCCGTCGAGCGAAGCTCGACCTCGCGAGTCAAGTGCTAGTGGGAGAGCGGCTCTTTAGGGCCGCGTTAGCCCTACGCAAGTCAGGGGGCTTTAGCCCCGGGGGTACTATTCCTTCAAAAGCCCCTTCTTCGCCGCCTCAAGCTCTTTGCGCTTCGCCGCATCCACCTTCGGATATTGCAAATCCAACGATTCCAACGTATCCACGATGACCGTCGAGATCACCAGCCGGGTGAACCACTTATTATCCGCCGGCACCACATACCAAGGCGCATGCTCGGTCGCGGTGTTGCGGATCATGTCTTCGTAGGCTTCCTGATAGTCATCCCAACACGCGCGCTCGCGCACGTCGCTGGCTGAAAACTTCCAGTTCTTCTCCGGCTGCTCCAGCCGCTCGAGAAATCGCTTCTTCTGTTCCTTCTTCGAGACATGCAGAAAGAATTTGCGGATCACGGTCCCACTTCTTGCCATGTGCCGCTCGAAACAACGAATGTCCTCGAACCGCTCGTCCCAGATCTTCTTGCCGACCAGGGAAGGCGGTGTCTTCTGGCTCTTGAGAATCTCCGGATGCACCCGCACTACCAGTACCTCTTCGTAGTAGGACCGGTTGAATATCCCGATGTGCCCGCGTTCGGGTAAGTCTCGGGTCGTCCTCCACAAAAAATCGTGTTGCAACTCCAGTTCCGATGGCGCTTTGAACGAATATACCTGGCAGCCCTGCGGATTTACGCCCGACATCACGTGCTTGATGGCGCCATCTTTCCCTGCCGCATCCATTGCCTGAAAAATGAGAAGGAGCGCCCAGTTGTTCTGCGCATAAAGCTTGTCCTGCAGTTCCGCCGTCCGGGCAATGCCCTCGACCAGTGCCTCGGTCGCATGGTCCTTGGATTTCCAGTGGCCTGTGTCGGCGGGATCAAAACCCTTCAGGCGAAAATGCTTCCCGCTATCGACGCGGAAAGTCTTGGCGAGTTTGCCGGTCTTCATCGGTATCCGCTCCTGTGCCGCTACCCCAGCCTCCCACCATAACAATTTTTGCTGAATTTATGTGGTAAAACGACCGCTGCATGCGCCGTGTTTTTGTATGATCAGTGGCGGCCACTCGCTCTCTAGAAAAGGAGTTCCGATGAAGGCTCTACCTATTGTGGGTGTTCTGCTCATAGTTCTGGGCGTGCTGTCTTTCGTTGTGCCTGTGCCCCATCAGGAAAAGCATGGCATCAAGGTGGGTGACGCCAAGTTCAGCATCCAGACGGAAGATAGTGAAAAGCTGCCCCCTGCGGTAGGAATCATTCTCATCGGCGGCGGCGTGGTTGCCCTGATTCTCGGATTGCGTAAAGCTTGATAGCTCCCGGTCCCCTCCGATTGAGGCTTGCTTGTTCGAATCCGAGTTCCTGACATCAACTGCGAGCAAAGACGTATACCGGACGCTGATCGCCCGAACCGCAGAGATTGTCTGCGAATCATTTCCCAATCAGCCTTATTCCGGCAGGAACCCGGCCGCGCTGGCAGACGTCGTAGGTAACGATTTTCTTCCGCAGCGCCAGCGTTCAACGGAAGAGATCGCGAACACCCTGCGTACCGTCGTCTCCAATTCCATAGCTGTCAGCAATCCGCGCACCGCAGCCCATCTGCATTGCCCTCCGTTGCTGGCAGCTCTCGCAGCGGAAGTAGTGATCAGCGCCCTCAATCAGTCGATGGATTCCTTCGATCAAGCTCCCATCGCCACGGTGGTTGAGCAGAAGATGATTCGCTGGTTGTGCAGCGAAGCCGGATTGCCCACTACTGCAGCCGGCACTTTCACCACAGGCGGTTCGCAGTCGAACTATATGGGCTTGCTGCTCGCGCGTGATTCCCTTCTTCTGAAGCACTGGAACTGGTCGGCGCAGAAGAGCGGCCTTCCACCCGAAGCTCGCCGAATGCGCATTCTCTGTTCTGAAGCGGCACATTTCACAGTGGAGAAATCAGCCTCCCAGCTGGGACTTGGAACCGATGCCGTCATCCGGATCGATGTCGACGATGAGTTCCGTATGAAGTCCAGTTCTCTGCGGAGCAGTCTGGAGGCGCTCAAGACCCAGGGATTGCTCCCCATGGCCATTGTTGCGACGGCGGGAACCACCGACTTTGGGTCGATCGATCCCTTGCCTGAGGTCGCCGCCGTTGCCAGTGAAGCGAATGCCTGGCTGCATGTCGACGCTGCTTACGGCGGCGCCTTGCTCTTCTCGGCCCAGCATCGCAATCGGCTCGCAGCAATTGAAAATGCCGACTCCATCGCCATCGACTTCCACAAACTCTTCTGGCAGCCAATTCCTTGCAGCGCATTTCTGGTCCGCGACGCACGCCACTTTGACACGATCCGGCTCTACGCCGACTATCTCAACCCTGAAATCCATGAGGAAGAGGGAATCCCGAATCTGGTCACCACCTCCCTGCTCACCAGCCGCCGCTTCGATGCGTTGAAGTTGTGGATCTCGTTTCAGGCACTGGGCCGAGAGAAACTCGCCGCCATGATCGACCGCACGATGGCGTTGGCCAACCACGCTGCCATCGTTGTACGTGCCTGCCGCGACCTCGAACTCGTTTGCGAGCCGCAACTCAGCACAGTCGTGTTTCGCTACATTTCATCCGGACGTGAATCGGACGCTGATCGAATCAACAGGCAAATTCCACTGAAGCTTTTTGATCGCGGAGTGGCCGTAATCGGTCGTACCCGCGTGCAGGGCCGGCACTGTTTGAAACTAACCTGCATGAACCCGGCAACGACGGAAGCAGATATCGAGACCCTGATCGAACTCATCCGCAGCCAGGGACGGGAGTGCGCAGGCCAAACATCCGACCCCTAACGCACTACAAACACAGGTAGTTACAGCCTCCAATATAATGTACGTACAACTCTGTACGACAAATGTTCCTTCAGGAACACTTTTTAACAGATCAAAAAGACAGGCCTAGGCTGTGATTGCAGTCACAACGGGCAGCCTGGCTTGCTGCCAGGCATCAAATCCACCCGCGACGTTAAGTAGGTGACGAAAGCCGGCGCGCTCCAGTAGGCTGCTGGCGATTATGCTGCGATATCCGCTCTTGCAGTGCACGGCCAGCGGAGCATCCCGATCGATCTCTGGCGGCGACACCTTAAAGTTGTCGAGCGGCCACCAAGTCGCGCCTTCGATGTGCCCCGCATCCCATTCC
>DATMOO010000004.1:0-8519 GCA_035568275.1 Candidatus Sulfotelmatobacter sp.
TCTTCCTGCTCGTATATCTCCGGTTCTTCTTCCGTATAGCGGGGCCGATCGTTCTTGCCGACCAGCCCGCGAATCCCGTTCGCCTTAAGAAAGGTCATCACCGTTTCGAACTTGTTGTAAACGGAACGAGGCGATTGCTTCTTCTGGTCACGAAGGAAGCCCGAGAACTTAAGCAAATCGTGCCGCTCGATCTCGTGCAGGTTGAGCCTGCGGCAGGACTCGGTGAAGTAGTTGAGGGCTGTTGTGTACGCAGCCAGTGTCTTCGGCTTTTTCGTGAGTTCTGTCTCTTCCAGGAACTGAGTCACAGCCGCGGCCACGGAGCGGTGATCATCATCGTTCTTGGGCAACACAGGAACGCCGTTGTTGAGAGCATTGAGTTCGGCTTCCTTACGCTGGCGACGGGCGGCGGCGTCCTGAGCGTCTTTCCCGACCGACAGGCGGACTCGCTTGCCTTTCTCGCGCCACTCGAGGTAATAGGCCCCTTCTGGGTGCTTCTCAGGCTTGTCGTTAACGAGGACTAGATCGGGTTTGACGCGCCCGTTCGGCGAGAGGACGACAGGGCAATACCGCATGCCTTTTGGGGTCTGGACGCGTTTGGTGAGGTTTACTTCTTTGGACTGTGTGCGGGCCACCGGTGATGCCTCCGATTCAAAGTGGAATCAGTATAGGTATCACCATCTTGCAAGTGCAAGATAACAAAAGTAATGGCGGAGAGAGTGGGATTCGAACCCACGTTACCCTTTCGAGTAAACACGCTTTCCAAGCGTGCGCCTTCAGCCACTCGGCCATCTCTCCGGCGTGAATCGATTGGGAAGGAACGACTCCCTATTGAAGTCGTGACATCCGCGAAACAGCCGCGAATTCGATGATTCTTTTCAATTCTATGGGTGAAGTTGCGATTGCTGCAACTCGAAAGCAGGAAGCCAATTCGGAAACCTAAGACGATTTCTCGGGAGAACTCCCCGTGACGGGCGGAACACTGGCCACCGAACTGCTCCCCGCAGATGCTCCGGCAGCAGCAGCGTTCGCTGCACCATTGCTCGGCGGAGCGGTGGGCTGGACGGCGCTGGGCAGCGCCGGCACTTTCGCATGATCGACCACGTGATGGTTCAAACAATACAACGCCAGTTCCAGGCGATCGGCTACTCCCAGTTTGTCATACACTTTGCGCAGATAATTCTTTACAACTTGTTCCGTCGTCCCAACGCGCAGCGCAATTTCCTTGTTCTTCATGCCTTGCGTTACGCATGAAACGATCAGAGTCTCTTTGGGCGTGAGTTGTACCTTCGGACGCGCTCCCGAGGCCCGGCTATTCTGGTTACGATACGCTGCCATCACCCAATGAATCGCCTGAGTATCGAGCCAGGTGTCGCCCGCCACGACTTTGCGCAGGCACTCCACCATTAATTCCGGTTCCACTTCACGCGATACGATCCCGTGCGCGCCTCGGCGGAACAGTTCGAGCGTCAACTCTTCATCCGGTCCAGGCGTCACGACCACAACTTTCAGCTTCGGATTCTGCCGCAGCAACTCGACAACCGACTCCACTGGATTCGGTGCCAGCGCCGATTCAAAGATCAGCACGTCGCTGGAAAACTTCGCGACTGCCGATTGCGTTTGCGCCAGAGTCTCGGCTTGCCCCACCACCCGAATGTCGTCTTCCAGCGCGAAGATCTTCCGCAAACCGGCGCGGAATATGGCCTGTGTGTCGGCCACAATCACCCGGACGAACTGGCCCTGCCCAGCGTCCTCGCCTGCCCCGAAATTTTCTTCCACGCCAACCGGATTGGTAGCCATTCGTCCCTTGGTTTACGCCCGTTCGAAGTGATATTCGTCGATTACAACCCCGACGCCACGCCGTCCGCGGTCATCGAAGCTGCGCACCACGCGGCCTCGGCAATCGATCTGCACGTTCTGCCGCGCACCCACGACATCGGCCGGCAGCAGAATCGTGAAATCCACAATTGACCCCACTGGCACATCGCGATCCATTGCGAAAAGCACGCCGTTCGCCGAGATGTTTTCCGTCTGAGCGTTGTACGCGGTTCCTTCCGTCTTCACCGACGCAGAAAGGTGAAGCGGAAATCGCGGAGCGCTCTGCAAATCTTCATACGGTGCTGCATTTATCTGCGCGTCCATCATCGGTGCTGTGCCTTCGGCTGCCATCTTCAACTCAAGGGCAGCGTACACCTCGCCATAGGCGAATCAAAGTTACCGAAGTCATTGAACAACCGGAGCTAACTGCTTTTCTTTGAAGGGATTAGACGAGAATAAGAGGTGCGGACTTGAGCCTGAAACAGGCCGATGAAAGCAGTCATTTACGGGTGAAAACAAGAAGTATTCCGGCAACTCGCGGACAGTTCGAATCGATGCAGAAGTGCGGAACACACGTCGATTAAGCTGTCCTCGAGTAAGCGAAAGGAACTAACGGCTAGAGCTCGATGCCCTGCATGGCCTCGCCTTCGCGAACCAACCCGTCGTCGCCGAAGACCATGAACTCAACACAGCGCATCCGCCTTCCGTCAATCTCGGCGATAAAGACGAGACCGATACGATCTCCGTCGCGGATCACATAGTCCAGAGTGAAGTGGATCGTTTGAATCCGATCGATAGCTTTGGTCCAGTACTCCCTCAGACGGGACTTTCCTTCAACCCTCGATGTACCCACAGTCGCTTTCGCGCGAGGCGACGTGAAGTTTACGCTTTCGCTGAAATGGGATAGCACCGCTTCCACGTCTTTGCGATTCCATTCGGAAATCCAGCGGTCGGCGAAAGCCCTGGCGTCAATCCTCGCATTCACGTTCGGTCCTCTCAGAACTTCGTCACTTCAGTGAAGTTGAATTCCTTCACCTTCATCGCGGGCACCACCATATCGAACGATTCCTCTCCGCACGCCCGCACCGGCACACTCATCGCTTCGACATTGGAAAGCATATGGATCAAGCTTTCGTTGAACCGGAAGTTGCGTACTCCGCCCTGCAGGCGTCCGTTGTCCACAAGAAACGTGCCATCGCGAGTCATGCCGGTGAGCACTTTTTCAAACGGCTCGACCTCGCGGATGTACCACAGCCGTGTAACCAGGATTCCCCTCTCCGTCGATGCAATCATCTGCTCGATGGTCTGCGGATCCCCCGCCAGTGCGAACACAATATTCAGCGGCATCTCTCCCATCTCGTTAGGCAGGGGGAAACCGTGCCCCGTCGCCTCAATCGGCCCGGCTTTTTCGCCATACTCGGACTTCTTCATTCTTTCCGCGGTCGCACGGGCGTACACGACGCGCTTGATGATCCCATTCTCCACCAACGGGATTGTTTTCCGGGTCACACCTTCTCCATCGAAGGGAGACCCAGACTGCAAGGGATGCGCTACGTCGTCAACAATCGTGATGTTGTCTCCGAACAGCCTCGCGCCGATCCGCCCGGTCAGAAACGATCGTTGATCGAGAATCGCCATTCCCGAATAGTCCCAGAACATGAAGCCCACAATGTCGAGCACAGCGGCAGGTTCCAGGATCACCGTGTACTTCCCCGCCGGAATCTCCCGTGGATGCGCGGTCTCAACGGCCTTCTGCGCGGCAGTCTCGGCCAGTCTCAGCGGGTCAAGATTCGCCACATCCGGCGAATTCGCCTTCTGCCACCCTGAGGAATCCGCCGCCAGCATGGTGATCGAAACTTCCGCAGAAGTCTGCGTATGCCACCGGCTCAACCCGCGCGAATTGAAGATCCCCTCAAACCATTCTCCGCTCGAGAAGACCCCAGCCGTAGTGAGCCCATGCCGATCCGCAACCCCGACAATTTTGCTGACACCCTGCGCCCGCAACTCAGGAGTGATTGTCGCAGTCTGTCCAAAATATCGGGAAGGCACGACCCGCGTCACGATTCGCGTAGAGACAGGCGCCTCGCCTGTCAGGCCAGGGCGAAGCCCGGCCCCTTCATCTTCAGAAGGCATGGGCCAAAGGTCCGGATCTGGATGCTGAACCTTGGCCAGACTTTCCGAGGATCGCACCACCTGCCGCAGACTCTGATCATCGAACTTGTTCGTAGTCGCCCGCGCGGTCCTTCCACCAAACACCGTCCGCACCGACACCACATGATTTTCATCCGCCACATTCTGATGAATGACGTTATTCGCGAACCGAGTCAGCGCAAACCGCCCGCCCGAGAAGAGAACTTCCACCTCGTCCGCGCTCGAGAGCTTTCGGATGCGGTCGAAGACATCACCGGCTTGTTCCTTAGTCAGCATGCAAACTTGAGTGGATCTCCGTGCCTGTGTGATTCGGTGGTAGTCTAATTCCTCTTGAAAGCACTCCCCACCTTGACTCCTCGAAATCTCGCCGGCGCGGCTCCATGCCCCGTTCCCATCACCTGCTGCGGCTGTCCCTTGCCGCAATTCGGTGTGCCCCACAGCGTCCACTCGTCGCGCGAGCAAACTGCGTCCAGCGCATTCCAGAACTCCGTGGTGATCCCCGAATACGACGGATTCTTCACCATCCGCACGCGCTTTCCACCCTTGATCTCCCACCCAATCTCGCACCCGAATTGAAAGTTGTAGCGCTTGTCATCAATCGACCACGAGCGATTCGTCTGCATCAGGATCGCGTGATCCGTCGCCGCAATCAGTTGCTCCAGGCTGAGTGGCTTCTCCCCCGGCAGCAAGCTTATATTCGTCATGCGGATCATCGGCAGCCGGTTCCATCCTTCCGCGCGGATCGTCCCGCCGGAACGAGTTTCCCCGATCGTATGCGCAGTCTCGCGCGAACTTAGATAACCGGTGAACAGCCCATTCGTGATGATCGGCGTGCACTGCGCCGCCACGCCTTCATCATCGAATCCAAATGTTCCCAGCCCCGGACCATGCTCCTGCCGCGCATCCGCAACCACATTCACCAGATCGTTGCCGTATCGCAGGGTGCGCAGCTTATCCAGTGTCAAGAAAGACGTTCCAGCGAAGTTCGCCTCCATCCCCAAGACGCGATCAAGTTCGATCGGATGCCCCACCGATTCATGGATCTGCAACCCAAGCTGCGAGCTGTCGAGGATGATGTCGAACCTTCCCTCCGGACATTGATCCGCTTTGTGCAGCGCGACCGCCTCTTCCGCAATGCGCCGTGCATTCTCCACAAGCTTCAATTCTTCGATCAGCTCATACCCTTTGTTCTGCCACTGCCCGCCAAACGAATTGGGATACGACCTCTTCTGAATCTCGCTTCCCGCAAACGACAGGGCTGCATACCCGGCGCCGGTAGAAAGTTTCGTTTGATGAATGTCCGCGCCTTCAGACGACGCAAACCACTGTTCCTCACGGCTGAAGTTCAGATTCGTTTCGGCCAGCGTGACTCCCGCCACCGATCGCAATTCCGCATCAATTCTCAACAACAGTTCAATGTTTTGTTCCACCGAGATCGTGAACGGATCGATCTGGTAAGGCGTACTCCACTCCGCAATCGCGGGCTTCTCCGCCGACAGCCGAACGTCTTCCCTCTTCACCCGTGCCGACGCCTTGGCGATCTCGACCGCCCGTGCCGCGGTAGCTTCCACGGCCCCGCGCCCCAACTCCGCCGACGCTGCGAACCCCCACGCGCCATCGACGATCACGCGCACATTCATCCCCACTGATTCCGAATCCGATGCGCTTCCCACTTTCCCATTCTTGGTGCTCAGGGCCCGACTGCGCTGCGCAATGACCCGAACGTCGGCGTACGTCGCCGCTTGCGCCACCGCCCTATTCAAAGCCCAATTGGCAACGTGTTTCATGCGAAGAATTTCAATCTAACACATGACGTGTGGAGTCAATGCCCCGGTCGAGAAACGCGCCGTCACCAACCCCGCCGCCCCACACACACTCCGCTGTGATTCTGAGCACGGTCTATGAGACTCCGCTGCAGTCCAATAGACGCGAATGCCACTTCCCAAAGGGACTGCACCACCCTTGTCTGAACAACGAAGGAGTATCACGCCCATGAGTCTTTGTTTTTCGGAGCCCAGCATCTCCTCGCCCACATCTGAAATCGACCACACGTCGACCGCAACCCCGTCCTATTCCGACACTCAAGCCAGCAAAAAAGCCGACCTGGCAGGTCCAGGCATCGGGGACTATGCCGAGTTGGAGAAGATCCTGCCCCAGGACTATCACCCGCTTCTAACTCCGAAGGAAACGCAAAGAGCACTTTTCCACTTGCGCCGTTACATCGAAGACAATCTTTGTAAAGAACTCGGCCTGATCATGGTCCAGGTCCCGCTGATCGTCGACGCCGAAAGTGGCGTCAACGACATGCTCGACCGCGACGGCTCCCGCACGCCCATCCAGTTCCACATCTCCAACGACCGAAACAAGAATCCCATTGACTCCCAGGTCGTTCAGGCCGCAACCAAGTGGAAGCGCGTTGCCCTCAAGCAGTTCAACTGCCGCCCTGGCGAAGGCATCTGCACCGATATGCGCGCCGTCCGCAAAGACTATTTCCTCGATCACGATCATTCTGCTTACGTCGATCAGTGGGATTGGGAACGCACCATCACTGCCGAGCAGCGCAATCTGGAATTCCTGAAATCCATTGTGCGCAAAATCTGGAAAGTCCTCGGCGGCGCTGAGAAGTTCGCGCAAGAAATGTTCTCCGAACTCAGCAGTCCTCGTTACCCCAATCTGCCCGAGGAGCTCACCTTTCTTCATGCCGAAGAACTCTTGGCCATGTACCCTGATCTCCCTCGCAAGCGTCGCGAGACGGTGATTCTGCAGAAATATCCGGCGGTCTTCATTATCGGTATTGGATGTCCCTTAAAAGACGGCTGGATCACCGACACCAGCAATCAGACTAACCGCGAGACCCACGGTCTCAAGGGCGACATTCTGGTCTGGAACCACGTCACCCAGCGCCGCCACGAGCCGAGCTCCATGGGCATCCGCGTGAATGCCGAAACCCTGCGCAAGCAACTCGAGATGTCCAACCTGCTCGACAATCTAAAATTCCCCTACCACCAGGGAATCATCAACAACGTGCTCCCGCTCTCCATTGGCGGTGGCATCGGCCAGTCCCGCACCCTGATGCTCCTCCTCCGCAAAGCACACTTAGGAGAAGTCCGTGTCACCGTGTGGCCAAAAATCCTCAAGGAGATGTGCGCCAAGAAGAACATCTGGGTGCTGGAATAATCAGGGCGTCTAGGAATGAACGGGGCGGCGATAGCCGCCCCTTCGTGGAAGAGTGGCGTTTTAGCGCCGCGTCAGGAGTCCGTTTAAGAGCGCTTCAGCGCTGGTGTCCCGTCGCCCACTACGTCACGGCGTCGCATGTGCCTCCGCCAGCGCCTTGTTCACTGCCAGCAATTCCTTCAATACTCCCCGCAGCTTGGTCGACTCCAACGCATTCGCCCCATCCGACTTCGCTTCCTTCGGATTGTCGTGCACTTCCATGAACACGCCATCCACCCCAGCCGCCACTGCCGCCCTCGCCAGCACCGGGATAAACTCCGGCTGTCCCCCACTCACCGCCGGCCCTTTGTCGTCCCCCTGCGAAGATGGCAACTGCACTGAGTGCGTCGCATCGAAAACGACCGGCGCAAACTTCCGCATGATCGGCAGCGATCGCATATCAACCACCAGATTGTTGTAGCCAAAGCTCGCCCCGCGTTCGGTGAGAAAAACCTGCGCATTCCCCGCCTCGCGGCACTTCTCCACCGCATGCCGCATGTCCCACGGAGCAACAAACTGCCCCTTCTTGATGTTGACCACGCGCCCGCTCAACGCCGCTGCCACCACAAGATCGGTCTGCCGGCTGAGGAATGCAGGAATCTGCAGCACATCCACCACTTCCGCGACCTTCGCGACGTCCGCCGTCTCATGCACATCGGTCAACACCGGCAGGTTCAGCTCATTCTTGATCTTCTTCAGAATCCGCAGACCTTCCTTCAGCCCCGGCCCCCGATAGCTTCGAATCGACGTTCGGTTCGCTTTGTCATAACTCGCTTTGAAGATAAATGGAAAATCGAGCGACTTCGTCACTCCCTTGATGATTTCCGCCATCCGGATCGCGTGCTCTTCGCTCTCGATCACGCACGGTCCTGCGATCAGAAACAGATCACCCGATCCAATATGGATATCTCCGACTTGGAACGAAGTTGTCATCCCAAAAATCAAGGACACGCAAGAACACGACGCCCTGAGAGGCCTTCGTGTAACTTCGTGTCCTTCGTGGTTATTCTATCGCCCCCCGACTCGCTCCGGCCGATGGAACATCTCCACCTCGACCGTTTCTTTCTCAGCCTTCCGCTTCTGCCCATATTCGTAAGCCGCTCCTACAAATGTCTTAAATAAAGGATGCGGCTCGAGCGGCTTCGACTTGAATTCAGGATGGAATTGGCACCCGATAAAGTGCGGATGATCCGGCAACTCCACCATCTCCACGTACGTCCCGTCCGGCGTCGACCCAGAAATGCGCAACCCGGCAGCCACCAATGGCTCCTCGTACTCGCGGTTGAATTCGTACCGATGCCGGTGCCGTTCACTGATTTCGAGCACGCCATAGATCTTGT
>DATMOO010000005.1:0-7756 GCA_035568275.1 Candidatus Sulfotelmatobacter sp.
GTGCCGTTACTACTACCGAACCTCAGCCCGGAGTATCGACCGGCAACAAGCGGCCCAACTCGCCGCAATTCTGCCGTTGCCCCTGAAGCGACGGCCCGATCACATGAATCACTATAGCGGACTCATCCTAGAGCGGATGCGTCAAATGGGTTGGTAATCGCGCAGCACATTGTTGAGAACCTTGGAAGATTCGTACCGATAAACAGCATCACCGGACATCAAATGGGTACGGGTACGAACTTGTCCGATTACGCGAGTTACCAGGACTAGCCGACGCTTTAGCGATGCTGCGCTACTCAATTCTCAGCGCGTTCATGGGTGATATTGATGCCGCGCGGGTTGCCGGAATGATAGCCGCGAAGAATGAGCAGATCGCAAGCGCGCCCGCAGCCACGGCCAGCGCGAGTGGGTCCCACGAGGAAACACCATAGAGTTGAGCGGAGATCAAACGTCCTGCGCCAATCGCCAGGGGAAGCCCCAATACCAGCCCAATCAACACTCGCTTGAATGCCCCCTGCAGAACGAGTAGAACCACTTTCCCGCGGTCGGCGCCAAGGGCCATACGAATGCCAATTTCGTTGGTTCGCTGCGCAACGGTATATGCCGTGACGCCGTATAATCCGATAGCTGCCAGCACCAGAGCCACAATCCCGAACAAGCTAGCGAGGCCGGCCACCGCACGCTCCTGATCGAAGGAAAGTTCTATCTGCTGCTGCATGGTTCTGATGCTGTTAATCGTCAGGTTGGGATCCAACTCCGCAAACATCCTGGTTAGCTGCGCCTCCAACGCCCCAGGGGACAGATTCGTTACCAGCATGATTCCGCCGATGAAGTGCGAGCGCACCTCAAGTTTTCTCATCATCTCGTTGGAGTAGTCTACGTTCTGAGCTAGCGGCACGTAGAACATGGGACGCGCAGGCCGGCTCAACCCCCAGCCCGCAAACTTCGCATCGCGCACGACTCCGACGATGCTGAATGTCCCGGCAAGTTCGGGCACGTCTAGCCCGAAGTGCTGCGCCAGGGGGTCCTCGTCGCTCTTGAAAAAACGTTTCACGAAAGCCTCGTTGACAATCGCCACCGGCGCCGTGGTTTCGTTGTCCGCCCCGGTAAATGCACGCCCGCGTAGAATCGGCATGCCAAGATTCTGAAGATAGTTGGCACTCACGCGATCCCACGACGCACCCGATTCTTCGTTCAACTTGCCAGCAGGATGGCCGGCAACCATGATGAGTTCGCCCCAGTTGTCCGTGAGCGGGTTATACATTGCCAGCCCTGATCCTTGCACCCCTGGTATGCGATTGAGTTTTTCTTCCAGCTGGCGGTAGAGGGTCGCTAGCTGTGGCTGCGTGTAGCTGGCTGGTGGACTATTCATATCCACCTCCACGCGCCCCTTTACCTGATATCCGAAATCCTGACGTTCGAGTTTGTTCAGGCTTCTTGCCAGCATGGTCGCGCCGGCGACAAGGACTACGGACATAGTGGCCTGCGCGACCAACAATGCCTTGCGAGTGAAAGAGGAACGGTCTTTTGTGCCGCGCCCTGATCCTCTCAATGCTTCCGCCGGATCGGTTCTCGTGGCCAGCCACGCGGGAGCCGCTCCAAAGATAATCCCCGTTAGCAGCGACAAACCAAATGCAAACGCCAGTACTGCGAGCGATGGCGCCGCGCTGATCGGGAGGAAATGTGCACTGTGGAACGCGAGCGCAAGCAGCAACCGCGCCGCTGCCATTGCCACAAGAAGCCCGACGATGCCTCCGCCAACGGCGAGCAAGACACTTTCCGTTAGAGCCTGCAAAATGATTCGCCGCGGCGTCGCCCCCACCGCCAGCCGAATTGCCGTTTGTCCACGCCGCGCTACCCCGCGCGCTAGGAGTAGATTCGCCACATTGGCGCACGCGATCAACAGGACCAACCCGCACACCGAAAGCAGGATTTGTAAGCTCCGACCGTATTCCTCCTTCATCACTGCCACACCTGCGCCGGCAGGCACCACGTTGACCACCTGTTTGGGAAGCATCCGGATCACGTCCGGCATCCAGACGGCAGGATAGCCCGAATCATTCTGCAACCATTGCCGCAATGCTCCTGTCAAGCGCGGCGCCATTCCGTCTATGGAAGCTCCCGGCCGCAATCGACCGATGACACGCAGCCACGCGGAAATGGACTGATGGATGAGACCACCTTGACTATCAATCATGGCTTCCTGTTGCAGCGGGACCCAAATATCAGGAGGGTCACTTTGCAGCGTCTCACCAAAAAATCCGGCAGGTGCAACCCCGATGACCGTGAATGGATGGCCCTCCAACACAAAAGTTGAACCGACAACCGAAGGATCGGAAGCATAGGTGGTTTGCCATACGCGGTGGCTTAGCACCGCAACTGGGGGAGCCGCTGGTTTGTCGTCCTCCGGCGTAAACACTCGTCCGCCGAAGGCCCGCACTCCGAGCGTCGAGAAATAATTGCCGGTCACGTACTCGGAGCGCAGAGGTCTTGCAATCGAATCGACCCCCTGGCGCCGCACACCCAACATGCCCCGCCCAGCCTGGAATGCGGCTACTTCCTCGAATTCCGGTGTCTCGGCCTTCAGCCGCTCGTACAACGCGAACGAAAACATTCCCCATTGATCCTGAGGACCCCCCTCCACGCAGCAATCATCGCCTTCGCCAATCCGATAAAGCATGCCGGGGTCAGCAACCGGTAAGGAACGCAGCATCACGGCGTGGATTAAGGTAAAAATAGCCGTGGTTCCCCCGATTCCCAAAGCCAGCGTTAACATGGCTGTGGCAGCGAAAACGGGGGACAACCGGAACTGCCGCATAGCGTACCGAAGATTTCCGGGCAGAGTTGGCATGGAACACCTCTAAATCCTTTACGCAGATCAATCGCCGCGGGTTCCCAAATCCGACAAACTTCTAAAAACTACCGCGGTCCGGCTCTATCTCGCTGGGTGCTGCTCTATTGACGTTTCAGGGGATCGTTGGTCACTAAGCGGCAATGGCCAAGACAAGACTAAACGGGGACTACTGACTGCTAGAGAAATGGATTTGACTTGCGACTTACCAGGCAAGTGAAAGGGAATCGGTGAACACAAGCACGTTGTCGGTACTAATCCACAACTGACCTTAAATTCCGAATAGCCCGTCACTCGGGACTGATTCACTTCATACCATGATTACCGATCCCTTTTGCATGGTAGCCCCTCACGCGGACACCTTCGATCGGGGTTACAAAATCGGTCCAATGATTGAGTTCATCGCTGCGTCGCCTCTTGGATGGCCTCACGCACAGGGGGCAACCTCATGAATGACGAACACCTGCGGGAGAGACTTCGTGTGTCATTCATCTGCCTCGGCTTTGGTGGGCAGGGTGAAACAAAAACTTGCGCCGCGCGGAGAGTTATCGGCAGCCCACAAGCGACCACCATGCGATTCGATAATCGAGCGGCTGATGCGAAGTCCCATGCCGGTGCCGTGAGCCTTGGTAGTAAAGAAGGCGTTAAAGATCTGATCTGCCTGGTTCCGGGGCAGTCCTACGCCGGTATCGCTGACCGACAGCAGCAGTTCGTTGTTTTCGGCTGGCTGCGACTTGATGATTAGCTCACGCGGCCCATCCACGTCGTGCATCGCATCGACGCCGTTCACGATGAGGTTCATCAGCACCTGCTGCAATTGCACACGGTCTCCTATGACATGGGGAAGATCTTCCGCCAACTCTGTTCGGACTGATATCGAGTGCCGCGATGCCTCGTCCCCCAGGAGGACGATCATCTCTCGAGCAACTTCGTTTACGTCAACCGACTCCCGTTGCGGAGTGCCCTTCTTAAAGAGCAGGCGGACCCGGTTGATGATTTCCGCGGCACGCTTTGCGTCTTTGACAATTCTCCACGCAGCCTCGCGCGCCTCTTTCAGATCGGGTTCATCGCGTGTAATCCATCGCACGCAGGTATTGGCGTCTGTGACTGCTGCGGCGATCGGTTGTTTCACTTCGTGTGCCAGAGAGGCAGTGAACTCTCCCATGGTGGTCAGCCGGCTGGCGTGCGCGAGATCCGTCTGCGCCTGACGCAGCGCTTCTTCGGCACGTTTGCGATCGGTTATGTCCCGCGCCAGTTTTGATGCCCCAACCACGCGGCCCGAGGCATCTTTCATCGGGGAAATTGTCAGGGAAACGTCGAGCAGGCTGCCATCCTTGCGCATGCGGACCGTCTCGAAGTGGTCGACCCGCTCGCCTCGCGTGAGCTGCTCAATAATCGTTCTTTCTTCGTCACGACGCTCAGGAGGAATAATCAGTGTGATGTTCTGGCCAACCGCTTCTTCCGCAGCGTAGCCGAACAGCCGTTCTGCGCCCCTATTCCAACTGGTTATCACGCCATTCAGACTTTTGCTCACAATCGCATCGTGCGACGATTCCACAATCGCAGCCAGCAAAAGGGTCGCCTGCTCTGCCCGCTTGCGCTCGGTGATGTCCGTCGAGCTACCCACAAATTGCACTAAATCTCGGGATGCGTTTAAAACAGGATGGCCGACGGTGTGGATGTGTTTGACAGAGCCATCTGGAAGAAGGATTCGGAATTCCACTTCGTATTCCGACTTTTCAGCGATTGCTCGATCGATTGCCCCTTGCCACTTAGCTCGATCCTCCGGATGAGTGCGCTGCTGGCGTTCTTCAAGAGCCGGCGGGCCATTTTCTGGATCGAAGCCATAAATCCGGTACCATTCCTCGGACAGATGCACGGCGTCTCCCCCCGCTACCTGCCAGGCCCAACTCCCTGTGTGCGTGAGCCTCTGCGCCTCCGCCAAGTACGCCTCGCTTCGCTGCAGCTTCTCTTCCTGCAGTTCCAAGGTCTGGACAGCGAATCGCCTATCCATCCAGGATGTCAGTAGAGCCAGCCCGAGGACGACAAAGGTGATGGCGGCAATTCCGGCAGTGCCAAGTGTGGAGATGCTTACGGCGTGAGCCAGGTCCGCCGGCATGCCCGAGGGCGAGAAACTAGCGGCGGCCATGCCGGTGTAATGCATGACGGGGATCGCAGCACCCATCACGACGGCTCCGGCTAACTTTTCCCGGCCGATGCCCGTTTTCTCATCTCGGAAGTGAAAGGTAATCCATAGCGCTGCGAAAGAAATCAGAACCGCGAACACGACGGACATGACGACGCGGGAGGAATTAAACTGGCATATAGCCGGTAAACGCATCGCGGCCATGCCGATGTAATGCATACTCGCAATACCCGCACCCATCAGGACACTTCCAGCGACCGCTCGGGAGGCACCCATTTTCTGCCGGCTCACCACGTACAGCGCAATGCCCGACGCAAGGACGGCCGCAAACAGTGACAGCAGAACGGTCGGCCAATGGTAGGCCACGGGAATTGGCAGGATGAACGCCAGCATCCCAATGTAGTGCATGGACCAAATGCCAGTCCCCATCGCTCCGGCCCCGCCCAATAGCCAAAACACGCGAGTCCAGCCGCCCGCGGCTGTTACGCGACCGGCGAGATCCAGAGCCGCGTACGACGCAAACATGGCAATCAACACCGAAAGCGCCACGAGCGCGTAGTTGTACGAGCCAATCAGGTTCACGGCAGCCATTTGACTCCATCCGGTTGCTACGTGGAACAGTCGCCCCTTTCGATAAGTTCAGCGAGTCTTAGGATACTGCCAATTGGCTCGTGAGTATGGTGATTGGCGCAAGCTTGGCCATACTTAGCACCTTACGGCAGGAAATTTAGCTCACTGCTGTGAAGATTAACAATTCCTAGTTCGACGTGAATCGACGAAGGGTTTGATGCTTTTCTGGTAGCTTCCAGATAGTTGCCACGGTGCGGATTAGCCCTGAGAAGTCGGCATCTCGTCAGGAAATCAAGCGCTGACGAGATGCGCGTCTACCGACCAAGTGCCATCTGGTTAACGCGCTTACCGGACATCGCCTACCGAATTTGTGGCTTTCTAAAGTCCAGGCGCAGCCTCGCGGCGGCCTTCGACCAAAAACACATGGAAGTCCGTGGCAAGAGGCTCGGCGTCAAGCTGGCGCATCATCAGCGCGACTTGACCTCGATGGTAAGTGGAATGGTTCGCCAGATGCTGCATGAGGTGGGCCAAACTGATTTGCGTTGTGCGAAGAGGGAGCATTCTTTCCAAGGATTCGTTTGTCAGGCGATTCACGAACTCGATCAGTTCCTTCTCAACTTCTCCCCACTTTAGTTGCACTGCAGCGACGTTGGGGAATGCATCCGGACTAAACAAGGCATCCCGTCTCTTTCTCAAATCTGTCAAGAAGGCGGAGCTATGAATCGGCTCCTTCCAATATGCAAGCCAGCCCCACTCGCCGCTGATGATGTGCACGAGTGTATCTCGCACGGAGTGAAAGCTGCCACCCAGATCGCGCGTGAACTGCTCGACGGTGAGCTTAGAGACCACTTGCAAGACCCTATTGTTTGCCCAGCGGTCGTATTCGTAGAGCAGCTGAATGTCATCTTTGGTCATTTTGCGGTGAGCGACCCTTTCGTCAGGGCAATTCTACCTTGCGCCGCGTAGTCAGCAAAACGGGATGCATTTCTGGCGGCCTTGGCGGTCGTGTTGAGTGCTGGTGTGGTCGAAAACAATCCACATGGCCAAATCGTGATAAATTCTGTTGCACAATGCTCCGTCTTAGGAGAACAGAAATGTATCGACACCGGTTTACTCCTCTCATACTCCTGGCATCGGCACTCATGATGATTGTGGGATTGTCGTTCGTTGTTCCAGCGCAAGAGCGTCCCAGCCCGACAGCCCTCATTGCGGCACAGCGCGACGCCATGCTCCGGCTGGCGTACATGGACGGAGTGTGGAGAGGCCCTGCTTGGACCATCCTGCCATCCGGCGAGAAGCACACCTTTACGCAAACGGAGCGAATCGGCCCGTTCCTCGATGGGTCGGTGAAGGTCATTGAGGGCCGGGGATATGATCCAGATGGCAAAGTCACCTTCAATGCTTTCGGGACCATTTCGTTCAACCCGGCGACAAAGGTCTACATGCTGCACTCTCATGCGATGGGCAACGTCGGCGATTTCGTGCTGGCGCTCGCGTCGGATGGCTACGCATGGGACATCCCCGCCGGGCCGATGACGATCCACTACACGGCCGTCATTAAGGATGGTGCGTGGAACGAGGTTGGCGACCGCATCGTATCGGGCAAGGACCCCGTCCGCTTCTTCGAGATGAACCTCAAGCGCGTGGGCGACACGGACTGGCCCGCCGCTGGCGCGATTAGCCCCAAGTGAAATATCCGATTGAGAGCGCCTCGGTAGGAATTTCAGTCTTGAACTTTCATAGACCTACTGCCGCCGCGAGTCCGGTGGCACCAGGTTGTTTGCGCGATAGTAGACCACAAGCTGGCCATAGTGCTCGCCGCTGTGCTCGATAGCGAATGTCCAAATGGAGGAGTTGTGGGCCAGCCGATTGCCGAAAAACTTCGTAGTATTGTCCAGCCCCGCGTCGCCCTGCTGTTGAATCACTTTCGCTCCGGCGGCGACGGCCTCTTGCACGAACTTGGCGATGTCGGCTTTGGTCTTGAAAGCCTCACGCGTGGGATTGTCGCCCTCGCCGAAGTCGGGCCCAACGTTTGATCCGGAAATCCGCCGTATCAGGACGAAATCCAGCGCGGCGGCATGGAGAAGATTCAGGGCAAAGGTGCGCTCGTCCTTCTGCACCTTAAAATCGTACTTGTCTTCGGGAAAGTCCTGCGCCATGGCGATGAGTTTGTTCCCGATGTCGTTCCA
>DATMOO010000006.1:0-38128 GCA_035568275.1 Candidatus Sulfotelmatobacter sp.
AAAAGCCACTCTGGTGCTCACGGATCATTCAGCGTCAGGCACCTCGTCGTCCTCGCCAACCATGGTGAACTATACTCCCCACTCCATCACCATCAGCAAGACCGGCTGCACCACCCTGACGTACACCAAAAGTATCAAGGCTACCACCAGCGATTCTCAAGTCCTGCAAGGGAGCGGCTGCTCCTGATGGAGACATGCCTAAGAACATAGGCATGAAACGACTGACCCTTTTCGTTACCTTGCTTGCCTTCCTGGCTGTCCCGCTCGCCGCAGCCCCCGGCGCGAATCCGAACCAAGCAAGTTGCGTGAACTTAAAGGGATTGGCAGCTCGCCGCGCAGGTGTCAAGGTCCTTGCTTAAAAGTGAATAAGTATGAGTTGTATTTCGGGAAGGACACCGAACTCTCAGAGGCTGTTGCGGTAAAGGAACCGACCGCCGACACGAGTCTATGCTCGATCAGAACAGCTCCGGACACGCTGGTTCCGCCCCAACCTACACAACCCGTGCAATTTTCGTCCGGGCTCCAGCCACTTTGCGCAGTGAACTGAAACCCGGTGCAAGTTGAGCTGCAGTTCAAAACGTCGAAAATGGCCACCACCAACTCGGCTGGCTGGTTGGTAACTGGCGAAGGTGCGGTGCTCAGGGTGCAAGGTGCGGTGCACGAGGGTCGGGCCGCCACGGCGGAGGAAACATCCATAGCATTAACAGCGGCCAACCCTGAATACTCCATGATCTGAAGATAAGTGCCACTGACGGTTCCGCTTCCAAATTGGGCGGTGACCCGATTATTTGAACTCGCGACCACGTTGTAAGCGACCCAAAAGTCTGACACGGAGCCGTTGGAATTTGCGGCCGGGTAGCCCGGTACGTGAGTGTAGAGGTTGCCCGCAGTGTCCGATAAATTGGAGAGAGTAAATCCTCCGCTGGACCAGCTGGCCCACACGAAAATAAGATTCCCTGCCGTGTTGGCGTTCAGAAAGGTCTGCGCAATGCACGGTGCCGGTGTGCAGGAACTCCCGCCCACAGCCGGTGGCGCACCCATATAGTATGAGGTAAATGACTGATAGTTGGTTTGAACCAGAGGGGCTTGCGAGACCGGAGGCCCGATAACGCCCGATGGCTGAGTAACAGTCAGAGGCGCCGACGTGGTCATGCTACCCGAAGTGGCGGTGATCGTTGCCGATCCGACACCGCTGGTAGTGACCAGTCCAGAAGCGTTGACGGTCGCGACTGCGGTATTGGAGGAACTCCAGCGGACGGAGCTGGTCAGGTTTTCAGAAGTGCTGTCACTAAAAGATCCAGTCGCGGTGAACTGCTGGATTGCTCCCTGTGGGAGCGAAGCGTTTGCCGGGGTGATTTGCAGAGCAGTTAGAGAGCCTTCGACCAACAGTGCAGTGCTGCCGGAAATCGACCCTGAGGCAGCAGAAATCGAAGATGTGCCGTGGCTGGTGGCGGTAACGAAACCCGAGGTGCTGACCGTCGCCACGGATGGATTGCCAGACGACCAGGTGGCCGAATTTGTCAGGTCTTGGGTGCTGCCGTCGTTGAACACTCCGGTGGCTGTGAACTGCCGGGAGGTGCCCATGGAAAAGGTGGGGCTAGCCGGACTGACCTGTATGGAGGTCAGCGTAGGGGTGCCACCGGTTATGGTGCCTGGGTTACAATGGAACGCCGCCATTGCGGCGCTCCACTGCACACTGACGCTGAATGTCGACGTGCCGGTCACAGCGCCCCCGGCGGCAGCGACAGTAGCGAATTCGCCAAGCGCGAACGCGTTCTCCTGGAGACCAATAAAATTGGTGCCTGGCGCATTCCACGACTGGCCTGAATTTCCAATACCCACAAATACGAAATCGCCTGGAGCTCCGGTCGTAATCGATCCCGCCGTTACCGCGGTGCCACTGCCGCTGCCCGTTGACGCGACATCAAAGGGATTAGTAGTCGCAGCTCCGGAAATCTCATAGACGAACATATCGATCTTGGTGGCCGCCGACATGACAACAACAATCTGGTCGATACCGGCAGTAACATTCGCGGCGTAGAATAGTTGCGTGCTAACCGCGCCGGATCTGCGGGCTGGTCCCGCCGCGCTTATAAACGTATTGCCGAGCGTGTCCGTAACAGAACTGACGTTATTGGTAGTGTCAAACCAATTGACATGGACAATAATCAAGTCGCCAGCCGTGACACTGGTTCCGAACTGAGCGTTGGTGGTCGTGGTCGCGCTGGCCAGCGTGCTCTGCGTCTGCTGAACTACCCCCCAATTGGCCAATGAGGGAAAAGCCGAAAATAGCAGTAGTGCAAGCCCTAATATTGGTTTCCGCATATCTCTCCGTTGCCAGAATTCGCCCTAACTCAAAAGGTTCACTGCTTCGCCGCTACGGTCCCTTCTGCCTGAAGGCAAATAAGTAGGCATCAAAGTTGGGGAAATTGGCTGGTTTCTCGAGGGCAGTTGCCACATACGAACCGATTGACGATACGATTTGGTGTTCAATCAGAACCGCGCCGCTGACGTTGCCGGCCCATCCTTGGCACCCGGTGCACACGGCATCAGGGGTCCAGCCGCTTCCCGCCGTAAATTGCACTGACGAGCAAACATTTCCACAATTAATAAAGTCAAAAATCGCCAAAAGCAATTCCGAGGCCTGCGTGGTGGAAGGCGAAGGCGCGGTAGATAGTATGCAGGGACCGTTACACTGCAACTTCGTGGAATTGACCGATAATACGTCCAACGCGTTGGAAGCAGCGATGCCCGAGAATTCCATGATTTGCAAGTAGGTCGGTTTCGCTGTTCCGCTTCCAAAGAGGCCTATCACTTTGTTATTAACAGCTCCGGGTATATTGTAGGTAACCCAAAAATCGTCGATAATGCCATTGGCCTTCACCGAGGGAAACCCAGGAACATGCGTGTAAACGTTTCCTGCCGTATCGGAAAGGCTCATCAGGCTGAAGCTGTTGGTATTCCAACTGACCCACACAAAGATCATGTTTCCTGCGGTGTTAGCATTTAGAAAAGTTTGAGCAATACACGGGCCAGGAGCACAGGAACTGCCGCCCGACTTGGGCGGATTCTGAGCATACCAAGATGAAGCCCACTGATAATTTGTCTGGGCGAGCGCTCCCTGCACCAGGGGTGTACCGACGACGCCCGGCGGCGACTTGACCGTTAGAGGTGTGGAGCTGACCACACCACCCGAAGTGGCGATGATGGTTGTGGATCCGGCGGTGATCGCGGTGACCAATCCGGACGCATTTACGGTACCAACGCTAGTGTTTGAGGAACTCCAGCTAGCAGAGCCGGTGAGATTTTCGGATGTACCGTCGCTGAAAGTTCCTGTTGCGGTAAACTGCTGTGTTGTACCTGCTGTTACAGATCCATTTCCGGGGGTCAGTTGGAGGGCGCTCAGATTGCCTTCGACCAACATGAGCGTGCTGCCCGAGATAGAGCCCGAACTTGCGGTAATCGAGGCAGAGCCATGCCCCCCCGCAGTGGCAAGACCTGAAGTGCCGACGGTCACTACCGAAGTCTGGGACGATGACCAGGTTGCGGAACTGGTGAGATCCTGCGTGCTTCCATCGCTGAAGCTGCCGGTTGCTGTCAACTGCACCGATTGCCCCATCGACAATGTCGGGCTGCCAGGCGTGACTTGTATCGACGTCAACGTCGGCGGGCCCCCGCCCGTTCCCGCATTACTCCTAAATGCTGCCAAGACCACTGCCCACGGAAAGGTAGATTGGGTGGCCGTCAACGAAGATGTTCCCGTGACGCTGGTGCCCGCGGCGGCTACGGCCTGGTACTCGTCAAGCCCGGTTGGCCCAGCTTGAAGTCCGAAGAAGCCAGAACCTACCGTGTCGCAGGCGAAATGGTGGCCGGTGCCGACAAATACGAACTCGTTCGCTGCACTCGTGGTTGCGGGTGCAGTGGCCACGCTCAAGCCCGTGCCTGTGCCTATGACTGCGACATCGAGAGGCGCACTTGCGGCCGCTCCGGTAATCTCGTAGACAAAAATATTGAGGAAGGCGGTCCCCGAGATCGAAACCGTGACTTTATCCACACCGCCATTTACGTTCGCCGCATAGAACAACTGTGTGCTCAGCATCAGGGTGCTCGTGGAGCTTTGTGCCAACGCCGCGCTGTTATAGGTGTTACCTAAGGTGTCTCCAATCGAACTAACCGCAAGCGTGTTATCACTCCAAATTACGTGAACCAGTAGAAGATCGCCGGGCGTGACGTTGGTTGAAAACTGCGCGGTAACCGTCGTACCCTGGATAAAGGTGCTCTCGGACTGCTGAACTACGCCCCAATTCGCCCACAGTGGACAAGCCGAGAACAAGAGTGCTAGGACTCCGAGAATTGATTTCCGCATGTTCAGCAATGTTTCTCCATTTATTTAGAGCTGCTCCCGCCCAGTCCACACCCCTAATTGCCGCACCAGTCGTACCGTCTGCTAGTTTGGTGCACTTTGAGTGCCATTAGCGACTGAGTTGAATTGTCCAAGAGGAACAAAAGAAAAGGGTTACGTACCTGAATGCAAGCAACAATGCCACGCCAACCTCATATTTCCAATTTCTTGCACACTTACGGAAATACTCTGGCGAAACCATCAAGGTCGCCAGGTGGGCGACTGGCTTACAAGCCAGGACTCCTGAGAATGCCCCGGTTCAGTTGACGTCTTTTTTTGCTCCGGCGCTTCCTCGGATGGTGCCGGAGCCCTGTTGCTCTGCCTGGCCAGCGCGACGGTCCGGTTGGCCCCTGCGAAACCGGCGAGCAAATACCAGTACGGCCTATACAGAGTGTGACTCACCAAGCTGATGACTATCGTGCTGAGAAACATAGCGCTACATGCCATGGCGATCTCATAGTTTAATCTAACGGTGGGATTGCCTTTCATGCGGAGCACAGAATGTATCGCTGTTACGATCTGCACCAAGAAATAAGTAAACACCAACAGCCCAACCAGACCCAACTCACAAGCTACCTGTATCAGTAGGTTGTGCGGATTCATCCACGACCCATGCTCTTTGTGCGAATAAATGAGGCCGAAAGCAGTGCCAAACTGACCGGCGCCGACGCCCAGGACGGGATGATCTGCGAACATTCTCCAACCCGCCTGCCAGATTTCGATTCGATAGGCATTTGAGGGATCTAAGTCGCCTCCCGCCGCATAATTCATCAGGGTCAGGTAGCGTTGCTGATACATCTCGGGCATAGAAATCCAAACAGCAAAACTCAATGCCAGACATACAGCAAAGTAGAGGACTTTATGTCTGGATTTCACTGTGTAGTAGAGAGCTAGGGTGGCCAGCCCCAAAATGGCAATGCGAGATCCCGTGAAGACCATCATGGCAACTGCAACGCCACCACACCCAATCAATATAATCCTTACGAAAATATTTTTGTTGCAGCGGATCTGGGCAATCAGAAAAGGTAGCAAGCTAAGAAGTAATCCAGCCAGTTGATTTGGGCCGCCCGCCACGCTACTGACGCCTTCTGCGCGTTCCAACTTTCCAAGAGCATAAAACTGACCGTGCAAGAAAGAATAGAGGCCGCTAAACGTAAACCAGCCCAGGAGCGCAACCTGAAGCCAAAGAAATTTATTGAGCTGGCTATTGTAATCAATAAGGCCGGTTACCAGGAAGAGCAACGCGATGACCTTCGCCATTTCAATCGTAGAGTCCAGCGCTCCTCCCCTCCAGATAGAGAACGGCACCGATAAGCAGGCCGCGCCGAAAAGGAGGACGGAAGCCACGAGGATACGGTTAGAGAGGAGCGAAGCGGTAGGAGTGGAGAATCGATGGATAGCAAAACCCAACAACAATACCGTCGCATAGACCAGCTCGACCCGGAACGGCTCGAGGGAAGCGATTAGCTCCGCGGGCTGCAAAAAGTGAATGGCCACCAGAACGATCAGGCCCAGGAAAGGGCGGAAGACACCAGCTACCGCAATCGCGAGGGAGATCGCGATCGCGAATAGAACTATGGGGTCATTGACACTCATTGTGATTCAAGGTCTGCCTTCGTAACCTGTCTCGAGACCAGGGCGCTGCAAAATCCCGTTCACGTGTACTGCCGGGCTCTTTACATACGAAATGCAAAAACGGGTCTTGCCATTTCTTTCGCGTTCGATTTCGGAAACTTGCTCAAGTTTCCAGCGAACATCGTCTGGGAAAAACTTCTTCAAGTTTCCGAGCAAGAGGTCGATATCATTTCTACTGAATTCCGGCCCGGGAACGAAACGTACTCGAAACTCTTCTAACGTATCTTGGATAACTTGCATCTTCTTCAACCCTGGGCATACCTGGATCACACGATTCTGAAGCGAGATGCCCGGAACGACGTCGCCATTCGGGAGATAGAACACGTCCATTGTTCGACCAGTGATCTGCCGTATCATTGGATAGCCTCGTCCGCAAGCACAGGTTTGCGGACCGAGCAAAGTGCAATCGTTGATGCGATAGCGGATCAGAGGCATACCATCGTTCAGAAGATCGGTAACTAGGATTTCGTGGAGTCCATCCACCTCGGCACCTTTGACCGGCAGAAATTCCACGTAGGCTGCAGCGGGATTTACATGCATCCCTACGTGAAGTTCACATTCTGCGGCAATTACGCCAAACTCGCGGGTACCGTACATTTCGAAGACCTTGCAACCCACAGTCTGTTCGATGACTTTCCGCTGATGGGCAAGCAGCGGTTCAGCAATCGTTATCACAGTCGCTGGACGATGAAAGGGACGGCGGGAAGACTGCAAATATTCACAGAACATAGAAATTGGGCTGGGATACCCATAGAGAACTTTTGGACGAAAATCGTTGAGCGAGAGGCGATAGGATTCTAAAATCTGCTCGTTGAATAGTGAAGTAGGAGCCCAAATGCGCCGCATCACAAGACGGTCGAACAGGCGCCACCTTAACGTAGGATTCTGACTGTAGTCCGAACGCGCGCCCCAAACCATGAATACTTTGTCGCCAGGATGATATCCCGCCCAGCCGTTGAAACACAGGTGAACGGCGACTTTCTCCTGCACGGAATGCAGGCTCCTGGCGATCGGAACGGGCGTGTCCGTGGTGCCACCGGTCGCGGCGCGAAGCAGCTCTTCCGAGCGGTAGTTCTGCGAGCACAGGTCATTCAAATTGTTTCGAATATCGTCGCGGGTTAACGGAGGAATTCGTGCGAGGTCCGCTGGCGACTGAATTTCTTCGAGACGAATTCCAGCAGAGTCAAAGCGCCGTCTGTAAAAAGGGCTGGAGTCATATGCGTGATTTAGAAGCTTGAGGAGCGCCTGCCATTGGTGGCTGCGGTTTTCTTCCAGAGAGAAGCTCTCTAGCTGCCGATAACGATTGACACGCTCAGCAATACCTTGGTGGCTCCTGCGTTCAACAACGGGAGAAACGAATCTCAAATAGGCCCTGTTAAACCAGCCCGGTTGTTGCGCCGATTCCATCATGTTCTACCTTCCGTTCTCGAAGCCGTTCTCTCTTGTGGTGCGTCATTGCGGAGGCCAGCCGGGTCTTGGTGTAAACGGCCTGACCCGACGGTCGCTGCCGTGAAGCTTCCAAGGCCGTGCGTTTGAGGGCACCGCGAGATGGTCACGCGCGTCTTGCCAGACGGTTCCGGTGCGATGTGGGGTACCCATTCCACGGAGTGGCTCATGCCACCACCGAACATCTTCGGCACCTGTCCTTCAAGGAACTTCTCGGCGGCAACCGTGTCTCGACCAGACGCAATCAGACGGAAGTGAAGATGATCGCATGTTTCCTGAAAGATTTGCGCCTGCCGGACTCCAGGGAGCTGCGCTATAAGATAAGTGTTGACGGCCACGCCGGAGAGCCAGCGGCCGTCCGGTGTGTGCACGAAGTCGGTCACGCGCCCGGCAATCATTTGCATGCGCGGCAGGCCGCGGCCACAGGAGCACACTCCGTCCATCGGCATTCCCATATCGCCAATACGATAGCGGATAAAGGGCATTGCTTCGTTGGTGAGATCGGTGACCAGAATTGCGCCGACCTCATCAGGCCGTGCGTGCCGATCCCCCAACACAAATTCAACGAGCAGATTCTCTGCCGCGATATGCAATCCTTCGTGGGCTTGGCATTCGGAAGCGATGACGCTGAACTCACGGCACCCGTAACGGTCAAATGTGCGGCAGCCAAGGACGTCTTCGATAAATTTGCGCTCGTCCGGCGTCAAGCACTCCGCGGAGGTAATCGCTGCACTAATCAGTGGGGGTGCGATTCCCTGCTTTGAAATATATTCGGCGAAAAGCAGCAAGGACCGGGAATAAGCCTGCAAATAGCGAATTTTCTTGGCTCGGAGCTCATCCAGGAACAAACCCAAGCTATGTTCTTTGACGTCGAAGGTATTCAGCAGAACGTGCCGATAGAGCAGCGCGTTGCGGAGACGCCCTCGAGTCGTCTGGTCCGCCCGTTCATTCGGGTGACCCCACAGAATCCCCAAACGTTTGCCGACGTTCCATCCCGTCCAGCTGTCATGACGCAGCGTTGTCGCTTTGCGCGAGGCCCAGCGGAACTTCGAGACCTTGAAAGCCACCGGGCTTCCTGTCGATCCGCCGGTGAAGTTGTCCTCGTAACTATCCGGCGGAACGCCGCGGGCAAGCAGAGTGTCCTGATTTTGCTGAAGGTCCTCGCGGGTCAGCACGGGCAGCTTGAGGATGTCAGAAGGATCTCGAAGGTCCTTGGGAGAGAGGCCAATCTCCTGGAACTTTCTTGCGTAATAGGGGCAGCGCTCAAAGGCAAGCCGTACAATCCTCTGAAGCTTTTGCCATTGAAATTCGCGGATCCGTTCAGGCGACCAGAATTGAGTCTTTTCGTATTCTTTGAAGAAAGACCACAAGTTTGGGTGATTGCGCCTGGCCCAAATCGGGTAAGTGCAGTGGCGAATTACCTGCTCCATAGGATCGATCATGTCGGACTCACAGAGTTCTGGAAGCGAAGGCGTAGTCCCAGACAATAATTGCCCATGATACGTTTCTCACTATCAGTAAAGAAACCGCCGATCCATAAGATTGTCGGGAACAGCAGCAGAATAGCAGCGCGCCCAAGCAAGCCGGGGACCAGCGACGCAACGGAAATCAGATTTCCAGCTAGATAAAGGCCGATGCCCATCGCTGTAAGCGCGCCGATTCTGCCGAACTCGTAGTCGATGTAGTAGACTCGCTGCGCAAAAATCAATGTGACCACGCTGAAGATCGCAAACCCGCCCAAGGTTGCCCACGCAGCACCCATCATGCCATAGTGCGGGATTAGCCCCCAATACAGCGCCGCCATCGCCACGGAACTTATCGCAAGAATAATCGGCTTATAGAAGGTGCGCTTCGTGACGTAGAAAGAAGCGTCCATCACCATCGTCCAGGCGTAAAAAAGATAGGCAATGCCAACCACAGGAATAACTTGGCTGGCAGCGGAATAGGCGGGCGGTGCCATAATGCGCACCAGATACGGCCCGAAAAGAGAGAGCCCCAACATTGAGGCAGTACACGCCATGAGCAGGAGGGTAGCAATTCTACCCATTTCACGCGGACCGTCGCTCCGCCCGGAGATGTCTACCATGGTGACGCTCCAGATTTTGCCGAAAGGCATGATCACCAACAGCATCGACATCATCCCCAGTTTGTAGCCCAGCCCGTAGAAGCCCACCTCGGCGGGAGACCTGAAGGCATTTAGAAAATAGCGGTCGCCATTGTTGAAGAAGAATCCGATGGCAGAAGCCGGGAGGAGTGGCAGGCCAAAACGGAGCATCTCCCACATTAGGCGGGTATGGAACGCGCGGCCTGTGCGCGAGAACATGTACGCGAGCAGCCCGATTGAGAAAACGCTTGTGTGAATCAAGGTGGCCCATAGGACGCCCATCAGCCCCAGCCGAAACCAGTAAACCAGAACGAGATTAAGAACAATCGCGAGCAGCAAGCGGGAAACGTGAGCAGTCACGTACAAACTCGAACGCAATCCGGATTGCAGGTTAAGAACCGCCATCTGAAAAAGCATCTCAAAATAGGTCGCGGCCAGGATCAGAACCACGGCACTTTTGTAGGACGACGTGTTGAAGAGCGTCCGGGACATCTTCCCGGCCCCGGCCAGCAACACTAGAGTCACGACCAAGCCGACCACAAGTAGGAACTGCACCGCCGTACTGTATATGCCCTTTTGAAGGTGGGGCTCGTCTTTTTTCATCTGGTAGAAGGTGGTTAACGCGGAAGCCAGTCCAAGGGAAAGCACCACCCGCAAAATTTCCTGGCTCCGGTTGAGCAGTTCGAGAACGCCAAACTCCAAAGGACTAACGCGGTGGGTGTAGATCGGCACCATTAGCGCGGGCAAAAGATTCATTAGTATCACGCCGAACCCGTATACTAAGAAATGTCGCCCCCACGGTTGATCCCCCACAAGGTTAGCCCCTTTTTGGTAGCCGGTGTTTAGCGTGACATTACGAGCTGCACCGCACGCAAATGTTTCGTTTGGAGCCATAGGGATCATCTGCGCGAGTGTGCAACCTCCCTGACATCGAAGGACAGCGCACGAGGCTCATTGAATTCTCGATGGAATACATCTGATATCGTGCCAAATCGAAAATTCCTCAGTAGCGAACCCACCTTGTGCTCGGCGCTGGCCAACCCTGAGTACTGCCGTATACGAGTCTTGAGGTCAACGGCCAGCCGCGGCTGGTGCGGATCAAGTTCCCACGGATGCATATATACGACGGCGGACCTAGCATCTCTTGTGTTGAACCTGGATAGCCCCCATCGCAGGTAAGCGTAAGGGAAAAGACGAAGGTATCCGCCTCCTCCGCACGGAAAATTGCTGCCGCCGATGCGAATCGTGGCGATGGGGAGTTCCAGGATCGCCCCATTCGCGGTTCTGTAGGGAACGCGCGGAGCGTCGGGATTGCCATAGAGGTCGTGACGGATGGGATGAACGCTGGAATCGAAACTAAATCCCAGTTCCGCAAGGATGTCGAAGGCCCACTCTGTATCCTTGATTAGCGAGAAACTTGGAGCGCGGTACCCGCGGACACGAATGCCGCCAGCATCCTCGATGGCGGCTTTGGCGCGCAGCGTATCCTCTCGAAACTCGCTGCGTGAGAGACGATATACGGGTCGGTGCCAATAGCTGTGACACGCTACTTCGTGCCCAAGCTGCACGGCATCGCGGACAAGAGCCGGGAAATGCTCGGCTACCCAACCCAGGAAAAAGAAGGTGCCGCGGACGTTGTACTTGGCCAACATTTCGAACAGGCGATAGGTATTGCTCTGTACGCGCGAGGGCATCTGATTCCAATGCTCACGCGAGACGAAGCTGCTCATCGCCTCGGTATGGAAATAGTCCTCCACATCCACCGTGAACGCATTCAATGGCGCCGTCTTATTGCCGGAGGAAAAAGCTAGATGAAATCTAGCTGCCGTGTCCACTCCCGAGGAAGATCGCTGGCCACCCAGAGATAAGTGAAATGGGACGTGACTGGTCTGAGTGCAAGAAGATTGCTTCAGACCATCCGTAACTACGTGGGACTCTTCTTTGAGGATCGCCTGCTTCGAAGACCCCCGCCGTCTCGCCGGCTGGACCGCCTCAACGAGAAAGCCGAAGCCCAATCCGAAGTGAACGACTGGATAGACCACGGGCGCTATAAACAAGTGGCGCCAACCATTTCGAATTCCGAGCCAAACCGATGAAGCTATCACTACCGCGGCGTATGCACCGAGAGTAGACATAAAGATCGAAGCAAAGAACCTCGATCCGAGGGTGGCAAGTCCACTGAATATGACCCAAACTATGAAAAAGGCCGGTATCATTTGGGCTACAGAGAGCGCTTCTCGGTGTATGCGGGCAAAACGATACCGGCCCCTGCCATATCGAACCATCTGCTTCCACAAGCTCGAAAGTGTATTGCGAGGCCAGTATTGAATAGTCAACCGCGGGCTGATGTACGAACGCAGACCCGCGCGGGCCACGCGGTAGTTAAACTCCACATCTTCGCAGGCATCGAGTTTCTCGTTATAGAATCCCACGAGGTCAAAAACTCTGCGGCGGTAGCTTGCGCCCGAACTGATTGGATTAATGTAGCCTTCGAGGTCCATCGAAAAAATGGTCGAGTCAAGGCCATGACCGATGGTGCTGGCCCTGACAGCAGCGACGACTTCTTGAAACCCGTCATTGCCGGGCGCGTCGAGCGGCTGGGGCCGACAAAGGCAGTCTGCACCGGTGGTCTGAAAAATATCCGCAGTATCCAGCAACAGCTGGCGACTCGGTATCCGGCAGTGTCCGTCAATGAACACAATCAGCTCGCCCGAGCTGTTGCGCACGCCGACATTGCGCCCCGCACTCGATAGCTTGCCAGGATTCGAGAGCAGTTTAATCCGCGTTTCAGAAACCTTCGAAACCTCCTCGACTACACGTACCGTGCCATCAGTGGAGTCGCCGTCCGCGATCAGAATCTCGTAGCGGTCTCTCGGATAATTCTGAGCGAGCAAGTCTTGTAGGACAGCGCGGAGATGCAACTCTTCGTTCCGCACAGGGATGATCACGGATATGAACGGAAGGGAGTCCGTTCTGATTGTCGTCGAGAATGTTTGTCCGAAACTTGCCGAAATCGCAGGAGAATGTTGCCCAGCGTCCTTCCTCTCTGGCTCTGCCGGAAGAACCGAGAGACCAAGGCTCTGGCAATAGATTGCAAGCAAAGAATCCCGCTGCCGAATAGGCGAAAATCTTGTCTCCACCCATTCTTGGCCAGCTTTACTCAATGCTGAGGCAAGTCGAGGATCTCGCAATACTGTCACTAACCCGCGAGCCATCGCGGCAGAATCTGCTGGAGCCACAAGAAGACCTGTTTCCCGGTCCTTAATTAACTCCGGCACGCCGCCAACAGCCGTAGCAACCACAGGGGTACCGGCAGAGAGGGCTTCCAAGATTGCGTTGGGGATGCCTTCCGTAAGCGAGCAATTGACCAGAACGCTGAAAGCCTTAAACCAGGGAGAGATGTTTTTCTCAAAGCCTTGCAGCTGGATGATCTTCTCGAGGCCGAGCCGCTTGATCTGGGCTTCTAGGTTTGCCCGCTCACGACCTTCTCCTAGAAGCACGAATCGAATCTCGGGAAACTGGTGAACCAGTTGAGCTGCAGCATCCACTAGATACCGCTGTCCTTTCTCGATGCTGAGCCGCCCGACAGCTCCAATCAGGAGAGTGTCAGGCGGAAACCCAAGTTGGGCTTTATGCGCCGCGCGCAGACCCTCTGATGCGGGGCTGACGGTCCCTACCATTGCGTTGTGAACAACCGTAATACGGGACCGCAGCTGGGAGTTGCGGCCAAGGATTTTTGCCTGCGCCTCAGAGACGCAAACGATGTGATCGGCAAGGCGAAGAGCCCGACGTTCCAGAAACTCGTATACCCGGACACGAGGCGTTTCTCCGGTCCAGCCCCTGCAAAAGGCGATCTGCGGTACCGCCGCGATGCGCTTGGAAAGAGCGCCAATGGTAGTCGCTTTGAAACCGTGGGTGCACAATAGCTGAATTCGCTCGCGCTTCAAAAAGGACGCGAGCTCTCGAACAGCGCGGAGATCGAATTTCCTGGAAAACTTAGACTGGTATGTAGCCAATCCAGATTGCTCGGCTTCCTTGAGGATTTCTGGGCTTTCCGCCTGGTCTCGGAACGATCCGACATAAACTTCAACCCCTGCCTCGCGGACGTCCAAAGCATGATGCAGAATCTGTTTTTCTGGGCCGCCTACGAAGTTGCTGGCGAGCAGGTGAAGCACTTTGATTTTGCTTGCAGCCATTAGCGCTAACTCACCCATCTCAAGACCTGAACACGGCACTTGCGTCTCGCCGATTACCCTGCCGTTCGGGCAGCGATGTCTTCGCGAGGATGCGAACAATGCGCTCAGCGGCATGACCGTCCCCGTAGGGATTGCGGATTTGCGTCATGTGCTTATACAACTCAGGCTCGCGAAGTAACCGCTCAGCTTCCGTGATAATTTGGTGCGGGTCAGTCCCTACCAACTTTGCGGTGCCCGCTTCTATCGCCTCAACGCGTTCGGTGTGTGCACGGAGCACGAGCACGGGTTTGCCCAGCGAGGGTGCTTCTTCTTGGATCCCGCCAGAGTCCGTCAAGATCAAGAAACTGCGTTTCATCAAATGCACGAACTCCGCGTATTCCAGGGGCGGAGTGAGTTCAAACCGGGGGAGATCCCCTAGTTCTCGTCTAACCGGAATCGTAACGTTCGGGTTTGGGTGAACCGAATAGATCACCCGCACGTCAGGATTGCGCGCGACTAATTCGCGGAGCGCCTCGCAGACACTCAGCAGGTCTTCGCCAAAACTCTCTCTGCGATGAGCGGTAACAAGCAGGATCCGCTCGCCTGTTGCTTGCGCGCAGCCTTGGTCCCCATGCCCATCTCGTCCGGCAATTTCGAGTAAAGCGTCGATACCTGTGTTCCCGGTGACATGGATTGTCGTTGAGGCGATGCCCTCGTTTAGAAGGTTCTGCCGTGCTTGCTCAGTAGGGGCGAAAAGGAGATCCGAAAGCTGGTCGACGAACCGTCGATTGATTTCTTCCGGAAAGGGATTAAAGCGATCCCTGGTGCGTAATCCTGCTTCCACGTGCGCAATTGGAATGCGCTGATAGTATGCCGCCATCGCAACGGCAAGCGCGGTCGTCGTGTCCCCTTGCACAATGACCCAGTCAGGCTGAAAAGCCAGCAAATCCTCTTCCACTTCGCTCAGGATGCGGGCCGTCAGCCCTCCGAGGTGTTGGTTCGCCTGCATGACTCTCAAATCACGCGCCGGCTTGATGTGGAACAAATCCAAGACCTGGTCAAGCAACAGACGATGCTGGCCAGTTGCCACTACGCGTTGGTTGACGTTCGGTTCTCGATCCAGTGCGTGTATCACCGGCGCCAATTTAATGGCTTCAGGCCTGGTCCCCAGCGCGACGTAGACTTTAAGCGGATTCATGAGGATTTCCGTTCGCGCAGGGCGCCTTCGATATATCCCTCTAAAGTGCTCACCCGAGCTTCCCAGCTTTCCTCGGCAGCAAGTGCAAACCGCTGCTCCCGGCGCTTGGGTTCGCGATCTTGCAGGGCTACCTTCACTTGGTCAACAAAATCATCCGGCGTGCTGGCTTGATATAAAACGTTCGCATACGGCGCCAAGTCAGGCAACGGAGTTGACACAACTGGCAAGCCAAGTGCTAAATACTCCAGCAGCTTCAATGGATTGACGTAAGCCGTGAGCCGGTCCTGCCGAAAGGGAATCAGACCCACATCAAAATGGGCTGCATAGCGAGGTAGCTCTGCATACGTGCGCATTCCCAATCGGTGCAGATTAGGCAGACCTTTAGACACAGGGAAATCAATCCACTCAGGTCCGATCAGCACGATCGAGGCCTCAGAGAATGCCTGGCACACACGCTCGAGAATTTCCGTATCTACCCACGGCGCCAGAACTCCATGGAAACCTAAGATGGGACGTGGCAGATCTCTCAGTTCCTCCGGCACCTCTCCGAGTGGTTGGACGGCCGAATGGAAATGCTCGAAGTCCACGCCGTGAGGCAATAGAACAGCGGGAGTCTTACTGCCGTTCTTTTCTTGCAGTAGATTTCTCGAGGTGACGAATATCAAATCCGCTTGAGACAACATAGCCTGCTCTAGCTCTTCCAGATAGTCGGCATAGACATTGGGCATAGCAGAATATTGGTCCATCACGTAATAGATTAGGAGGCGCTCACCGAGACGGCCAACGGCTTCTGCTCCAAACGGCAACGCAACGAACAGAATGGGGTTCTCAAAATTGTTCACCTTTATCTGCTCGCGCAGCCCGCCAATCAATTGACGCTTGTTCCAGCTACGAATCGGTCCGACTGGCAGGAACGGAATCGATACAGGAGAGCAAAAGTGAAGGTTGGAAGAGACCCCATGGTGCGTGTTGCCATTCGAGGAAAACCACAATCGAAGTTTGGCCCATGCACGGCTCGCATCATCCCTGCTCCAACTGGGGCGGCGATGGCAGAAGGTGTTTGCATAAAGAACAGGGCGAGTTTGGACAAGCCGGCGCGTAAGGTGCTGCACGCTCGTTGGATGCAGTCCCCACTCGTCTCCAACTACGACCATTGGCTGCTTCATTCCCATCACTTTGGTCCCCGCAGTCGGTTCCCGTTCTCTTTGCTCTTCGCTGGCCGACCCTGTTTGCCCAGTGGCGGAGTTGCTCTGGTTTTTTGGCCGTCAAAAGACGAAGAAACCCTGCCGATCGATCGATACGGGGCTGTCAAGAAGAATTCTTGAATCCGCCGACAGGAAGAGTTCGATTGGAACTGAAAGGAGCCGTCTAGCTTTTCCACCATGACTCAACGGGCTCCCACACCGAATAAAACCGTCTTGATAGTCTGAAAGATGATCAGCAAGTCCAGCGCCAACGACATATTCTTGATGTAGTATAGGTCGTAACGCATCTTCTCCTTCGATTGCTCCAATGATGCGCCGTAGCCGCAGCCAATTTGAGCCCAGCCGGTGATTCCCGGACGCACGATTTGACGCAAGTAGTAGTATGGGATTTCTTTCTTAAGCCAGGCGTCAAACTCTGGCCGCTCCGGACGCGGACCTACAAAATTCATATCGCCTCGAAAAACGTTCCATAGTTGAGGAATTTCATCCACGCGAGTGACGCGAAGGAATCGTCCAACCGGTGTGATGCGTGGATCGCTGTCGCTGGCCCACGTCGGACCTGTATCTGCCTCGGCGTCGGCGCGCATCGTCCGGAACTTGTAACAGTTAAAAGCGATGCCATCCTTTCCCACACGCTTCTGGCGATAGAAGGTTGGTCCCCGAGAAGTGAGTTTGACCAACAAGGCTACAAGAGGTATGAGCGGCAATACTGCTATCAACAAGACCAATGAGACAACGATGGCCATCAATCGCTGTACCACAAGAACAGCAGGCTGCAACCGAAAGCCGTCCGAGAAAATCAGCCAGCTTGGATGCAGTTGATCGACCTCGATTTTTCCCGAGATTCGTTCGAGGAGCCTGCCTCCATCATCGACTTGGAACCCTTTGAGGCGCAAATCCAATAGTTCTCGCACTGGCATCGTGCTGCGTCGGTCTTGTAGCGCGACAACGATTCGCTTGACCCGCCTCTGGGCGATTAGCGAACCAAGATCCTCCGGCATTCCGAGCAACGGAAGCCCGTTAAGATTCGAGCCTGAGCTCTCAGACGTGCCGACGTAGCCGATCAAGTTCATACCCAGTTCGCGACGATTCCGGATCTCCTGAGCTAGTGAACGGGCCAAAGGACCTTCGCCCAACAGAATGGTCGGATCCAAGAAACGTGCAGATCTATTCAGAGCAAAAAACGCCTCGCGCGAAGCGGTCAGAGATATGCCCACGAGGACGATTCCAATCAGAAAGATCCCGCCTCCTAGTTGAAGCGGGGGAAAAAAGTAATACAGGACCGCGAATATCAGACAAACGACCCCCAACACGACAATTAGCCGCGTCAGTACTTCGCGAGGATTGCTGATAACCACAGAATCGTAGAGGTCGAAATAGTACAGACAAATGAGGCACACCGCGGAAACGATAGCAACCTTTAGGAACCCCCGTTGATAGCTCAGCGCCAATTCAGCATCGATGCCGAACCGCAAGAAGACCGCTGCCACCATCGCCAGGAAAATGAAGACGGTCTCCGTGAGTACCAGGAGCAGTGTTCGCCCGGGAATATAGGCATCGAATAGTTTAACCACGCTCTGAACCCTTTTCACTTGAAGGCTTCTCGTCCTTTGGAGGATCTTCAACGTGATCGACTCGCGCGTAACCGTAGTAACTATGGTGGTGGTTTCCCGTTTCCACCTCACCGTTCATCACCACCCCGGCGATATAATCCCCTTCAAGAGTCGCGACGGCTTGCTGTACACCGTCGGCTGGTGTTACTCCCATCCGCGTCACCAACAAACACCCATCAACTAGATTGGCCAAGTGGGCAGTGTCTGCGAACAATGTGATCGGCGCGGTATCCACCACAACCCAGTCAAACGCCTCCCCCATCCGCTTAAGTAGCTCACCCATACGACGCCCTTGGAGTAACTCCCCGGGCGACGCTGGGCAGCGTCCACTTGGCATGTAGTAGAGACTCCAAGGATCAAGTCGTCTAATGGCCGCGCGCTCGTCGATTTCTCCTTGGATACACTCCGCCAGGCCGGACATCTCTTCCAAACCGAAAACTTCGTGCGCGCCGGCACCTCGTAAATCCGCGTCAATGAGCAAAACTCGTCGTGACATCTTGGCCAGACTAAAGGCTAGGTTGACCGCCACAAAGGTCTTGCCTTCTCCGGGAACGGCGCTCGAAACAAGAAGCTTTCTAAGGGAACGCTCTGCGCGTAGTTTCTGCAGACGATGCCGCAGAACCCTGAATCTCTCTACTCCAGAAGTGGGGTTGTCCTCGGAAGTCAGGATGTGTTTGTCAGGCGTGATCCTCGGTGAAAGACGCTCCACGTTTTCAAAGCTGGCCGGGAGCTCTTCCCGAGGCGCACTTGATTGCTTCACTCGCGGTGCGTGCGGCTGCGGCATCGGCAAATTGGTTTCCGTTTTTTCCTGCTCCGACTTACGCAGGGCGTCGAATATCCGGCTCACTTTTTCTCCCTAACTCCTGCTGGAAATCGTTTCAAGATGACAAAGTCACGACCGCGAAATGTTCGAAACATTTGGAACCACCGTTCACCAGGCAATCCGCCAGGCTTTGACTCAGATCGTCTTTCGACGCCCTGAATGGGTCCGCAGCTGAGCGAGTTACTTCTGACACCCAACTGAGCTCCAATGACTCGCGTATTGTTCTAACGCCAAACCGGTACATGCTCAGCTCAATCTATACGTGTAAATTGCGACCGCTAAGGAAACCAAAGCGAACAAGGCCACTGCGCTAATTTCAAACACCTGGCGCAGCTTCTGCGACTGCTTCTCCTTCACCGTCTGGAGCACAGGAATTCGCACTAGGATTGGCAGGGTGGTCTGTTCTGCTATTTCCTTCTCGCTATGCAACGTGTTGTCCATGAATTCCCTCACCCCCGCTGTGCCAATGCCTGCGCAGAGTCCGAAAATCCATCCTCCCAGCAGAATGAGAGGACGGTTGGGCTTAAATGGCTTGTCGGGCAAGGAAGGAGGATCGATGATACGAAACTGTTCACCTTGCTGCCGCTTTTCAAGATTTGTAGCCAATTCCGATTCCAACTCCTTTTGCAGCAGCGACTGGTAGTATTCGCGAGAATTCTGGTAATTCCGTGTAACTTCGGCAAGCTGCTGTTCTCGGACCGGCGTGAGACTCAGACGAGCGCGAACATCTTCGACCTGCTTGTGAAGTTTTTCCGCTTGCTGCTTGTCATTTGCAATTTCTGCTTCAACCGCTTTAAGGCGGCTTTCTACCTCCGCCAGTGCTGGTTGGTCGGCCGCGCTTGCAGTTGACGTTTCGCTGTTTGCGCCCTTGGGGGTAGCAGTCGAATCTGCCGGACGACTCTTCACCTGCTCCCATTGAGCTATTTGCTCTTTCACTCTCTGGACGTCCGGGTGCTGGGGCGTGTATTTCGCTTCGAGCTCCGCCAATTGCTTTCGTAGATCACGCAGCGCAGTGTCTGCAGCCGGGAGGGACGGAGCTGTTCCGTTCCCAGCCTCTGTCCCGGAGGCTTGCGCCATTGCTTGATATTCCGAGCGCAGCGATTGAAGATAAATTTTTTGTTGCTCGGCCCGGCCCACGGAGTCTGTGATGGATTGCATTTGCAGCTCAAGGCTGTTAAGAATCTGCAGATTGCTCTGCTCTTGTTGAGGGAGCTCTCCGAGATAACGCATCTTGTACTGGCGCAGTTGTTCTTCTTGCGCTTCGAGATCTTTGCGCGCTTGCTCTAGTTGACTCTGAAGGAAGTTGGTAGTGCTCATCGACTGCTGGGCACGAGATTCGAGACTCTTCTCAATGAATAACGAAGTCAGCTCATTGTTCACTTGCTGCGCAACGTGCGGATTCTCGGCGGAGAAATAAATGCGGAAAGCCGTGGACTGATCATCTCTGCCACCTATTGGCGCTAACTGTATGGTGATGTCTGTCCGCATCCGATCCACAATCTCATCCATCGTCTTGCGGGCACGCTCCTTGGAATACAGGTTGAATTGCTTTATTAGACTCTCGAGACGCGTGCGGCTAAGAATCTCCTGCGTCATGCTCTGTAGGCGGCTGTCGACGTCTGTCACCACATTTGGCGTCACATATTTCGCTGGTACTTTTTGCTGCTCCACCACGATCATCGCTTCTGACCGGTATACCGGTGGCCACAATAAGGCGACTCCAAACGCCATGACACCGATCGCGAAAAGGGGACCGAGCATCCACCAACGCCTGCGGATGGCGATTTCTTGATACTTTTTCGTGTCAAACGGTTTTTGCTCGTTGTAGTCCTCTATCACTGGTCACCTTCCCGAGCCGATCTCCTGAAACTGCGCACTTTCTTTTCCGGGCCGCATTCTCAGTCCTCCTGTGGCCTGGCATCTCCAGCATCGCGGGGCTGAGTTAACAAGTGCCATTTTTCTTTCGCACCATTCTCGATCCACCAACTGCACTACCGTCTGACGAGGCCTGTGCGGGCACCCGCGAAGAACAACTGCGTTTTGGGGGCATTCCCCCCTGCTTGATCTTGTAGAGGAGAGCGCGATAACTGATGTTCAAGCTTCGCGCCGCTCTTTTTCGATTCCATCCGTTATTTTCGAGCGCCTTTAGAATGACTCGTCGCTCCAATTCAAATGCAGCCTGCCGGGTTAACTTTTTAAGGGATATATTTCCGTCTGCCGTCTCTCCCGGTTGGAAATCAGCGGAGAGTTTCGTCAACAGCTCACTCCCTATCACCTGCTCAGAACCCAATATCACGTAGCGTCGAATCAAATTCTCGAGTTCGCGGATATTTCCCGGCCACTGATATCTCTGCATCAGTTCGATTAGTTGAGGCGAAAGGGTGCGTATCGCCGTATTGTGTTTGACTCCAAAGGAGCGCAACAAATAATCCGCAATCTCAGGAATGTCTCCTGCCCGCTGCCGCAAGGGAAGCAAATCGATGACGAAACCATGAATACGATATAGGAGATCGACTCGAAATCGTTCGGCCTCGACCTCGGCTTCCAAGTCTCGATTGGTGGTACAAATCACATGCACCTTGACATTCTTGGCTCCCTGCGGACCAGTTCGGCTAAACTGCCCTTCTTGAAGGACCTGTAACAGCTTGGTCTGCAAGTGGGGGTGTAAATCGGAAACCTCGTCGAACAACAATGTAGTTCCCTGGTCTGACCCGACACATTCGGCCTCAGAGCTCGAGGCTTCAGCAAACGCTTTCATAAGTTCGTCCTGAGTGAGACTCCCTGGAAGCGCTGCACATTTAATCTTGACGAACGGCCCGTTCTTCCAACGTGAGTGCGAATGGATCGCGATCGCAAATACTTCTTTCCCCGTGCCGCTCTCCCCTCGAATCAGGACGGGTACATTGGAATCTGCTATTTTTTCGATTTTGCGTCGGACATCCTGCATTGCCACCACACATCCAAAGAGCACAGGGTCGGGGATCCTGTCCAGATTGACCAGTTGGACGTGTTGAATCGCGGCCACAAAGCCTCCTTTCTGTTCTCAGTGCATTACCTGGAGCGGCAGAATGATGAGGGCACTCCGAGTGCCAAATCTTTGCACCTCGCCAGGTGGGGCGGGTAGGTTCTGGCTCCTTTGCAAGTCTTGTAAGCTACTGATAGTAAAAGATATGGATGCTCACTCAAGGTAGGTCGTTCGGGGGCTAATTCCGACGGAGATTCCAGATTTAAGGAAAAGGTTTTCACACACTAAGAAGGCACCTTCCGTCAGACAGCGGGCTGGAAACCATTGACAGCTACCACAATCAGCAACACGGGATATGGTCGGCCTCGCCGTGGCAGGTTCAGACGGATCATCCTGTGCACCACTTTTTGTTCTTAACATGCTTATTTTCATAACTTTACGCCGTTGTTGCAAAGCTCAAAAGCGACGAGCTTCTGATGGCCAGGAACGCATGGAACACTCACGATCTCGTATGGACTTCAAAATAAAAGACTTATTCTTCATTCTCGAGTGTGGCGAGCGTGAGCTCCCGGAAGCGTTGGTTGGCAGATCAAATGCTGTTGTCTCCCCGGCCGGCGTTCAGGTCATAATGCTACTGTCTCGAGGTTTTGGACGATAAAGAGAGATGGATACTTTGAAGAGCTGCGGGGAATCAGTTTTGAACGTGCGACCCTCTGCCGAAGCAGAGGAGAAGAGGGTTGTCGCTTATTTTGAATCTACCGCGCTCAATTGGCACACAATGTACTCCCGCGCGGACTTGTGGGGAGAGATCCATCAACAGCGACTCGCGCGGTTTCTGGCTTGGGTGGACGAGCTAAGTCTGCCGGAAGGAACTCGGGCAGGCGATATCGGCTGCGGCGCCGGACTAGCAACCGTCGCTTTGGCTCAGCGCGGCTTTTTCGTCGAAGCCACCGATGTCGCTTCTTCAATGATTGAGTTGGCTCAGAAAAATGCAAAGACCGCAGGCATGACACATCGCGTTCACGCCGATGTGGGCGACATCTACCGCCTGGGCTTCCCGGATGAAGAGTTTGGACTGGTGCTTTCAATCGGAGTAATCCCCTGGCTGCAGTTTCCCGCTCAAGCGATCGCGGAGCTCGCCCGTATTCTTAAGCCAGGCGGCTATCTTCTCTTCACCGCGGACAACCGCTGGCGTCTTGCGCGTCTACTCGATCCTTGGACCTCGCCTTTTCTCAGTCCGGTGAAACTATTGCTCAAAAAGATTTTCTCTGTCTCTCGCAAATCTCCGACGGCGCAAAACGGCGCAAATTCATATCGACATTCAATTCACGAGGTCGACGCCTTTCTTGCCAAGGCCGGGCTGGAACGAGTGCGCCTCCAGATGCTTGGGTTCGGACCATTTACGTTTTTCTATCGAAATATTTTGCCAGAGAAAATCGCTGTAATCGTCCATCGCGCGCTCCAACGCCTGGTGGATTTGCGCTTCGCCCTCTTGGGCTCCACCGGATCACAGTTCCTGTTGCTTGCGAGGAAACGTGCCGTTGAGAAGGCCCACCCCACAACTCCTCGGAGAGCTAAAAAAGATTGAGTTTCATGCCCACGGCACAGCAGCTTCGAACAGGCGCCTGGCATGGGGACTCGGCCGTCCACCTGCATTTCCCGTCCAGCTGGAACGTTACCACTCACTGGCCGGTGACGCCTCCCCCGCTCAGTGATGCTCAGATTCTCGAATGTCTTAGAAGGCCCGTGGGGCAAATGCCGATTAGAAACCTCTGTGCTGGCAAATCCCGCCCGATTGTCCTAGTAGACGATATGAACCGGCCAACTCCAGCCGCCCGAATCATTCCTTTTTTGCTGGAAGAATTCGAGGCGGCGGGAATTCCGGCATCTAAGGTAACAATTCTGATGGCACGAGGCTCGCACGGGGCACCCGCACGGGGGTCGATACTCCTAAAGGTTGGTGAGCGGGCGGCATCCTCGTGTCGTGTGCTGCTTCACGACCCTTATCATGGCAATGTCAAGACCGGAGTGACCTCTTTCGGGACGCCCGTTCATGTGAACCGAGAGGTTCTCGCGGCGGACTACGTCATGGGCATCGGCGGAATTTATCCCAACAATACCGCCGGCTTTGGAGGCGGAGCGAAACTCGCGCTGGGAGTGCTGGATGTCCGAGTGATTTCGCAGTTGCACCGCAAGCACAAGGGCGCCGGTTGGGGAAACGCGGGCCAGGAAAATAACTTTCGCAAAGATTTGGAAGAAATCGCCCGGCTGATTGGGCTGGGGACCTTGATCACCGCCCATGTAAATGCTGACCGTGAATTGGTGCGGATGAGGTCTGGCGATTACAAGCTTTATTACAGGGAAGAAGTGGCCTTCGCTCGGGAAGCATTCCACGCTCCGAAACCGCTCGAGGCAGACGTGGTGATCTCCAACGCGTTTCCTAATGATTTGTCGCTTACCTTCATCCACATGAAAGGAATTCATCCGCTGCGTCACGCAGCCCCTACAGCATCGCGAATTGTGTTCGGAGCGTGCAGCGAGGGCGAGGGTTTTCATGGCGTCTACCCGATTGTCCGCGTGCCCCCATTTCATGAGCAACGTGATCGGCTGCGAAGAATCTCGTTGATGACTCCGTCTGAGATTCTTCGTAAAATTGCGGGAAAGATAACCGGTAAAATACATTTCACCAAATCTCCCGTTTCCGCCGCGAGGCTTGATAGTGACGCAAAGCGTCATCAATTGCCTATCAAACCGAAGAATCCGATTTGGCTTTACCCGACAGGAAATCTCCCTGATGGTCTGCCTTCTGCGGTGCGGGGAATGAGGCTCGTGCATAAATGGGATGAAATTCTCGAAATCGTTCGCAGAGAGCAAGGCGGTCGAGAGCAGCTCAACGTCGTAGTGTACCCCTGTGCCCCGCTGCAGGTTTTCGATTGAGCCGTGAATCAGAAATTCGAGAAACAAAAGCCGAAGCCTTGTCGATGACTTCCTCCACTAGAAATCAATGCGGCGCAACTTCCAGACGGAGAGAGTAAGGGTCTCTTGGATGGCGGAATGAATTTCAAACCTCACATCAAGAAAGCGATTGCGCACAGCGGACTGCTGTCTCTTGCTGCCCGACTCGTACCCGCGCGCATTGCTATCTTAAGATACCATTCGGTTCAGGATGAACCTGACCGGCACGCGAACTCAATTGGTTCAGGGATCATTCATGCCACAGATGTTTTTGAGAAACAGATGAGGATTGTGGCAAGCGAGTTCGATCCCATCACCTTGGACGATGTCTTGGCGTTTTTGAACGGGGAAAAGCCCACCCCGCGAAGGCCTGTCGCAATCACCTTTGATGACGGATACGTTGACAACTTGGAGATCGCAGTGCCAATCCTCGGGCGCTTTGGAATAAGGGCATCGTTCTACGTAACAGTGGAACCGGTCGAAAATGGTCGCCCTCCATGGTTTTGCCGCCTCCGGCATGCATTTGGTACGACGCGCAGGCGCACTTGGCATGACTCAACAGAGAGTCGCGTGCATAACATTGTGGAAGCTGCTGACCGCAAGTCCGCCTTCCTCGTTGCCTCGGGACGATGTGCGCGTCACGCGGGCGAGGCACAAGATCAGACACTTAGCACCATCGAAAAAGAGTTGGAGGTTGAGCCGCTGACCGAAAAGTTGATGATGACTTGGGACCAGGTCCGGACTTTACAGCGTTCCGGGCACATCGTAGGGTCGCACACGTTGACTCATCCCAATATGGCGTGCATGGGACTCAAAGATTTGCATAAAGAGTGTGTGCAATCGAAAAACACGCTCGAAAGAGAACTGGGTGTCCCCGTTCATCACTTCTCATATCCTTCGCCTATCTTGCAGCCACACTGGAACAAACAAACAATGGAGATCACTGCAACCGCTGGTTACCGTTCGTCTGTTACCAGCACCGCAGGACCTGTCAGGAAAGGTGATCATCCCCTTTCTCTTCGCCGGGTAGTGGTTCCTTCCGATATTGAAGAGTTTGTTTGGCTATTGGAATCTACACTGCTCGGGAGGCGCATGTAGTTGTACTGGCCGCGTCCGGTTCGCTAGCCCTGCCAGGCACGGCGGGGATCCCGTGAAGCGCATTTGCGGAAACTTCATTCTTCGCGTGAGAAGAACTTTTCCTAAACGGGACCTCCTGCCTCTTCGCGGGCATGGTTCTTTATTGCTCCAAAATACCATAGTTGCTAGTAAGATTATTGTTTTCAATGACTTACTAGCTACCCATGAGGCTCGAAATCTGAGGGGCGGTGACCGCAGAGGTCCAATTCTTTGGCACACGGGGTGCGAATCTATGGCCTTAGAGATGTGACTGGAACCTTGCACCCATAGCGACCTAGCCAGGAGTGAGGAAACCTCCCAGGAATCTAGGCACCAGTGGGTATCTTAGTGACACGCGACTGTCGAGTGAGCCAAGAGAAAGTAGGCCCGCAATCATGAGCAGACTAGAATCGATTGTCGAACCAGAGGCAGTTATGCCGGAAGGCAAAGTACACACTAGCGACTACTTAAAGAAGATCGGCGTCCCCGAAATTGCCCCGGCGACGAGTCCCTTTGACCCAGGATATGACCCGATCACGCTAGAAGGTCATCTGGAGCAGAGTTCCCATCTGATGTCGCTTCTTAAGATTTCTATGGCCTGCTGGATTGTCGCCAATGAGGCATCCACCCGGCGCAAGATTGCCGCCGCAAAAAAGTACCGTGTTCCGACCGTCACGGGTGGCGGACCATTTGAAGTTGCCGTGGCACAAGGGCAGCTTCCGGCTTATCTGGACCTTTGTGCGGATATCGGCGTTACAAGAATTGAATGCGGAGAAGGTTTTACTGATATGCCTCTGAGGGCGTCCGATGTGGTCAAAATGGCGCACGAACGAGGTCTTCAGGTGCAGTTCGAACTGGGAAAGAAACACACGGGCGCATTTACGGAAGCCGTGATAACCGAACTGATTGAACAAGGAAAGCGCTGGCTGGATGCGGGTGCCCTGCAGTTGGTCGTCGAAGCACGGGAAAGTGCGCGTGGCGTCGGTCTCTTCGATGATCAAGGCAACTTCAATGCAGCGTACTCCGATCGCTTCGCAAGTACCTTTGGTTTCCAGACCGTGATTTTCGAAGCTCCCAATAAACCGAGTCAGTTCGCGCTTCTGGATCATTTCGGACGCGAGGTTCATCTCTGCAACATCCGGCTCGAAGAAGTGCTGCGAGTGGAAATTTACCGCCGCGGCCTTCATTCGGATGCGTTCTCGCGGGACAACTTGCGGCCCAGGAAGTTGACGTAAAAATACAAGAAAACTTGTGTTGAGGAAAAATGGACTCTCAGATTCAAAGAACCGTTGTCATTGATTGCTTCCCCGAAAATGTCCAGCGCTACCGGGACGAGGGCTACACTGTGGTGGCTATTGATGTGATTCGCGCCACGACTACGGCCATTACCGCCGTTTCTATGGGACGTAAGTGTTACCCCGCCGCGAGTTTGGAGAGTGCCCTTTCGCTCGCTGCGCGGCTGGACAATCCTTTGATGGTTGGCGAGTTGGCTGGAGAGATGCCCCCTGGCTTTCACATCCCCAACAGCCCCGCCCACGTGGCCGAGCAGAATGACATACACCGGCCGATGGTGCTTCTCTCCACTTCCGGCACCAAAGTCATTACGCGTGCAAAAGGCAGCTCCGCCTGCTATTTGGCCTGTCTGCGTAACTACACTGCCCAAATCGAGCATCTGATCCGGAATCATCCGAAAGTGGCTGTTATAGGCGCCGGCACTCGCGGTGAATTCCGTGAGGAAGACCAGATGTGCTGCGCCTGGATTGCCGGCGGGCTCCTGCAAGCAGGGTATATTCCCCTGACCGAACAAACGGCTGAAATTATCCAACGGTGGAAAAATGCCCCCGTCGAAGCGTTCCTGGTCAGCAATAGCGTTGCTTATCTAAAGAGAAGCGGACAGCTGCATGATCTGGACTTCGTTCTGGCCCACATCGATGATCTTTCCACCGTGTTCGAGCTGCAGGGCGATGAAGTGGTGATGCTCTCGCCCGAATCCGATATGCTCAAGAACGCACTGAGCTATTTGGAGTCGAAGACCCCAGAGCCACAGCTGAATGCAAACATTTGATACTTCTACCCCCGTAGTCGTCCTCCGGCCCGATCACCACGGTTCCCTATGCCTAATTCGAAGCCTGGGGCGAATAGGCGTTCCCGTCTACGCGGTCGGAAGTCAGCCCAACTCAGCAGGAATGTTATCCCGCTACTGTCGGGGAAAATTCATCACGGACGACAACGCCTCTGACCCCCGTAACTTAGTGGAGTTTCTGCACGGGGTTTCTCGCAAAATTGGTACGCGCCCGATCCTTACCTGCACCAACGACGGTTCCAGCGCATTCATCGCGGACAATGATGACGCCCTCAGGGAATCGTTTCTTTTCCCCGGCATCTCCAGACAACTCGTTCATGCCCTGTCTGACAAGAAGGAGATGTATTTTCTTTGCAAGAAATTCAGCATTCCGACCGCCGAAACATCTTTCCCTCAGTCTCGGCGTGATGTTTTGGATTTCCTCGCGAGTGATTCTGCGTTGTTCCCCGTCATGCTCAAGGGCATCGATGGCGCCCTGCTAGAGCGTCAAGGAAAGCCCAAAATGGTCATCGTTCGAAACGCCCAAGAATTGCTGGATCAATACGACCGCATGGAAGATCCGGCCAACCCGAATCTTATGCTCCAAGAATACATTCCAGGCGGCGACGATTCAGTCTGGATGTTCAACGGTTATTTCAATGAAAACTCCGATTGTTTGTTGGGGTTTGCAGGCAGGAAGCTTCGCCAGCATCCGGTGTATACAGGCGCCACCTCGTTGGGCATCCTCCTGCAGAATGAGTTTGTCGAGAACACCACGAAGAAATTTATGAAGGCGGTCGGCTATCGGGGTGTCCTTGATATCGGCTATCGCTTTGACGCCAGGAATGGTTTGTACAAAATCCTCGATATCAACCCCCGTGTTGGTGCCACTTTCCGGCTTTTCTTGGCTCGCAATGGCATGGATGTAGTCCGCGCCATGTATCTGGACCTGACAGGGCAATCTGTACCGTCCGCCGCTGGCATTGAGGGCCGTAAATGGGTGGTGGAGAATGGTGACATCATCTCCTATCACGAATACAGAAAAGATGGAAAGATCTCCTTTCTGCAATGGATTCGCTCTTTTCGAGGTGTGCAAGAGGGCGCCTGGTTCGCTTTAGATGATTTGGTGCCCTTCGGATCCATGCTCCGGGGACTCAGTAAACGTTTTTTGCGTTGGATTGGCGGCAAGTTGGGACTCTCGAAAGGATTTCGCCGAGATGCATGAACCCGGCTCGGAAGCAAAACTTTTCAACGCGCTGTGTAGGAGCCTTGGTTAAGCACGGCATTCCCAGTCGCATGCTTGGAATAAGTTGCAGGCGAAAGCGGTAAAGACTTGAAACTCGTTTATGCGGCATCTCTCGGATGTTACAGTTGCGTAAAAATGTCTCCTCCATATAACCTATGGGAGAGTAACGTTTGATGGTTGTTCCCAAGGGGCACAGGTCGGCAGATGGAATTTCCCCATCCAGAAGCCAGAGCGCTGCACCTCGGTTCTAGCAAATGTCAACGGTTCTAACAACAAAGCAGTGCGCCCCTGCGCGAGCTGAGGGCCTGCCGATGGAACGAAATTCCTTGGTGCGCGCCGCCGTACTTGCCATTCTGATAGCTCTTCTCTATCACAAAATCCTTGTTGCCCTCGTGCAGCAGTGGTTGCAGGACCCCAACTATTCTCATGGATTTTTTGTTCCCCTCTTTTGTGGTTGGATCCTGTGGAAGAAACGCAAAAATCTGAAACAAGTGCCAGTGAACCAAAACTGGGCAGGCTTTGTCGTGATCCTTGGCGCTCTTGCGATTCTGATTTTGGGTGTGTTGGGAGCCGAGAATTTCCTGTCGCGGACTTCCTTCATATTCTTGTTGGCAGGTTTAATTATCTATTTCCGCGGCTGGAAATTGTTTCGCGCTGTTCTTTTTCCCTGGGGGGTCCTGTTCTTGATGATTCCACTCCCAGCTATCATCTTTAACGAAATTGCGCTGCCGCTTCAGTTTGAGGCATCCGCGCTCGCCAGCAACATGCTCAGCTTGGTGGGCATCCCTGTACTTCGGGAAGGAAACATCATCCATCTGCCTTCCATCACCCTGGATGTTGTGGAGGCCTGCAGCGGGCTGCGGTCCCTCGTTTCTTTGATAACCTTGACGGTGATTTACGGATATTTGTTTGAAGCCCGACAATGGCGGCGCGCCTTGCTGATTCTCTCTGCCGTCCCCATCGCGGTGATGGCTAACGGGTTGCGCATTATGGGAAGCGGAGTACTCGGCGAATATTGGAGCCCCGATAAGGCCGAAGGCTTCTTTCATTTGTTCTCCGGACTATTGGTTTTTCTCGTCTCAATTGTCCTCTTGTTGGTAGTTCACGGAATCGTCTCCAGGTTTGGGCGGTTCCACACAATGAGGCACGCTTGATGCGCCGTTGGTATTCGTGGCTGCGGTTTCTTCTTGTAGTTCTGGCTCTGGCTGCGACCGCCATTTTCTTGGAGGCGCGTGACCGCAACGAAGTTTTGCCACCGCATACAGACCTCTCTTCTCTGCCGCCACAAATCGCCAACTGGCACGGAACAGACCTAAAGCTCAGCCAGGGTGAGTTGGAGGTCTTGGGGCCGGGCCAATTCTTGGTTCGCGATTACGTTGATTCAGGAAGCGGGTTTGCGCTGAATCTATTCATCGCCTTCTTCCCCTCACAACGTTCAGGCGATACTATTCACTCACCGAAAAACTGTATACCTGGGTCGGGCTGGGCTCCCACCGAATCTGGCCGTATCTCAGTGCAAGCGAGCGGCAGTGGCACGATTTCCATCAATCGCTACATCGTCGCGAAGGGGAGTAGTCGTGCCCTCGTTTTGTATTGGTATCAATCTCACGGAAAAGTTTCTGCAAGCGAATACTGGTCCAAGATTATTCTGATTACTGATGCCATTCGCCTGAACCGGACCGATGGCGCTCTCGTTCGTGTAGTGGTTCCCATCTCAGGTGCCGGCGGTGTTTCACAGGCGCAAACGGCAGGACTGGAATTCGTACGCCAGCTCCTGCCCTTGCTTGACAATTACATTCCCCGCTGAGAAGTTTCCATGGTCATCCCGGGGGTTGAGGAAGGCGCATGTCCAGCTCAATGGGGCGAATTCTACTGACAGGCGGGGCTGGCTTCATTGGCTCGCATTTGGCGGAGGCATTGCTCCGCCGTAAGACCACGTTGGCGATTATCGACGATCTGAATCAGTTCTATTCCCCTGAGCGAAAGCGATCAAATCTGGAGGAAATTCGCCGGGTTGGAGAGTTTGAATTCTTCCAGGCAGATATTCGTCAGTTCGCCGCCCTGCATTCCATTTTCAGTCTGCCTACGTCTTTCCAGCCTGTTTTGCAAAGTTGCTGGAAGGGCTTCTTTGGACTGGATTTGTCGCGCCAGCTTTCTTAACTCAGCAGCATCATTTCAGTGGGCCATCGCTGGCTCCGGCCGCGGATTTTTGTGGGGGAAGCTCTCTGCGCTGGCGCATCGGGGGGAGGCCCGCATCGCGAAGCTTATAGAGAAGCGTCCGGTAACTGATCTTAAGCGTTTCCGCTGTCTTGCGCCGGTTCCAATTTTGATCTTTGAGCGTCCTTAGGATCACGTCGCATTCCAATTCGCGCCGCGCCTTCTCAGCGAGGCGTTTAAAGGGAGTTTTGCCTGCTTTCTCAGAGTCGGTCTGCACATCACTCGGTCCCACGTCCCGAAGATAGGTCTCCATGGCTTCTTCCGGCCCCAGAATCACACATCTCGCGGTACAGTTTTCTAATTCGCGGATGTTTCCCGGCCAGTTGTGCCGCTGCAATAGATGGAGGATTTCCTTCGCCAGCGGCGGCTTTTCCAGCTGAAATCGCGCGCTGGAGACGGACACAAAATAGTTCACAAGAACGGGTATGTCTACCCGCCGGTCCCGTAAGGGTGGCAACTTGATCTGGAACACGTTGATCCGGTACAGCAAGTCCGCCCGGAACCTGCCGGCCTCGCTCTCCTTCTCCAATTGGCGGCTCGTGGCACAAATGATGCGGGCTTGGACAGATCTTTCTTCGTGGTCTCCCAGTCGCGAGAATCGGCCGTCCTGTAGAAACTGCAAAAGCTTGGCCTGAAGACTGAGATCAAGATCTCCAATCTCATCCAAAAACAGAGTGCCTCCATCAGCTAGCTCGACCCTGCCTGGCTTCGAGGAGTTCGCACCAGTAAAGGCGCCTTTTTCATAACCAAAAAGTTCGCTTTCCAGCAGCGGACCCGGGATAGCGGCACAGTTGACTTTCACGAAGGCGCCCTTGCTCCAGATGGAGCGGGCGTGAATTTGCCGGGCCAGAAGCTCTTTGCCCGTCCCGTTTTCTCCCTCAATCAGTATAGGAACGTCTGTATTGGTTATTTTCTCGATCTTTTGACGGATGGCTTGCATGCCCGGCGTCTGCCCGAAATAGATATCGTCGGGCGGGAGATCATTTCCTCCCATCGTTTGGCTGGTTTGACTGGACACAGGTTTCGCGCCCCCGAGTACCGGTTGAGGACTGCTGAGGATGGAGCATTCGAAGCGCCAACATCACCGACAATGGCAACAGAACCGACACGTTAGGAAGTACTAGAACTGTTCAACTGGTTGACAATACAGCATTTATAGCTCACTTTCTGGCGACTCTCTTACACTTCACGTCCAGTCCTGATTTCACATACTTCCCTGCACCGGAAGGAAAATAATTTTCGTGAAATGTCAAAATCTTTTCAGTACCCCGCTCTTCGCCGTACGGGCCTCCGGACGAAGACTCATCTTGCCGCTTCCAATCGAGTTCCAAGGGTACTCCAGCCAGACGGCATTACACTTCGAGGTGGACAGCCTTGGGATAGAACGCTGTTTTCAACATCCTTCAATGTCCCGGGGTTGGGATCTTCGCGTGGATCTCCCCTTGCATTTCAGCACGCTTCAACGTGTCGCATTTCCCGAAAACGCCCAGGGAGGGAGTGTTTCAATGGCGCTATCTTGACGGAAAAATGAAAGATTCCAACAAGTCGGCTCTTGCCTTTTCGTCTGATGCCACCACTCGCAGTATATCGCTGACCGAGAGCATCCCAAGGAATCCCTGCCGCTCGTCCAGCACGATCAAATGAAAAATCGTATTCTGCTCCATCAACCGCAAGCAGTCTTCCAGCGTCATCTCCGGCGTTACCGTGATCAGCTCCCGCGTCATGATATCCGACGCCTTCATCCAGGCAGGACACTTGTTCTCCGCGGCAACTTTATCGGAAATATCGCTGTGCGAAATGACGCCTGCCAGCTTGCCGCTCGCGTTCGTCACACCCACCGAGCGCACCTGCTTTTCGCGCAGGTACTGCGCGGCCTGGTGCACACTCGTCTCTTCCGTGATGGAGAAAACTTCCTTGCGGGACCCGATCAGCTCCGATACTTTCACTGGAACCTCCGCGGGACATTCTTGGCGGATAGTAGGCCCAACTCAGGCTCGATTGCAACAGGAATTCCGGCAAGCGGCCAGGGGAAAGCACGTGCACCGACGCGGGAACGACTCGATACTCACGCACCGTCGGGTAGTTGGAACTGTCCTCTGGCTCAGAAAACTTCCGTCAAGCTCGCGCCGCTTCACCGCGAATTATATCGTATCGTTCGATCACTGCCGCAACTCCCATGCGCGAGCTGCCGTCTTCCATCCGGCGCTCCACGCGCACCACTTTGCCATGGGCTCGGACAAATACCTCCGAGCCATGTGTTATCTCCGTCGGAAGCGTCAGCGTGAGGTCCAGTGGCGAGCCGGATTCCATGTTCTGGTCCACAACAAAATAAAGTCCGCGCGTCGAAATATCGCGGGTCTTGCCCTGCTGCGAATCTGGCGCTCGTTCCGCGGGGACTCGAATAATGACCGGCAAGGTCAGGTCATAGCGTCGCGTTGTACGGCGTTCCGTCATTCCCCCATCCTCTCAACCACCCCGCGGACGTTCCGCGTGACCTGCATTCCTATTAAAATGCATCCCGTTGTTTGAATGGTTCGGGATGGACCAATGCCCCTTAGCCGCGCCGCGTCCCCACCGCCGAGGCTGGCTCGGCCACCGCGGTCGTCGGAGCTGCTTTGCTCGTCCGCGGCGTATCCAGGTTGAACTGCCGCATCTTGTAGAGTAGCGCCTTGTAACTGATTCCCAGCATCTTTGCGGCGTCCTTGCGGCACCACCGCGTCTTTTCCAGCGCGTCGGCGATCGCTTCCATCTCAGCCTCGTCTTTTAACCCGCGCACCAGGGCCTTCAACCCCTGCTCCTTGGGCGGTGCCGCTTCTTCCCGCGGCGAAGTGCGCTGCCGCGTCGAGGTCATCTCCACCAATTCGCGCAAGCTGCCTTCATCGTCTTCCAGAATCACGTAGCGCTTTACGAAATTCTCCAGTTCCCGCAAGTTCCCCGGCCAGGGATAGTTCACTGCCGCATCGAGAAGGTACTTCGAGGGCCCCGGCGGCGTCTTCCCGAATTTCTCGCTGTACTTCTGCAGGAAATGGCGGAACAGCAGCGGGATCTCCGCCGTCCGCTCACGCAGTGGCGGCACGTTGATCGACAATACGTTCAACCGGTAATAAAGATCTTCGCGGAACCGTCCCGTCTTCATCGCTTCGTGAACATCGATGTTTGTGGCCGCCAGCACGCGCACATCCGTCTCCACCAGGTGCCGCCCGCCCAGTCGCGAATACTGATGGTCCTGCAGCACGTGCAGCAGCTTGGCCTGCAAGTGCGTGCTCATTTCCGCGATCTCGTCGAGAAATATCGTACCCTTGTTGGCCATCTCAAACTTGCCGGGTTTGCTGCGCACCGCCCCCGTAAAGGCGCCCTGCTCGAATCCGAATAGTTCCGATTCCAGAAGTTCGCCCGGCAGCGCCGCGCAATTCACCTTCACGAACGCCTGGTTCCGCCTCTTCGACCGCAGGTGGATCATGCGCGCCACCACTTCTTTGCCTACCCCGCTCTCCCCGCAAATAAAAACCGGCACGTCTACCGGCGCGATCTGCAGGATCTGCTGGCGGATTCGCACCATCTGTGGGCTGGCTGCCAGGAAGCTCAAGTCCTCGGTCACCTGGTCGCAATAATCGCGCAGCGCCTGATTCTCCGTGGCCAATTCTTTCTTCTGCCGCGATTTCAGCATTGCCGCGTCCAGTTCCGTCTTTTCGAACGGCTTGGTCAGGTAGTCATGCGCCCCGATTCGAATGGCTTCCACGACCGTGCCAACCTCGTTCGAACACGAAAGCATGATCACGTTGAGCGCGCGGTCGACCTGCATCAATTCCTTCAGAGTCTCGAGGCCGCTCATCTCCGGCATCAATACATCCAGGATAATGAAATCGGGCCGTTCTCCCTTGTTCACCCTCTCCAGCGCTTCTTTCCCGGAACTGACGGCTTCCACCTCGAATCCGTCAACCTCCAGCAGCGTCTGCAAGTACTTTCGAATGCTCGGCTCGTCATCCACCACCAGTATCTTTTCTTTCGCGCCCATTGACTTTTCCTTTTCTGTCCCCATTATTCGAACGCTTTACCCCTGATCCATTGGCAACAAGAACGTAAACTTACTTCCGGACCGCGATTCGCTCTCCACCCATACTTTCCCACGGTGCGCCTGAATCAACCTCTTGGCAATCGCCAGCCCCAATCCCATTCCCGAAGTGTTCCGGTCCACGCGCACAAAATCCTCGAATATTTCTTGATGATGCTCCGCGGCGATCCCCGGCCCCGAATCCGCCACGCTCACTTCCACGCTGTTCGGTCGCGGCAACCGGAACCGCCGCCGCTCTTCCACCGGAGACATGGCCGCCACTCGCCGTTCCCAGAAATGCGGCGCCGCGCGCAGCGTCACGCTGCCCCCGCTTGGCGTATGCTTCAGCGCGTTATCAAGCAAGTTCGCCGCCGCCTGCTGCACTTTCTGATAGTCGAATCGAAACGTCGGAATGGACGGGTCAAAACTCGCATCCAATTTCACCCCTTTGCGTTGGAATGCCTCCGACCAGCGTTTCGAAAGCTCGTCCAAGCAATCTCGCAAATCGTTCTCTCTCAGTTGCAGCACCAGTTTTCCGCTCTCCAGCGCGGAATAGTTCAGGAACATGGACACCAGCCGCACCAAGCGTTCGCAACTGTCTTTCGACTCTTCCAGTATGTCCCTCTGCTTGTCCGTCAGCCGCCCAAGCGAACCCGCCAAAAGCAGATCGTAGTAACCCTTGATCACCGCCAAGGGCGTTTTCAACTCGTGCGCAGCGGAAGCCAAGAACACTGTCTTCTGTCGGTTCACTTCCTGCAATTTCAGGTACGCCGCCAGCAGGTTTCGGTACGTAATTTCGCGCTCTTGCAGCAGCTCTTGTACCGTGAGTTGCGTCGCTGGATCCGGCTCCGGCGTCGCCTGCGCCTCGGATTTTTTTCGAAACTCCACCACCAGCCAGTCTGATTCTGGCATCCACCTCAATCGCGCGGTGGATTTCCCTGCCCCGCCCTGCGTCGGTAAATCCACCTCGTGTTCGCCCTTTTCGAGCTCCACAAGCATCTTTCGCGCATCCGCCTTCAGAAAATCATTAAACAGATTTAAACCTGGCGTTATCTCGTGTCCGTGGGATTCCAGGAACTGCTTTGCACGGGTGCTTACCAGTAGCAGATTGCCGCTTCTCTCCACCACCATCAGCGGTTTCTCTATCGTCTCCAGCAGTCCTCGAACAAGGCCAAACGGAAGAACCGTCCGATTCCCTTCCTCCGATAGCAGAGGCATTGCAATTCGTCCACCCATCAATCGAACCCGCCCCTAGAGAGAAGTGGTAAAAGTTTTCCCTAGCTGGCATCCTTACAGAGGGGCTTCGAAGAGTCAATGGTAAAAGCGTTCCATTTGCACATTTGAGGAAAGGAAGTGGATTTCCCGAGCAGCGCGTTTATGCCTACGGATTATTTCTCTCCATATACACCTGCAATCAGCTTATAGCAAAGGGCTTATTCCAGTCTCCCGGCTCGTCCTCTGGCATTCCAGATGCAAGTGTCCGTACTAGTTCCTTGGTACTAAGGCCTGCGAGATTACAGGGGAGATCGACATTCTCACTAAGAGTCATTTGGTGGATACCACCTCAACCCGACGCTCGCCCCGCCTTCGGTTGCAGATTCCCGTTTTCCTACGCGGAACCGATGTCTCTGGCGCCGAGTTTATCGAGCTCACCAAGACTCTCAATATCAGCGCCACTGGGGCCTGCATTGCCTCAACGCACATTCTCAGGCCCGATCAGACCGTCCATCTGACCATCCCCGCCCCATCGCCCGCTTCTTCCAGCCTTGTCCCCAGCGAAACTCCTCCGATTGTGGCGAAGATCTTGCGCCAAGAGTCCGCAGGTCAGATGCGCCTATTTGGTTTGGAATTCCTCCGTCCGCTTGAGTAAATCCCGGCAATTTCTCACCATGCCTTCTTTTGGCCTGGGTATTTTTGTTACATAGCTCTGCCCTATTCTGGCACCCACTTCTTTTTCGTACCCTATGCCCCGCTTCTGTAATAGGATACGCCCGCAATTTAGGAGGTCCGATTTCCCCGTGAACTATCCTAGGTCCAGTACGAATGGACTCTTGGTTGCTCCACATAAATAGAGAAAACTACATTCGCTTTCCCCAAACCCCGCGGGGATAGGCAGAGGTTAGGTCTATACCGGATATGCCCAGCCCCGGCACCCCTGTGCCCCCGCGCTTGCCGATTGAGGACTTTTATTTCGAGCTGTTGGCAGACACGCTCGAAGGTCTCGATTCGCCTGCGCGCGGCCAGTTCCTTCAGCGATACTTCCGTGCGATCGCTCACCTCGATCTGCGCGAAACCCAGAGCCTGCAAATTTGGGATGACATGATTTCGCGCCGCCGCGAACTCAGCGATCTGGTCGGACGTCCCGTTTCCTTGAAGACCGCGCTGACAGATGTCCTTACCTCTTCCGGTCTTCTTCGTGTTCCCATCCTCATCGAATATGAAGAACTGAAGCGGCTGGAACTTAACGCTGTCACTGATCCCCTAACCGGCCTCCACAACCGCCGGCTCTTCGCCGAAACTTTCGATAAGGAACTCAATCGCGCGCGGCGCTATGGCCAGCCTCTGGGTTTGGTTACTCTCGACCTGCACCGCTTCAAGGAAGTCAATGACCAGCACGGGCATCCCCGCGGTGATGAGGTTTTGCGCGCGGCTGCCGCCACCTTGAAGAAAGCCTTGCGCACTTCCGACTCGGCTTTCCGCATCGGCGGCGATGAGTTTGCTCTCTTGCTCCCGCAAACTGATTCTCCGCAAGCGCTTGCGTTGTGCCGCCGCGTGCAAACGGTATTTGCCGAGATGCTGCAGCCGCTGCAGCTTGCCGTCACCGTAGGCATGGATCACGGCGTCGCGATTTTCCCCCAGGATGCGGAACACGCGGATCAGCTCATTCGCCTCGCCGATGAGCGTCTCTATCAGCT
>DATMOO010000007.1:0-5543 GCA_035568275.1 Candidatus Sulfotelmatobacter sp.
TCCGGTCCTTCCCCTGGTTCAGCGCGCTGGTCCCACCTGCGGTGAGGAAGGTCGCGTCTGTCACGCCAAGAAAACCAAATACGGACCGCAGATACGGCTCCACGAAATTGAACGAGGCCATCCGCGTCTGGGCGTCGTAGATCCCACCCGTCGCGATGATGAAGGTTGCCTTCTTGCCGGTGATCAGGCCCTTCGGCCCTTTCTCACTGTAGGAAAAGGTCCTGCCCACGCGCGCGATCTGGTCAATCCAGAGCTTGAGAACCGAAGGCACGCCAAAGTTATGCATTGGCACTCCGATGACGTACTCATCCGCCTGCTCCAATTCGGCGAGCAGCGAATCGGAGAGCGAGAGCAATTCGTTCTGCTGGGGAGTGCGCGCCTGTTCCGGCGTGTAGACCGCACTGACCCATTCCGCGTTGATTGGCGGCATGGCCGTTGCGTTGAGGTCTCGGCCAATGACCTTTCCATCCGGGTGCGCAGCCCTCCATTGCGTGACGAACGCAGCGGTTAGCTCGCGGGAGACTGACCGGCCATAAAGTGGGCTGGAATCAATATGGAGTAGCGTTGACATTGAGAATTCCTCCTGCACGACATATGATGAATAAACGACATATGTCGATTAAAAGAAAATAAACAACTGTCGCTTTAGTCCATAAGGGGGTATGCTTTCATCAATATAGAAATGGCCCAGCTTCTCCAACCCGAGGCCGAAACGACGGATCCGCGCATTCTGCGCAGCCGCCGCATGCTGATGGACGCACTAGCCAGGCTATTGATGAAAAAGGAGTTCGAAGACGTCTCGGTGCAAGAGATCGCCGACGAAGCCACGTTGAACCGGGCCACCTTTTACCTGCACTATGCGGACAAAAACGCGTTGTTGCAGGCTATGACGGAATCCCGCTTCCGCAATCTGATCGAGCGCCGAGCCATAACGTTTACCCATTGCAATGGAGCGTTGCGCACGATCGCACTCGGCGTGTGCGACTATCTTGCGGAGAGCACAGGTTGTCCCACTCAGTTGTCGCGGATGGCGCTCGAAGGCTCGATCATTCCTATTGTTGAGGATATGTTCAAGGCAGGGCTTGCCCATCATGGGATGGCTGCCGATGCCGATTCGTCACTACCCGCGACCACCGCTGCCTGGGCCGTTTTTGGAGCCGCACGCCGCTGGTTCCAGACTCCCAATCGCATCCCCGCGGAGGAGATGGCTGCCAGGATTGAAACCATGGTGAGCCCGATTCTTTTCGGCGCCTCACAATAGCAGAGCGGAGAACAACCAGTAGCAGGCGGTATCATCGTGTAGGAGAGATGATTTCGGTAGGTTTCGATGGGTTTGATAAGTCCGGAGCCCTTATCTTTAACAATGCGCCGAGCCGCGCCCTTAGATTTCCAGGATTTCCTGTATAGATTGAATGTTGTGCCAATCGCGATACCCTCACTACGCGAGCGAGCAGCCGATATTCCTATCCTTGTGGAATACTTCATTGCCCGATTTGGAAAGAAGATGGGGAAGGAGTTCCAAGCCATTGAGAAGAGGACTCTGAAAATCCTGCAAGAGTACGATTGGCCGGGAAATGTCCGTGAATTGCAGAACGTAATCGAGCGCGCCGTTACTCTCAGTGACTCGGAAGTATTTACGGTGGATGAGGCGTGGCTCAAGCGAGGACCTTCCGAAGACAGAAACTCCAGTCAGATGCAGTGCTACATGAGCTGGCGATGGTATTCTGCCTGCCTTTGATGGTCGTGGGAGTTTAATGTTCTACTAAGTTAGTAGACAGTCCTTTGAGTGATACCCTGAACTCACGCCGCTTTCTTTGGCGGATCTTCTTCAACGATCTGGACAGGCTGCTGTAACGGCTCAGGAATGACGCTATCGTGGGAGAGAGGAAATCCGAGCATATGGGTTGCACGCCAATGTTTGTCCGGGTCAAGAACATAGGTTATTAGGCTGCTTAAAGGTGGCGGTCTAAATTGCGCCATTCGTGCTCTCCACCACTTGGCAACCTCATTGCAGGTCAATGCGACGCCAGCCTGAAACATAATCAAGAGAATCAGTGCGAAGTGCCATTCGGTTGCGTTGTGCGCAAGTCGATGCAGGACGACGACGCCGACGATGGCGAAGGAAAGAGCTGCGACGGCCAGGTAGACAAGTGAGCGCTTCACAGCCAGTCACCCCAAGTTTTGGGGAGCCCATTGCAAAAGGTCAATTTGTATGTGAACACCTGTGAACTGCCATACTCTCTATTCTGTAGAAACAAGCCCGGTGGTATGTATATCGACGACGCCTACCTCTACGAGGTTGAGACCACAGGCGAGGGGCGCGCCACCCGGTCCTAGACTGTTAACGCATGAGAAGTTTAAGGTAAAATGTGGTCTAGTGTTGTCTCGACTAGTCCGAGTCCGAGTTCAGCGGATTGCTACGGCAGGATCAGGAGATGCCTATGGCGCTATTCAAGGTACGGCTTCCCACTACGCTCCTTCTCGCTGGTATCGCACTGGTAGCTAGCGGGTGTGGTACCGGGAGCCCCCGTCTTCTGCAATCAATTTCTGTAACTCCAGCAAGCGCCGACGCACATAGTTTTCCTAACGGCCAAGTGCAATTCACCGCTGTGGGCGCATACAGCCGACCCCCTTCTCCATCCCCGATAACCCAGTCAGGGTGGTCGTTATCAGATCCCACTATTGCAACGATTAGCCCGAGCGGGCTGGCACAATGCGAGCCAGGTGCATTGGGAGCGGTGACCGTGAAGGCCAGCACGTCGGGACCGTGCAGTGGGACGGGATGCACGGCAGTCCTGATTTCAGCTACCGCGCAACTCAGCTGTCCTTGACCTGAGTTGGATCAAAAAGACCCGACCATTACCCTAATCGGTTTTAGTCGGGCTTGTTTCTCTCCAACCGACTGCGCCTAACCGGGCAGTCAACTTCTTCTCCACCATCTGAACTTCCCCCGAGGCGACATGACGAACAAACTGCATGTACTCCTCGCGGACGTTCACTACCCCGTTCACTGTCGCAAGAGTATTTGGAAGAAACTCAGCGTCTCCACCGATTTTGAGACGAAGTGAAGAAGCAGCAAATATTAAGCGGGAGAATCCGAACCGCGCCAAGGTAGTCAATGGTTCGACTTGGACTCGATTCTTTCCTTCTTCGTCTCACTTGACGATCAGATTGCGCCAATCAGCCGCATGAAGGCGTCGATCTTCTTCGTAATTCGCGCCCGGTCGGGACCGAGGTTCTGCTCCAGGCAAATTCCGCTAAAGAACGTGACGATCAAGCCAGCGATTCAAGAGCCAAGACTCCAAAATAGCAGTGGTGAGGCTGGACGTGGTCGCTGGTGCCCATCCGTAGAATGTGGGATCGAACACATTTTCGTCTTCTTTGGCTCACGGGTGCTCCTCGGCGCCGACGCCTACACGACAGCAAACATGCGGGTTTGGCGCTAACCGTATGAAAAGCAAGTGGGGACGTAGTTCAGTTGGTTAGAACGCTCCTTTCTCACCGCCGCACTGATGTAAGCGATTTAAAAATCAGCAACTTAGTACAACCAACATCTGTTCGCCCTGTCACGGTGTCTGCCATTTCCCTGCATTTCCGAAAACTTGTTGTCCGTTTTCTTGAACCTGACGTCTTCCTCCTCCGAGATCGAAGTGCGTCACGTATGGCGAACAAGTTTTTCTTCAAGAACTGAGCGCCGAGCTTTTCGATGAGGAGAGCTAATGGGAATGCCAGAACTCGACATTTATTCCATGATTGGCGCGGAAGGTTTCACGAGGTTAGTCGCTGCCTTTTATCGACAAGTCCCTCAGGACGACCTTCTAGGGCCAATCTACCCGGCAAGTGATCTTCCAGGGGCCGAGCAACGCCTCCGAGATTTCCTGATCGGTAGGTTCGGGGGACCCCAGACTTACGTTGAACAAAGAGGCCATCCCCGCCTCCGGGCGCGGCATTCGCCGTTTTCTATCAATCAGACTATCCGCGACCGCTGGATGCGGCTGATGGAAAATGCTTTGGGGGAAGCTTCGCTGCCAAGCAAAGCCGAGGAAGTCCTTCGAAATTCTTCAATGAGATGTCTACCTTCATGATCAATCAGTCAGAGTCTGGGATCAGCTAGCGCGAAGCGACGCGGAGAGGCGGCGCACGGCTGTTCTGTGTGAGTGGCAGCGATTCCGACCGTTGTCGCGAGAAAGTTATGGATCACGAATATCAAAACGTTTTCTACCATAGCGTAGTGCATCGATAGATCGAATGCCCGGTCCTAGAACAGCGAGCGCAGCTCCCAAAGCTCCCAACAGAATGTTACTTCGCACCTGAGTTGTTTCGAGAAACCCGAAACAAACCTCAACGAGGATGACCAGCGTACCGGCGATAGGTGTCCACAACCCCAATATCAGCAGCGTCCCGGCTCCAATCGCCACTGATTGCAGAATCGTGGTTTGCAGGTCGGGCCCTGTCCGGAGAGAAACGACTCCGTCATAGATCAGCAGAAAACCCGCGACTAGCCTGAGCAGGAGCAGAGCACCTCCAGGCCATCCATTGGGAAACATGGAAAATAGGCGTTGCAGAGCAGTGAATCCTCTGTCTTGGGGTGTAAGTGCCACGCCCAAGAAACCTGCAATTCTTGAGGTCGTTCGCGGTGCCGAAGGACACAGGAACGGCCCTAAACCGAGCAGCGTACCCGGAGACCAGTGCAGTCGATAGCCCAAAAAGAGTTGGTCTCAAGCAACCCTCTTGAGGGGGGCATTGCACAGACTCGAAGAGAGATCATTGCTTGCCGCAGCGTCTAAACAACGTACGGAATAAGCGCCGGAGGGCAACGTGGTAGGCGAGCCGTAATTCCGATAACATTTCAATCCTGTGGAGTCTGATGAATTCTGTGGCTAGGCTTCATGAAACGACTGAGGCGACCATCTGAAGGCTGGAAGAAATCATCAGGGATGGCTTGCCCAGGAGAGTTGCACGTGCAACTTTGCCAACGAAAAACGAGCCGGCCAACACTTCGAGACTGGAGGCTTATCTCTGCGTCTGTATTACTCCTAATTGCCTTGTCTCAGTGTTCCACGGCGATCGCTTCAACGAATGCTTCCTCAGAAAAGCGTCGTGGCGACGCCCGCTCCGTGCGAATTCCAGCAATCGATGGCGACGATATTCGATTCTCCCGGCTAACGACTGCTCAAGGACTCTCCCAAACCCAAGCGAATGAAATCGTACAGGACGATCAAGGATTCATCTGGTTCGGGACTCAATATGGCTTGGATCGGTACGACGGATATGAATTCAAGGTTTTCACACATGATCCTGCGCAGGAGAACAGCCTCAGCTGTGTTTATATCCACTCGTTATTTAAGGATCGTTCGGGATCGCTTTGGGTGGGCTGCGATCAGTTTCTGGACAGGTTTGATAGTCTTCACGAAACTTTCACTCACTATCGTATCGACGCCGGCGAAGTTGCCAACACTGTCAGCCAAATCAGTCAGGATCAGACCGGGATGCTTTGGTTGGCAACGGGAAGTGGCTTGTTTCGGTTGAACCCGGATACGGGT
>DATMOO010000008.1:0-8314 GCA_035568275.1 Candidatus Sulfotelmatobacter sp.
GCACATCGACTACAAAGGAACACGCATCAAGCAGTACCACAAGGCAGGGCAGGCCTTACGCACAGAAACTACCATCAACAACACCTATGACTTTTATATCGGCAAGAACCTGCGCAACTTGCCCGCGCTACGGCGCATCGGAGGAGGTTCTCGCCAATCCGCCTCTCACCCTCATCTTTCTCCAGCAGGAGCGGTTTAGGAGTAGCCTGGGACGTGGTTTCGGAACTGGATTGTGCTGATCGAGTTTGAGAGACGCAAACCGCAACGAGCAGCGCAGCCATTGTCGCAACTGTTGTCCTAACTGAATTTGAGTTCATCGCACATCCCCTTTTCGGGAGTCGGGCGACCCGATGGTACCGCTGTCCCTGTACCTGTACGTCGTCGAATTGCGCCCGAGAGCTGGGTAAACTCCGAAGCAATGACGCATTAAGTAGCGCTTATGTTTTACAAGCGCTAAACGTAAGCAGGACAAATTGGAAGTGGACCGTCCTAATCCGTTTCCGGCAGCGACCGACTTTGGCCGTGTTTGGCTGTTGACGCCCTGCGTTCCACGCCCCTATTGTCTCCCCCATGACAAAGAGCGAATATCTCACCGAATACGACGGAATCGTCAAGACCATGCAGATGTACATTGATGGAAGCAAGCAGGGCAAGAGCGAGGTTATGCGTCCTGCCTTCCATCCCGACGCATCATTCTTCGGCTACGCGGGAGAACAACTTGCCACGGGAACGAAGTTCCTTTTTGACTGGATCGACAAGAACGGTCCCGCTCCCAAGATCGAGCCACGCGTAGTTAGTGTGGACATACTCGACTCGATTGCCGTGGTTCGTCTTGAGGTCGCCGGCTGGTCCGGAAACCTGGCGGGCTCGGACGTTCGTATGTCCGATCTGTTCACGCTGCTCAAGATGCCGGGTGGGTGGAAAATCATCCAGAAGGCGTTTCACTGGCACGCCTGAGTCGGAGAGTTTAGCGGCGCGGTCTCTGGTATAGTCTTCGGCATAATCTTCCGCGGGGGTTCTTGGGGATGCCTGAGCGGAACACACCACAAAAGACTCTGGAGTCCTGGAAGCAGATCGCGGCTTACCTGGACCGCAGCGAACGCACGGTACGGCGCTGGGAGACGAGTGAGGGGCTGCCCATCCACCGCCGCGAGCACGAAAAGCAGGACACTGTCTTTGCCTACCGGCACGAGATAGAAGCTTGGAGCCGGTTACGCACCAGGTGCCCCGGCGAAATCTTGAGCGACGAGGCCGAGAGCCTCCCCCAACTCAAACCCGCCGCCAACGCCTATCTTGCCGAACATGACGCCATCACCCGCACCATGCATTGCTACATTGCGGGCGCTCGCGCGGGCGACGGCGAACTCATGCGTCCCGCCTTTCATCCATCGGCGACCATCTCGGGCTACTGTCAAGGAGTTGAGTATAGCGGCTCGGTAGAACATGTGTTCCAGTGGGTCACCGCAAACGGCCCGGCTCCGAATATCAATCCTCGCTTCGCCCGTATCGAGATCATCGAGAGCATCGCTGTTGTGCATCTGGAAGTTCAACACTGGTCCGGCAAGCTGGCCGGGGCCAATGCTCGAGCTTCCGACGTGTTCACCTTGCTCAAGAGGAATGGCGAATGGAAGATCACGCATAAGCTCTTCCACTGGCACGACCAATGATCCGTCCTAGCGGCTATCATTTCCCAACGTAGATATCAGGAAACAGCTGGCGCAGGTGCGCCACCTTTGGGGCGTCATTGAAAACGATATACGGCTGATTGGGATGCAGGGCGGCATAATTCTGGTGATAGGCCTCTGCCGGATAGAAGCCTCCGAGCGGAACGACCTGAGTTACGATCGGGCTGGAAAATACCTTCGCTTGATCGAGTTGCGTGATGTAGGCCTGCGCGATTCGCTTCTGTTCATCATTCGCATAAAAGATCGACGATCTATATTGAGTACCTTCATCGGGGCCTTGACGGTTCAGTTGCGTGGGATCGTGCGCAACCGAGAAGAATACGCGCAGCAATTCGCCATAGCTGATCTGCGAGGGATCGTAGACGACCTGCACCGACTCGGCGTGCCCGGTGTCGCCGGTGCTCACCAGCTCATATTCGGCAGTCTTAGCCTTTCCGCCGGAGTAGCCGGAGGTCGCGGTAATCACTCCCTTAACGTGCTGGAATACGGCTTGCACGCCCCAGAAGCATCCTCCGGAAAGCACAGCCGTCTGCTGACCCGCGCTGGACGCACGTGGAGCATCGACCGCCGGCGCCGGTACCGCCGCTACGGCAGGATTTGCTTTTGCGTTGCAGGCAGTGACACCCAGGAGTGCCAAAAGAACAACGGCGAGGTGAGTGGAAGATTGCATGAAGCCCTCCATCTTCAGTACGAAACCATGAAGCTGTTGGATTGGAGTCGCCTGATGGGAGAAAAGTTTCAGCTCTTGTCTACTACGGCTCAAAAGCGCTGCAACCCGGTACACCTGGGCCGCCGGACAGCCGGGGCGGCTGTCCCGAGATGGTTCTTGCCCAGTTTAAAGACCTAGCGATTGGAGAGCTGACCGCAGCGTTGGGAAGCGGAAGGGGTATCCACTCGTGATCAATTGGCCGGGCTCAACCCGCTGACTTCCCAGCAGGACAGTCTCTCCCATTTCGCCGAAGGCCAACTTCACGGCAAGGGCCGGCACAGGAAAAATCGCAGGACGGGACAGCACACTCGCCAGCACCCGACTGAATTCCGCATTGGTCACAGGCTTTGGAGCGACCATGTTCACCGGGCCCTGAACAAGATCGGTCTTCAACATGTGATGCATGGCTCCGACCATGTCCCCGATAGCGATCCAACTCATCCATTGGCGGCCGTCGCCGATGCGTCCGCCGACGCCCATTTTGAAGGGCGTAAGCATTTTTCCCAATGCGCCACCTTTCCGGCTGAGCACTACGCCGGTTCGCATTCTTATGGTGCGGATGCCGGCATCGACTGCCGGCCGGGTGGCGGCTTCCCACTCGTGGCACACTTCCGGAAGGAATCCGCTACCCGGGGCGCTTTGCTCGTTCAGCATTTCGTCGCCGCGGTCGCCGTAGTAGCCAACAGCGGAACTGCAGAGGAAAACCAGCGGCTTGTGATGCGCCTTCGCCAAGGCCGCCGCGAGATGACTGGTACCCATGACGCGGCTGTCCCGAATCGCTTGCTTCTTAGCGGCGGTCCAGCGCCCAACGATGCTTTCGCCCGCGAGGTGGATGACGGCATCGAAGCCGGAAACTGATTCGGGAGAAACGGGTTGAGCTGGATCCCAGTGGATTTGGCCATCGTTCGCGGCTGAACCACGCACGAGGCGGACCACCTTGTATCCAAGCGTGTCGAGGGAAGGAAGAAGGGCAGCCCCGATCGGGCCGGAAACACCGCTGACGAGAATTCGCGAAATCATGACAGAGAGAATGTCACTCTATCAGTTTGCGAAGCGTCCCAACAAACCTGAACAGATTTGAAACCTTCGAAGAGCGTGAAATCGGGGAAAAGTCCCGGGCGGAAGATACGCCCTAGTTATTCCCCAGTACAGACCAGCGTTCACCCTGTTTGAACTCCTGGCGGCGCTTGGTGCCTTCGGTGGCGAACCAGTTCTTCCATGCGACGGGATCGTTGCCCAGGTGCTCGTTGGTGATCTCCCTCAATGCCTGGTAAACCCATGAGCGTGTGGTGCTGTCGAGCGACGGATCATAGGCCAAATCGATCAGGCCGGGCACAGCCAGCATGCGCTGTTCGCGGGTCAGCATGCCAGACTTGGCGAGGCTGCATCCGGCGCGCTCCCGCACTTCGAGGGAAGGATCGTTGCGGAAAACGTCCAGGAAGTCTTTGATCGTGTCGTCGGTGCCCAGATGCGCAATGCCCTCGACGGTCCAATGCCGCGTCTTCTCGTTAGGGTCGTGGAGGTAGCCGCGAAGAAATTCGTGGATCCTCTCCAGTTCGACGCCGCGATTGGCCAACATGCCTAGCTCCCACATGGCAAAGGGACGCCAGCTTGGAGACTTCTCTGCCTCCGCCATCAGGTGATCAGCGGCCTCATCCGTTTTCGCGATTTTGTAAACGGCGAGGTTGATCTCGATGGCCGCGGCTCTCACTCGCAGGTCATTGGAGTAGAGCGCCGTCAACTGCAGATCATCAATTTTGTTGGTGAAGTGCAGCTTGCCATGCCAGTCATCGACCATCTTGTTGATCATATCGGTGGCGCCGTGGTCGTGATTGATGGCTGCTCCGAGCAGGAATTCGGCCTGCGCCTGCGGAGGTTGGGTCATGGCCCACTCGCGGTTGTGTTCGGAAAGCTGTCCGTGGTCCGCCGGGACTGCGTGCCCGGGAACGGGAATCTGTTCGCCGGAGGTGACCGGCGGAGTGTTCTGCGACGCGCAAGTCCCAGCGAAAGCTATAGCGGCGATCACGAGCAGGAATGCCGTCTTCGGGCAGTCACGATCAGAGAGTTGCACCATATGGCTCACCTCGGGAAACGCTCAATTGAGCCTAGGGCGCGCCCTTCCGGCGGACAAATTACTCTGGTCATATTCGGATGGATCGAGCCCGGAACAGCTGTCTGAACGGAAGGGGCTGCAATTCGCGTTTATAATTGATGGAGCGTCCCAACCGCCTTCTGCGGAGCCCTCTTCCCTGGCGGGTATAATCCATCATGGCGAGCTTGCGCCAACAAATTGCAACGACAGCTCTCACGCTGACCAAGTTTCGCGACTTGATGAAGCGCATGCAGGAGAGCCGTCCGCAAGACGATCTCACCATCGTCAAGAAAGCCTACGACTACTCCCTCAAGCACCATGATGGGCAGACCCGCGCTTCGGGAGAGCCTTACTTGGTGCATCCGCTCGAAGTCGCGCTGGTACTCGCGGAAATGAAAATGGACCCGGTGGCGGTCGCTGCCGGCCTACTGCACGATTCGGTTGAAGACACATCCGTCACGATTGCCGACATCCGCAAAGAGTTTGGCGAGCAGGTCGCGCACATTGTCGAGGGCGTCACCAAGATCAGCAAAATTGATTTCGCCACTCGCGAGGAGCAGCAGGCGGAAAACCTGCGCAAGATGATGCTCGCGATGGTGGATGACATCCGGGTGGTGCTGATCAAACTTGCCGACCGGCTGCACAATATGCGTACGCTCGAGCACCTCCAGCCCGACCGCCAGCACAAAATCGCCGAAGAGACGCTGGAGATCTACGCGCCGATTGCGCACCGGCTGGGTATGGGCAAAATTCGCGGAGAACTGGAAGACTTGGGTTTCCGCTTCCTCGATCCCCTTGGCTATGAGCAGGTGGAGAAGTCGGTCAATGCGCGGCGCAAGCAGGGTGAGGCGTTCCTCGCCAAAATGCAGGGGATCATCACCGACAAGCTGAAAGAGGCCGGCATTCAGGCGCGGGTTGAGAGCCGCATCAAGCGCGTGTTCAGCATTCACAAGAAGCTGCAGCGGCAGCGGATTTCGGTCGACCAGGTTTACGATCTGTGCGCGATGCGCGTGGTCACGCGTTCGCTGCCAGACTGCTACGCAGTGCTGGGGATCATTCATAACCTGTGGCGGCCGGTGCCGGGACGCATTAAGGACTTCATCGCGATGCCGCGGCCGAATTTCTACCAGTCGCTGCACACTTCCGTGATCACCGAGGACGGCACGCCTTTCGAGATCCAGATCCGCACCGAAGAGATGCACAAGATGGCGGAGGAGGGCATCGCCGCGCACTGGAAATATAAAGACGGCCCGGTGTCCGCGCAGGACGAGCAACGCCTCGCATGGTTGCGCCAGGTGGTGGAGTGGCAGCGGGACGTCAGCGATCCCAACGAATTCTTGTCGACGCTGAAAGTCGATTTGTATCCGGAAGAGGTTTACACCTTCACGCCGAAGGGCAAAGTAGTGGTGCTGCCGCGAGATGCTACGCCGATTGATTTCGCATACACGATTCACACGGAAGTTGGACACACGTGCATTGGCGCCAAGGTGAACGGGCGCATGGTGCCGCTGCGCTACAAGCTGCATTCTGGAGATATCGTCGAGATTCTCACCCAGCCGGGACATAAGCCAAGCCGCGACTGGCTGGGGCTGGTCAAGTCGTCGCGGTCGCGCAACAAGATCAAGCACTGGCTCAACGTTCATCAGCGCGAGCGGGCCATTGAAATTGGGCGCAAGCTGATCGAGAAGGAAGCGCGGAAGTACCGCATCGCGCTGAAAGAGATCAAAGACGAGGATCTGTTGAAGGTCGCTTCCGGCTACGGGCTGGGCAAGGCCGACGACTTGATGTCGGGGATCGGCTACGGCAAATATTCGGCGCGCCAGGTGCTGGCGAGACTGTTACCGGCAGGTGCCACTCCTTCAATCGCCGGTGATATCGAGTCCGAGGGGTTAACGTCGCAGCCCGGCGGCCTGACCAGCGTTGTGCGGCGCGTTTTCGGAGATCACAACGCGATCACTGTGCGCGGACAGGGAGACATGCTGGTGTATCGGGCGCGATGTTGTAACCCGATCCGCGGCGAAGGCATTGTCGGATACATCACGCGCGGCAAGGGCGTGGCGGTGCATTCGGTGAACTGTCCGAATGTGACGAATCTGCTTTACGAGCCGGAGCGGAAGATCGACGTGGAGTGGGCGAGAGACGACAGTACACCGACGGCCTATCCGGTGAAGCTGACGGTTTTCTGTGATGACAAATTTGGCATGCTGAAAAACATCACAGGTGTGATCGGGGATGCGAAGAGCAATATCCGTAACATCGCAGCCCACACCGCGAATAGCCAGGCGAGCGTCGAAGTTGTCCTCGACATCTCAGATTTGAAGCATCTGGAGCAGATCATTGTGGGGCTGAGAAAAATTCCCGGCGTGCACGAAGTACAGAGACTGCAAAAAATCTAAGCAGTTCTCAGTTGCCAGTTCTCAGTTCCCGGTCGGAACCCAAAATCCGGTGATCGTTCGTATGTTACCCTGAGCCCGCAGCGATCTGTTTTCGCTGAGAACTGACAACTGGGAACTGAGAACTGTTTTCATGCGCGAAATCATCTCCACTAAAGACGCCCCTCAAGCCATCGGCCCGTATTCGCAGGCCATCAAAGCCAACGGATTCGTTTTCGTTTCCGGACAAGTAGCCATTGATCCGGCAACACAGCAGGTCATTACAGGTGATGTCGCGGCGCAGACGGATCGAGTCTTGCGGAATCTGTCAGAGATTCTTGAAGCCGCTGGAAGTGGACTCGGAAAGGTCGTCCGTTGCGGTGTGTTTCTGAAGAGCATGAACGATTTCGCCGCGATGAACCAGGTCTACGGAAAGTACTTCAGTTCTGCACCACCGGCGCGGTCGACGGTTGAAGTCTCGCGCCTGCCCAAAGACGTGCTGGTCGAAATTGATGTGATTGCACTGGAGTAGAAATGAAAACCGCAGAGGGCGCAGGGGACGCGGGGAAATACTTGATTTTGGCAAAATATAGGTAGCTCTAATGTTCCCCTCTGCGTCCTCTGCGGTTTTCATCTTCGGTCTGGAAAAGTGGACCCATGATAAAGCTCAGAATCAGTTGTGCGGCCGTTCTCCTTGCGGCCGGCTTCCTGTTTGCGCAGACTTCGAATCACCGAACGACCCCGGTACGCGTGCCCAATACGAATGCTCCCACGAAAGTTACAGGCGACGGTGTCAAGACGGACTCCGGACTGCAATATTGGGACATCAAGGTCGGTACCGGCGACGAGGCGAAGAGCGGCGATCACGTGAAGGTGCACTACACCGGGTGGTTTACCACCGGAAAGAAGTTCGACAGTTCCGTCGACGCCCATCAGCCCTATAGCTTCACGCTCGGGCAAGGAAACGTTATCAAAGGCTGGGACGAGGGCGTGGCTGGAATGAAGGTGGGCGGCAAGCGGCAGTTGCGCATCCCTCCGGAACTAGCCTATGGAGAGAACGGTTACAAGGGCATTGTTCCGCCCAATGCCACGCTGATCTTTGACGTGCAGCTTTTGGCCGTCACACCGTCCGCTGCAACTCCTGCGCCAGCCAAAGAATGACTAGGGTCGAAGACACTAAGATTTCCCCAGACGCACTCTTCCCTCGTCATGGCTTGATGAAATCCGATCAGCTTTGCGGTGGATCGAGCTCTAGGCTTTCACGACTTTACCGCTGCGCAGGCAGGACGTGCAGACGCGGATCCGCTTTCCTTGGCCATTGACCTTGGCGTGCACCGGACGCAAGTTGACGTTCCAGCGCCGCTTGGTGACGTTGTGGGCGTGGCTGATGCGGTTTCCCGCTTGCGGCTTCTTGCCGCAGATATCACATTGTTGTGCCATTGGACTGCTGCTCCCA
>DATMOO010000009.1:0-53950 GCA_035568275.1 Candidatus Sulfotelmatobacter sp.
TGCAGCTGCAGCCGCGGTTCCGATTTTAAGTAGTTCTCGGCGAGTGAAATTCTGCATGATTCCGAAGGCTTAGATGCACTCGCCCAAGCGAAGGTAGGACCGGGTACCAGGCTTTATGGTCGGGAAGTCGAAATGGAACCATCGCGACACTTTGACGTGGTTGGAAGGAATTCATCTGCGAGTAGAACACTTGTGTTTTCAGAGACTTCGCTGTTGACCCAGAATTGATTCGCCCTGCATTGCTTTCCTGATTGATTTCAAGCATCAAGGTGACAGAACCAGTCGGCGTCGGCTTTGGAGTATCGGTTTCTGCTCGTGCGAGCATTTTTCGGCGGACGCCGAAAGGAAAAATGAAGCCCCAAATGCACCGGTATGCCCCGTGCGCTGCCATCTTTTCTCGACTGCCGCATGATTCAGGGCGCTGTGCCGCGACCGCCACGAGCACCCTGAAAACCGCCGCACGGCAGTCCGGCGGTTCGTTCGTGCTCGCGGCAGTTGTTCTCCTCTTTCTGATGGAACCAGGGAAGCTTTTCGCGCAGCAAACGGCACCCGGCGATCCGGGATGGTCGCAGAACAATCGAGACATCGGACAATACGAGCAAAATGGGCAATCAGAGCTGCAGTCGGACGATGGACAGCAGCCGGACGCGCAAGGGCGTTATTCAGATTCCGGTCAGACGTATCCGCAAGGGGAATATGGCCAGGCGCCGGCCCAGCCACTCGATGCGGTGCAAGTCGAACAACTCGTCGCCCCGATCGCGCTTTATCCGGACAGGCTGGTGGCGCAAGTCCTGGCCGCGTCGACCTACCCCAGTCAGGTTGCGGATGCCGACCAGTGGCGGCAGACGCAACGCTATGCCTCCCCTGACCAGATTGCGGCCGGTGCCGACGTCCAGAATTGGGACCCGAGCGTAAAAGCGTTGACGGCGTTTCCTCAGGTGTTGGCGCAGATGGACCGCAACCTACAATGGACCACCGACTTGGGCAATGCGTACTACAACCAGCCACAAGATGTACTGGAGGCAGTTCAGGCGATGCGCCGACGCGCTCAGCAAGCCGGCAACCTGCAGAGTACGCCCCAGCAGGCGGTTCATTACGACCAGGGCTATGTCCAACTGATGCCGGTGAATCCTCAAGTTGTATACGTGCCGACGTATAACCCGTGGACGGTGTACGGAGAGCAGGTTTCGCCCTACCCCGGGTTTTCGCTGCTGGGCGCAGTGGGATCATTTCTCGGCTCATCGCCGATAAATTATGGGCTCGGGATCGCGATGAGTGCCTTCAGCCAGCCATGGGGCTGGCTGGCGTGGGGCTTGAACTGGTTAGCCCAGTCCGTGCTCTTCAACGAGTCGGACTACTATTCCCACAGCAGCACGGTCGCTGATTGGGGATTCCGGCACGATGGGCTGCATGCTTACGCTGGAAGATCATCATTTGCGAGATACAGCAACGGCCGCACCGCGGAAGGTTTCCGCCGGTTCGGCGACGGACACAACGCGAACCGCGGACAGGGATTCGGCCACACGCCAGGCAGATATGCCGAGAACTGGCGAGGAAACTCCAATGCCGGCTTCCATGCCTTTGGAACCGGCTACGACCGGGCGCCGCGCCAAGCCTACAACCATATGCAGGCCGCAGGAAACTGGAGGCAGTTTAACAGCCATAGCAACGGATCAAGCTTGAACCGGAGCGCCGGAGAGTACCATCGCGGCTGGGCGGGTGCAGGATACGACCGTTCGATGCAGTCCCCTCGCTTGCCGACCTCAGGTTTTCAGACGAGCGAATTCAGGGGGCGGTCTTCTGGGGCTTTCGCGAGCAGGGACTTTGCGCACTCCGCTGGAAAACCACCGCACTCGGGTAGCTTCCATCTGTTTGGCGGCGGACACGCGCCTAAGAGCGTAAGCAGCCGGGGCTCAGGCGGTTTCCACATGGGAGGCGGCGGCCATGTGCCGAAGAGCTTCCACGGCGGCGGGAAGAATTTCGGCGGAGGGCATTCGCACGGCGGCGGAGGGCACTCCAGCGGTCACGGCGGCAAGCATCATCGCTGAAGTGGCGGGCGCGCGACTGCCCGTCGCGACGAAGCACCGTTGCAACCCATGCACGATCCCCGATTCAGACAAGGGCATCGCGACTACCATCCCTCGCTGAAGCTTATCGAGGACCAAAATCTGCCCCAACCGTAACCCGCCGGATCGGCATCGCAAAGGGGACCTTGATGGCACACGCGATGACTGATTCCCGGCTCAATTCAAGCAAACAAATCGAGTCCCTTTGGCGCTTGGGAGGACTGACCTGGCAGGAGTTAGGACGACGAGTTTGGCTTGGAATGAATAAGACGGACTTGTTCAACAGGGCCTACGAGCTTGCCTATAACTTCTTGCTTGCCGTCTTTCCCATGCTTTTCTTTCTAATCAGCCTGCTCGGAGTGTTCGCTCATGAAGGCAGCAGATTACGCGCTGACCTCTTCGCGTATGTGCAGCTTGCGCTGCCACCAACTGCCTACCAGTTGCTGCAAACAACTCTCGACGAAATAACCAGAAACACACCCGGCGGAAAGTTGACATTCGGCTTACTGTTCGCCCTCATTTCCGGATCGGCAGGAATGACGCAACTGATCACGGCTTTGAATTCTGTGTACGAAGTTCGCGAGGCCCGGTCATGGGTGAAGGTGCGCCTGATCTCGCTCGGACTGACGGCTGCGATGTCGGTGCTCATTATTGCCGCGCTATTCCTCGTTCTCGCAGGTGGACAAGTGATCGCCTATTTAGGACAAGTCTTTGGCATGAGCGCAGCGGCGTTTGTCGCATCGAAGGTGTTGCAGTGGGTATTCGCCTTGGGATTCGTAGTTTTCGCCTTCGCCATGGTTTATTACTTTGCTCCCGACGTCGAGGAGCAACACTGGTACTGGATTACGCCCGGTTCGATCATCGGGGTAGCCATTTGGGCAATGGCGTCGGGGGTGCTCCGCGCATATCTGCACTTCTTTAATACCTACAGCAAGACCTATGGCTCTTTGGGCGCCGTCATCATCCTTATGCTTTGGTTCTATGTCACCGGGCTGGCGATTCTGCTTGGGGGCCAGATCAATGCCACGATTGAACACGCGGCGGCTGAGCACGGCCACATAGAAGCCAAGGCTCCGGGCCAGAAAGCTGCTTGATTCTAGAGCGTCGTAGATGAAGGAACGCGAGGCGGAAGAACCAGCTTCCTCGCGAATTGGTTTAGGCCTACTTAGAACTTGGTGTGATATTTCCCGTCGACCGAAACACCGCCGAGTTGATCGCGCGTCGTGCTCACAGACCATCGCTTGTTGATACGATACTCACCCTGCACGATTTCGCTGCCCGGCTGTGAAACATCCGTCGAAAACGAGAACAGTAGACTCCTGGTGACGCGCTGTTGAATGGCAATTCGAGCTGACGGGTTCTGGTTGTTTCCGCCGAGCGTGGGATCGATCTGCAAACTGGAGATCCCAGCGAGTCTCTGCACGCCGCTGCTGAGTTGTCCGGCAACTTGCGAGGCAATCATGGAATCCGTGCTCTGACTGCTGGCTGCCTGCTCCTCGGTTGTCTTCCCGCGCGCGATCAGATTGATGACGTCGGCCGTTGGCAATGGCGGATCCGAAACGTACGCGGTAGTCAACTTGTCGAGTGGACCGCGCATCGTCAGAGTCAAATTGTATTGTTCGACTACGGTTGAAACGGAAACGTTCAGCACCGGATGCGTTTCGTTGGGATCGTCAAACGTAATCACGCCTCTCTGCAACTGATAGCGTAAATTGCGGTAGAACAATTCGCCGGATGTCAGCGTCGTACGTCCGGTAATGACTGGATCGGCTGCCGTGCCGCCAACCTGGAGTGAGGCTTGGCCCGCGATGCTGACCTGTGAGCTCACAGCACTTAAATTCTGTTGTGACTGCAGGTTGATCGCTAGTTTAACCGTGTCGGCAAAGCCGGGCTGGGATGGCGTGCTACCCGTACTGAACTGGTCGCCAAATTTCGATAGATCGAAGTCGGGAGTAAAGGACAGATTATCGATCATCACGCGCCCGTTCAACACCGAGGCGTCGGTGGTACCGCTGAACGTGAGATTGGCATCCAGTAGGGATCTCAAGCCCTCGGGATAACGGAGGCGCATGGATTTTCCTTGCAGGGCAAGGTTGAATTGCACGCTGGGCTTGTAGGCAATCGATCCGCCAAGAGAAAGCTGCCCGCCGCCCACCTGTGCCGTCACGTTTGAGACCTGCACGTGATCGTTGCCGATATCCAGAGTGCCGTTCAGTTTCTCGACACCAACCGGAGCGTCGACAGTGTTCAAGGCGAGATCATGGAGTTGTAGTTGGCCCTGGATTGCGGATCCGGAAGAGCGAACATTAAGAGCGACCGTGCCCGAACTTCGCAGGTCCGGCGAAATGAGCTGAAGAATGCGAATGTCCACTTCACCTTGTGCGGTCAACGTCGGCGAACCGCCGCCACCCCCGATCGGTATGCGGCCTTGCGCAGTGAGAGAAGTGCCGGTGCCTTTGATCTCCGCCGGCTGAAGGATTACGACTGACTTCTCATAGTCGACTTTGATCGGCCGCGCGATTCCGATTTCCAAACTTTGATATTTGGCTTGAAGCATAGGAACGGAGACGTGCGCCTCAACCCGAGACTTGTCTTTCAGAGGACCCTTTACTGTTGCATGCAACTCAGTCTGACCCTGGAATTCCTGCGGCACGCTCGGAGCGTAGGTCGCTATCAAGGCGGCAAGCGGAATCGTCCCCGTGTCGATCGTCGCATCGGTATCGTAGTCGCCGGTCAGGGCAACGACTCCGCGGGCGTGGATCGATGCTTCGGAGACTTTCGAATCCAGTGTGAGATTCGCCCGATGTTGCGCAACTTGAACCTCCGCCTTGAATCCCGAGATCGTATTCTGGCGGACTTGCAGCTGGGGGAACTGCACGGTCGCCACCAGTTGCGGGTCGTCGATAGTACCTTCACCCTTCACAGAAGCGTTGATGGTGCCATTGATTCCGAGGTTCTTTTCCTGCACGGTCCGCAACTTTTGCAGCATGACCGACGGCGCATTAAGGCGCACTTTGTAGACTTTCGTTTTCGGCGTGTAGGAGAGGTCTGCGTCGACGGCTCCGGCCTGGGTCGATACATTCAACGTTGAGACAATGGAACCGTTCTGGGTGTGGAACTTCGCGGCGAGATTCTGAATCGGTTCGTCGTAAGCACGGGCATTCGCAATCTGAAGCGAGCCCGATCCAACCGGCTCAAGTTGAGTACCGTGCAGGTCGACCGTGGAAGAGAGTTCGCCGGAGACGGGAAACTGCTGTTTCGCCAGGCGCTGAAGATCACTCAACTGTATCTGCTGCGCCTGAAGATGAGCCTTGATCGGACTCGAAGCATCATAGGCCCAGTTCGTCAATGTGACGCCGCCATTGAGATTCACCTGCCCTCGATGTGCATTCACCGATGATGCAGAGTCAATCGTGACTCCAGACGGATTGGCGTGCATCGCAAGCTGGGCGCTGCTCCATTCGCTGCCCTCCACGGTGAGATTCTGCGCATTCAATTGCGCAGTCACTGCCGGCTTTTTCATTGTGCCTTGCACGTTAGCGGTCAGCGTAGCAGAGCCCGAAACCGCTGGAGGCGCGGATTGCGAAGTGCTGAAAGAAGTCGCCAATGCAGCGAGCTGGTGTAAATCGTTCGCCACGACTTGCACTTGCAGGTTGGAGTGGTCACTGATTGCTCCCTGAGCCGTCAGGGTTGCCGTCGGAATTCGAAAGGCAGTGTCACGCACCTGAATAGTCTGTCTTGGTCCGTCATAGTCGACGTGGAGCGCACCATTGACGGGCACCTCTTTCGCTGAAGGATTCGACCGGCTGTTGGCGTGAGCTTGCACAACTAGATCTGAGTGCGCACGTAAATTGCGAATGCTGCCCTTCCATGAAGCGCTGGCCTTGCCGGCTAGCGTGCCGGAAATCGAAGCAGCCTGGATTGGTTGTGTGCCGAGTGCGCCCTGGATCGCCTTCAAAGAGATGTTGGATAACAATGCCTGGACGCGCGACTCGGGGGCGGCGGAGTCAAGATGCTTCATCTCGGCCAACGCGGTCATCCGACCGCCCAGCGTCTCTACGCTGAAGTTGGTGAGTTGCAGAGTTCCATCGCCCAAGCGGTAGGAGCCTTCCAACTGTCGCAATTCAACGCGCTTTCCCGATGCAACGGCGGTCAAAATCTTGCTTTCCGCTTTACCGTCTATCGCGACACTGCGGAGTACGGGTTGATCCTGGACGGTCCGATAGTGCAGCTTACCGGCTAGAGAGATGTCGCCAGCTGGTGATACCGTCGGCGACATCGCGGCGAAGTCCTCGGCGTGAATCCGAATTCGATAGTCGCCATCGGCTACGGGATTGGAATAGTCGGAAACCTTGGCATTAAGAGTGACTTCTGACGAGCCGACAGTCAACGACATCGAACGCAGATCGAAGCGCTCCGGCGTAGCGTCGAATTGCAGGTTCAGGTGATGGGAGAGCGGCGCGTACTGCGCATATTGAAGATGTCCGTTATCGTAAGAAAAGGTTCCGTCATAGCGCTTGGCGAGCGATTCGAACCGAATGTTTGTCGCCAGATCATGCAAGTCCGCAACCACCGGTATTTTGCGATCGTTGTAGTTGATTTCACCATTGATGAGCTGGGCATGTGCAACGGCGAGGTCGAAGACGCTGGTTTGGCTGCTGCTCTGGCTGGGAGGGGTACTCGGCAGGTTGTTTTTTCCGTCACGGCTGACCTGTACATGCACCACCGGATGCTCAACCACAAGTTCGTTCAGGGACACCTGGTGGTGGAGTGCAGAGACAATCTTCAGACTCACGGTCAATTTGTCGGCATGCAGCAGCGGCGGTTGAGCTGTGCCCTCTGTGCCGCGGATGGTGATGTTGTAGAGATGAGCGGTTAAATTCGACAACTGAAAATCCAATCCGCCAATCTCAGTCTTCCCTCCTGTGGCGAGATTGGCCTGCTCGACAATCTTGTGAATGGCAAACTGCTGAAAGCTGCTGGTCCGGAGATAGAAATATCCCGCTACCACAGCTAGAATCAACAGAGCTGCAAGCCCTGCCAAAGTCCAACCGAGTATCTTCTTTAACTTCATGTTGTCCCTAAAATGCCTGCCCCACGGTGATGTAGTACTGGAGCGGATTGATTCCCGGTACCGGGTTTAGGTTGCGGCCAACATCAAATCGGATGGGACCGATCGGCGTGGCATAGCGCAGTCCCACGCCAACTGTATTCGTGTAATTGTTGATGAAATTCTGCAGGTTGATCGCGCTGTAGACGTTGCCTCCGTCGTAAAAAACCACGCCGCCCAGCGCCTTCGTGATATGCAGAGGAAAACGGGCTTCCGAATTGAGAATAAAGAGTTGCCGGCCGCCGACGGGCACGGTGACATTGACGCAGCCGGACTGGCCCTGGAGCACGTTGCAGAACGGCACAAGGCGTTGCGGGCCAGCCTCATCGATCGGAAAACCACGCAGTGAGGTGCCACCACCGGAAAAAAAGAGCTGGCTGGTAGGAACAAAACTGCCCGCAAACCGGCTGGCGAGGCCGAGTCGGATGCTATTGGCAAAGACGATGGAATGAACCGGCTTGAAATACGCGTACTGGGCAAACAGCTTGGCGAAGTTCGCGCTGGAGCCGAAGGCTGTGGGTGTGATGCCAAGATTGATGGTCGAGAACACGCCTCGGTGCGCGTCCAGTGGCTTGTCTCTCGTATCACGGATGATGGTCGCAGAAACTGTTGAGAGCCGCACACTCCGATCCCGATCGAGCACGAGTTGCGGGACGAGAATGTGTGAGAGATTAGTCTTGTTGAAGTCGTAGCGCAGTTGCAGTCGAGTATTGGTCTTCGTGCTAATGAGCCTTTCCACCTCGAATGACAGATCGCCCAATCCTGCTGTAAAGAGTGGGTTCTCGCTGTTTCGCTCGATCGAAAAACTGGTCAGAGACTGCCACTGAGAGCTTAGGAAGTGTGGCTGGCCGTAAGTGGTGAGAATCCGCTGGTCGAGACGCGATAGGAGAAGCGAGGCGCTGGCTGTCTCGGCCAAGCCGCGCATGTTTCGGCGGGTATATTCCAACACGCCCCGAGGACTCGCGAACGTCGATTGGCTAGGCGCGATCTTATTCCCATTCAGTCCGATCGTCCCGCCCCCGCCCGGAACCGCCACAGTTCCAGTGGGAATGTTTCCTCCGCGATGTGAAATCTCAAAGCCGAACCCATAGGTGAGCTCGTTTCGCTTGGCCTCGTGTACTTTGACCAGGGCCATCTCATCAGTCTGATCGGTGATGGGCTTGCGCGGGCCAACGCTGGCCCAGTCAAATACGTTCAAGTCGTACAGACGGCTTTCAGCTTCCAATAGTTGCGCCCGGCGCATAGGCGACTCAGCCGGGATCTTCGAGGTTTGCGCCATCAAGGAGGTACGCGTCTGCTTCTGTCCCAGGTACACAACCTGGCTCACGCGGACTAACTGGTGTTCGGCAATCGCATACGTGATGTAAACGCGATGCGGATCGTTGAACAACTGATCTACCGTTGTCTTCACCTCCGCGTTCAGATACCCGCGGTTCAGGTACGTCGCCTGAATGCGATTGCGGTCCTCAGTCAACTTGCGTTGGGAAAAGGGCACTCCCGCCCGAAGTTGAAATCCTTTCGGAGCTGTGAGTGCGTTGTATGTAACGTGCTGGTTGCCGGCGACCTCGATGTGCTCGACCAATGTTTGCGGACCTTCCTCGATTTCGAAGATGACATCGATCTTCCCCTCGCGATCGACTGTGTGAGAAGTGACCTTCACTTCCTCGTAGCCCCGATCGTGATACAGCGCCTCGATGTTCTCTTTGCTCTTCTTCGCTAATTTGTCGCTGACTGCGCCGTGGGTCCAGACGTGCGATTTCTTGATGCTCATCTGATCAAGCAGATCCTTTTCGGGAATGGCGTAGTTGCCGTGAAAGAGAATCCGATCGACCTTGTGCTTTCGGCCACGATCGATGTTGTAAACGACAAGAATCTCGTCGGGCTTCTTCTGGAATTCAGTAGTTACCTTTACATCGGAAAAGCCCTTCTTCTGAAAGTAATCGATCAGGTTTCGTCGTCCTTCTTCCACCAGATCACGATCAATCGTGCCCTCGGAATAAATTGGGACAAGTTTCCGCATCTGGCGACCACCAAGAAACGGAATCGAACTCAAGCGCGCTCCAGCGGTGCGTACTGTGACCACAGGTCCAACTTCAATCTTGAATGAAACGGCAACACGATTCTTGACCGGATCGTACTCGGGAGGGTTCTCTTTTACGCTGCTGGCGAGCCTGCGTTGCCCGGCGAGGGCTCTCTTCAGGAGCGTCGAGGCCTCATTCAGGCGTTCTCGACTGTAGGGCATTCCCGCCTTCAACAACCCACCAGACAGTCGCGCTCGCAAAGAGCGGACCGCGCGCAGCAGCCGTGAATTCTCAGGTTGGCCCGGCCCGTCGAGCGTGACCGAAGAAATACGAGCCTGTTTTCCCGTCTCTACAACAAAAACGACGCTGACGAGTTGGTGCTCGTCATCAATCTTCGGTTCAGCGTGAACTTTGGCCTGGAAGTATCCGTTTTGATGGAAGAAGTTCAGGAGCGCGTCTTGAGCGATTGGAAGGCGCGCTGGATCATAGGGATCCTCGTCTTGCAAATTCACGACCTGAAGCAGCGTGGTATAGGAAAAGCGCTTTACGGCGCCTGGAAAATCGATTACCCCGAGGTAGTAGGCAGGTTCCAGCAAGAAGCTGACACGCAATCCTGTGACGTCAGGATCAACGCTGGCGCGGACCTCCGGAAAGCCTCCCGCCTTCTGCAGCGCCTCAATACTTTGCTTGATTTGATCCTCTGAATACAGCGCGCCCGCCTTTTGCTGGACCAGCGGATAGAGTGGTTCCAAATTACGGTGCGGATTGGCGATCAGCGAAACAGCACTCACATTCTGCCCTTCGTATGCGGCTTGAGGTGCCTTTGGAGCCAGTTGCGCCTTCAACAACGCCGCACTAAAGAAACAGAAAATGACGACGGACGAGCGCATAATGGCACCGACATGCTGCAGGCAAGCGCGACGTGGGCCTGGTCGACCTGCGGCTCGAGCAACTGCGCGCGTGCCGAGGTGGGATGCGATAGGTTTCGACGAGGTTGTCAGGCAGCGTCCGCAGAACAGACATCTCTTGGAATGCTGCGCGGGCATGACGGCGGGATGAATGGATCTGACATGAACGGGCTCTACGCCGCGTGCTCATACAGCGGCCACAGCCGGAGTTTTCACTAGCGGGCACCGGGTGGATCTGTAGCTCTGAAAAAAACCAAGCAGTGCTGGGCTCCTGCGATCGCGATGTGCGGATCAGGCAGCCTCGCGAGAGGCCGAATGCGCGTGGAAGACCTCCGGTTTTCCATGGGCTGGCCGATGAACCTCCTGGCTCTCATCTGGCCCTTTCTTTTTCTCAATCCGTTGCGGGATTGCGACCGTCCTTCTCGTGCGAATCGAATGGTAAATTGCCTCGATAATATGGACATCTGCGAGGCCCTCCAAGCCGGACGGTTCCGGCTGTTTGTCCTGCAGGATGCAATTCGAGAAGTAGGTCAGTTCCGCCGCGAACTGGTCCCGCTTCGGAAAGCTTCTGGTTTTCCTCTTTCCGTTGATCGTCACTTCCAGTCGAGTGCCTTCAGCGTATTGGTAGGCAGGATCCGCCTGAAGAATGCCCTTGCTCCCAATGAGCTTGTAGCGGCTCCCGTCGGCGGCTCCAAAACTGCACGTAAATGTCGCCAGCCGTTCGCCCGGAAAACGCAGTACCGCTGACACCATCTCCTCGACTCGCTCGAACCGCGGTTCATCCTTACTCGCGCCCAGGGCGCAAACCTCCAACGGCTCCGATCGAAACAGATAGCGCGCTGCGTTGATGCAGTAAACCCCCAAGTCATACAGCGGGCCGCCGCCCCGAGGAACCGGCTCCTTGACACGGACATTGTTATCGGCAACCTGTTGCGCGAACTCCGAGGTGAACGCACGAACGTCCCCCAGCTTGCCTTCTTGTGCGAGTTTGATGGCTTCGAGATTCCCCGTCTCGAAGTGGGGACGATACGCGACCATCAGCTTCACATGGTTCCGGTTCGCAGCCTCGATCATCTCGCGGCACTCTTGCGTGGTTGGCGCCATCGGCTTTTCGCACAACACGTGCACTCCCGCCGCCGCTGCGCGAACAGAGTATTCGCGGTGCAGATGATTCGGCAGCGTCAGGAACACCGCGTCAACATTCGAGAGGGCTCTGCTGTATTCCTGGTACGGATAAAGGTGCGCGAGATTGTATTTCTTCCCTAATTTGCGGAGTTTTTCAGGGTCTCCGGACACCAGCGCAAATAGCTCTGAATTGCGGGCAGCCTGGAACGCCGGTAGCACCGCAACTTGTGCGATGTGACCAAGTCCGACGACCGCATATCGAACCTTATTCTTCGAACGGCTCATGGGCCCTCCAGTGCTACGCGGCACGGTCTTGCACTGCGTTCATGAGACCGGCCGAATCTGCGCAGTGCGCGCAACAGAACATATGCTCTCCCACTTCCACGCCATGACCGATGATCCGGCATAAGCAGTGGCCGCACGTCGGCGCCATTGCCTGAATCGCGCACTCGAAGCTGTCAAAGACGTGACGCCGCCCCTGAATGACAAGTTCAAAGCATTTGTCGTATGCATTCCCGCACTTCTCGCATGTAGCCACAGTGCATTTCCTCCGACAAAACTATCGATCTGAGTACCGAGTAGACGGTTGGGTGCCGGAAGTTGATCTGGAGTTGCACGCATCCACTTCGAGAGGGTCTCGCGAGAAAACAGCATTGGTCAGGTTCCTTAGGGGTCGGACTAACGAAAGTGCGGTATGGCCTGATCGTTGGCATGCCACGAGAATGTTCAGGGGAGCAATGGGGCAAATGCAAACAGAAGTGGCGAATGGGTCTGTCTTGCCGACCCGCGAAGCTCCTGACTCACAACAGCCCGAGATTGCGGTAGCCGTTGAGCAAGCGGCCGACGAAGTCGAGGTTCTCCAAGCTTCTATCAAGATCGGCACGGTCGCCCAAATTGTCACCGCCCTCATCGCGATGATTGGACTGCTCTATTTGCTGAAGCTGGTTCTCGTCACCATCCTGGCTTCTATCTTGCTGGCCTATGTTCTCGAACCGGCCCTCGCGTTGCTCGTTCGTTGGCGATTGCCGCGCTGGCTGGGAGCTGGGGTCGTGGTGACCTTGGCTGTTATGCTCGCGCTTGGCGTTGTTTACTTTTCATACAATCGCGCGGTCGATTTTGCGAGCGAGTTACCGCAATACACAGCCACTCTACGTGGAACTGTGAGCAGTCTCCGCTCAAGCGCCGACAAATTAGCGAGTCAGGCCCGCTCGGTCGTCGAGCCTCCAAAGGACCGCGAGAAGCCGCTGCCGGTGCGCATCGACCAACCGCAGGGCATCGTTCAAATGATCTCCGAAAACAGCGGCACGATCCTCGACATCTTGATGGCGGTTGGTTTCGTTCCCTTTCTTGTCTATTTCATGCTCGCCTCGAAAGAGCATGTCTACGTCAGCACGGTGCGACTCTTTCCCAAGGAGCATCGCTTAGCGGCGCACCGCACGGTGGGGACCATCTCCAACATGATCCGAAGTTTCCTTCTGGCCAATCTTGCCGTCGGCCTGGTGAGCGGGATCATTTCCGCGATCGTATTTTGGCGGTTGGGTATCCAGTACTTCTACTTCATCGGTGCTATCAGCGGGTTCGTAACATTGATTCCTTATCTTGGAATGTTCCTCGCCCTGCTTCCACCGCTCGCCGGCGGCGCCGGCATCTTGCACCACGGCGGAATTATCACCGTGATTGTGACCGTCATCGGAATTCATGCCATCACCCTCAATCTGATCTACCCGCGAGTCATTGGCGCCCGTCTCAAGCTCAATGCGCTGGCGGTCAGCTTATCGCTTCTGTTCTGGGCATGGATTTGGGGAGCTCCGGGCCTCATCCTTGCCATCCCGATCGTCGGAGCCTTGAAGATCATTTGCGACCACATTGAACCGCTGCAGGGTTTTGGGTCCTGGCTTGGTCATTAGCTTTTCTTGTCACACACCAGCCTCCACTCATACAGTATTTAAGCAACTTTACTGGAGCAGAACTCATCTTCAGCTTGACGTTTCTTGACTTGGCGAGACGCGGAGCGCCGCTCTAGCCTTCAAGTCACAGGACGAACGAAGGCGTCGCAAGCCCAGTCAAGGTAAGAATGGTCATCCAGACAGAACCGATCGTGTGGCCCGGAAAACCCTATCCTCTCGGGGCGAACTGGGACGGCGAGGGCGTAAACTTCGCCCTGTTCTCCGAGCATGCAGAAGCGGTCGAGCTCTGCCTATTCGATCAGGCAGGCCGCCGCGAATTGCATCGCGTGCGAATCAAAGAGCAGACCGATCAGGTCTGGCATTGCTACTTGCCCGAGGCACGACCCGGACTCCTCTACGGATACCGCGTCCATGGTCCCTACGATCCAAACAAGGGACACCGCTTCAACCCGCACAAGCTCTTGCTTGATGCATACGCCAAGCAGATCGTCGGCGACCTGAGGTGGAGCGACTCTCATTTCGGGTACCGCATCGGCAGCAAGAATGCCGATCTCTCCATGGATCGTCGCGACAGCGCTCCCGGCATGCTCAAGGCCATGGTCATCGACCCGGCATTTACCTGGGGTACGGATCGCGCGCCGCACACTCCATGGCACAAGAGCGTGATCTACGAAATGCACGTCCGGGGCTTCACCATCCAACATCCCAAAGTTCCCCCGTCTCTACGTGGAACCTACGCAGGGCTGGGAACTGCTCCCGTGATCGACCATCTGCTCAAGCTCGGCGTCACCGCCATCGAACTAATGCCCGTTCATGACTTCGTCGATGACCGACAGCTCATTGAACGCGGCCTGCGCAATTATTGGGGCTACAACACGATCGGTTTCTTCGCTCCGATGTCGCGTTACCTCGCCACCGGTTCGATCAGTGAGTTCAAGACCATGGTCAAGATCATGCACTCGGCCGGCATCGAAGTCATCCTCGACGTCGTTTACAACCACACGGCTGAGGGTAATCAACTCGGTCCCACGCTGTCGTTCCGCGGCATCGACAATTCCGTTTACTACCGCACCCTCCCCGACAATCCCCGGTACTACATGGATTACACGGGCACGGGTAATACCCTCAACATGCGGCACCCGCGCGTCCTGCAACTCATCATGGACAGCCTCCGCTACTGGGTGCTCGACATGCACGTCGACGGTTTTCGGTTCGACCTGGCGGCCACGCTGGCGCGCGAGTTGCACGAAGTCGACAAGCTCGGCGCATTCCTAGACATCATTCACCAGGACCCGGTGTTGTCACAGGTCAAACTGATCGCCGAGCCCTGGGACCTGGGCGAAGGCGGATATCAGGTCGGCAAGTTTCCTATCGGCTGGGCGGAATGGAATGACCGCTACCGCGATGCCGTCCGCTCTTACTGGAAAGGTGACGGCGGTCAGATCGGAGAACTCGCCTATCGCATCACCGGCTCCAGCGATCTCTACGCGCGCAGCGGACGGCGTCCCTATGCCAGCATTAATTTCGTGACCGCCCACGACGGATTCACGCTGCAAGACCTCGTGAGTTACAACCAAAAGCACAACGAAGCCAACGGGGAGGACAATCGGGATGGCACCGATAACAACCGAAGCTGGGACTGCGGTGTGGAGGGGCCAACCGACGATCCAGCGGTCAACGCTCTTCGTGCGCGCCAGAAGCGAAACTTCCTCGCAACCCTCCTCTTATCCCAGGGAGTCCCCATGCTCCTCGCCGGCGACGAACTCGGCCGCACGCAGCAGGGTAACAACAATGCTTACTGTCAGGACAACGAAATCAGCTGGGTGAATTGGGAGCAACTCGGCAACGAAAAAGAACTGGTTGCCTTCGTTCGAAGACTCATTGCGCTCCGCCAGAACCATCCAGTCTTCCGCCGCCGGAATTTTTTCCAAGGACGTTCCATCAAGGGAGCAGGGATCAAGGACATTCTCTGGCTCCGGCCCGACGGCCGAGAAATGCCCGATGAGGAATGGAATCAGGAGCACGCCCGAACTCTTGGTCTTTTTCTTTCTGGCTCGGCGGTGGATGAAATCGATGAACGCGGCCAACTCATCACAGATGAGAATTTCCTGCTCCTCATGAACGCGCATCATGAGGAGGTTCCGTTCACCATCCCAACAGCCGCTTCCGGAATGATGTGGAACTGCCTCGTTGACACCTCTTTTGAGCATGCCCGCAGTCCTGGCACTGTTCACGAGCCCATGACCACGTATCCTCTGCAGTCCCGCTCACTCGCCCTTCTGGTCGAGCGCCAGCGCGAGCAAGTTCGGCAGGATCGCCGCAATGGAGCGTAAGCATGCGATGCCCTTCGGGGCAGAAGTCCTCGCCGACGGCAGTGTTCGTTTCCGTTTGTGGGCTCCCGCCGCAAAGCGGGTGACATTGTGTCTCGAAAATGGTGGTGGAGCTTACCCTCTGCTCCCCCTGGAAAACGGATGGTTTGAACGGATCTCTCCCGAGGCAACGGCTGGCTCGCTTTATCGCTTTCAAATTGACGACCAAATGGAAATGCCCGATCCCGCATCGAGATTTCAGCCTCAGGATGTTCATGGGCCCAGCGAAGTGGTGGACCCGACGGCTTTTCAGTGGCGCGAAGACAGTTGGCGAGGCCGACCCTGGGAAGAAGCTGTCATCTACGAATTGCACGTGGGAGCGTTTACAACCGAGGGAACATTTCGCGGAGTCGAGCAGAAGCTCGACTATCTCCGTGATCTCGGCGTCACGGCTTTGGAACTTATGCCCGTCGCGGATTTTCCCGGCACGCGGAATTGGGGATACGACGGCGTCTTACTTTTCGCGCCCGACAGTTCTTACGGCCGCCCCGAAGACCTCAAGCAACTCGTGCAGGCTGCCCACGCCAAGGGGCTGATGATTTTTCTCGACGTCGTGTATAACCACTTCGGTCCCGAAGGCAATTATCTGCACGCGTACGCGCCCCAGTTCTTCACCAACCGTCACCACACGCCTTGGGGAGACGCTATCAACTTTGACGGACCTGAAAGCCGTGTCGTGCGTGATTTCTTTATCCATAATGCGCTCTATTGGCTCGAGGAATATAACTTCGATGGCCTCCGCCTCGACGCCGTGCACGCGATCGTCGATGTGTCGAGTCCGGATATCCTCACCGAATTGGCGCAAATTGTGCGGGAACGATTCGGTGCAGAAAGATTCGTCCACCTCTTCGTCGAGAATGTCGACAACACCGTGCGCTACTTGAGTCGCGACCAGTCGGGTAGCGTGCGATTGTATGACGCGCAGTGGAACGACGATATCCACCACTGCCTGCACGTACTGCTGACCGGTGAAACCGACGGGTACTACGCCGACTATGCTCCCGATCCAATGCGGCACCTTTGCCGCAGTCTGCGGGAAGGGTTTGCTTATCAGGGCGACTACTCCGAGTTCCATGGCGAAAACCGTGGCGAACCCAGCAGCCACTTGCCTCCCGCTGCCTTCATTTCTTTTTTGCAGAATCATGATCAAGTCGGAAATCGCGCTTTCGGCGAAAGGATCTCGCAACTCACCGGTCCGCGCGCCCTCAAGGCGGTGGTAGAGATCATCCTCCTCGCACCACCTCCTCCATTGATATTCATGGGCGAGGAATTTGGCGCTTCCTCACCGTTCCTTTTTTTCTGTGATTTCCACGGCGACTTGGCCTCTGCCGTTACAAATGGAAGAAGAAACGAGTTCGCCCGATTCGCCAAGTTCAATTCCCCCGAGGTGCGCGAGTCTATCCCTGACCCCAGTGCGGAGAGCAGCTACCTGCAATCGAAGTTGATCTGGGATAACTTGCGCGATAGGGTCCACTCCGAGTGGCTCAATCTCTATCGGAAACTACTCGCAATCCGACAAAGCACAGTCGTCCCTCATCTTGGAAAATCCTGCGTAACCAGATGCGAGGTCTCTCAAGACAGGGAGCGCACGATCGCAGTCGATTGGAACTTTGAAGATGAAGCACAGTTGGAGCTTCGAGCGAACCTCGGCGACGAAGCTGCGTCGATCGGGGAAGAGCATCGAGCACCGCTACTTTATGCCAGCACACCGGAAGCCGCCGCGGCGTTTGAGCAGGGCTCGCTGCCGCCCTGGTCAGTGGTCTGGTTAGAAGTTGTCTGGTGAGCGGTCCTGTAAGGGCGCGGCTTTAGACGCGCCAGCCAACGTCAAGAATGGTGCGGGCTCTAGCCTCTGAGGAAGATCGTCGAGAACCAGTCCACGCGGGCAGTTAACAACAGTCACACCATTCCATCAGGTTTTCTCGTCAAAGATCTCCACGGAATCCTGTATGGAGCTTCCCCCCTGCCGCCTATAATGTCAAGCTGGATTTTTGTTCCCCGGTGTACCTGCGAAAGATATCCCCACAGAATGAAGCGGCTTGATCAAATTCCGACGGCCACCTACCGCCTGCAGCTCAATCCTCATTTCACTTTTCGTGACGCTGCGGCAATCGTTCCTTATCTCAGCGAACTGGGGATCAGCCACTTTTACGCCTCGCCCTACCTGCGCGCCAGGTCAGGAAGCATGCACGGGTACGACATTATCGACCACAGCTCAATCAATCTCGAGCTGGGCACCCCGGACGACTACGAAGGCTTCGTGTCGGAGTTACATCGTCACGGCATGCGCCAGATTCTCGACATCGTTCCCAACCACATGGGTGTCATGGGCAGTGACAACGCCTGGTGGCTCGATGTTCTCGAAAATGGCGAGGCCTCTGACTTCGCCGACTTCTTCGACATCGATTGGGACCCGATCAAAGATGAACTTAAGGGCAAGGTTCTGATTCCCGTCCTTGCTGAACAATATGGGAACGTCCTCGAGAAGGGCGAACTCAAACTAACCTTTGACGCCGAGCGCGGAGAGTTCAGCATCTTCTATTTTCAGCATCGCTTTCCGGTGGATCTCAAAGAGTACCCACGCATCTTGGGTTTCCAGAACGGACGTCTGCAGGAAAAACTTGGGTCCACTCATGAAGACTTCCTCGAACTGCAAAGCATCATGACCGCGATCGGCCATTTGCCGGACCGTCATGGCGCCACCCCCGAGCAGAAGGTCGAGCGCAATCGTGAAAAGGAAGTGCAGAAGCACCGTTTGACCGCTCTGTGCGCGCGATCGCACGCCATAAAGGAATTCATCGTCGAGAACGTAACAACAATTAATGGCACGCCCGACGATCCCCGCAGTTTCGACGCTTTGCATGAACTCATCAAGACCCAGCCGTACCGCTTCGCCCAATGGCGCGTTGCCGCCGATGACATCAATTACCGTCGCTTCTTCGATATCAACGATCTCGCTGCGCTTCGCCCCGAGAACGAAAAGGTCTTTAACGAGACGCACAAGCTGATCCTGGACCTTGTCGCTCAAGGGAAACTCGACGGACTTCGGGTCGACCATCCTGACGGCCTCTACGACCCGGCCCGTTATTTCGAACAACTGAGCGGTCGCTTGCGGACAGAACTGGAGTCCCAAGACCGCGAGGCATATCTGATCGCGGAAAAAATTCTCACCGGCAACGAGCGCCTACCAAAACAATGGCCCATTGATGGCACAACCGGCTACGAATTTGCCAACCTGGTCAATGGACTTTTCGTGGACCGTTCAGCCGCTGAAAAATTGGAGCGTATCTATCGATCCTTCACCGGCATCTCGGCAGAATTTGCGGATGTCGTCTATCTCTGCAAGAGGCACATCCTCAAAGTAGTGCTCGCCAGCGAATTGAATGTTCTCGCCAATCTTCTCAGCCGCATCGCGCTTGCCAGCCGCTACACTTGCGATTTCACCCTCAACAGTCTTCGTAGCGCGCTAGGCGAGATCATCGCCAGTTTCCCGGTTTATCGCACCTATGTGAATGGTCCCGAGGTCTCTGACGAAGACCGGCGCTACGTCGAAAAAGCGGTCGTTGCGGCAAAGAAGAGAAGCAACGCAGCCGACCTCAGCGTCTTCGATTTCGTGCAGCGCATTCTGCTGATCGATGTCTACGGCAGTGATCCCGGTTGGAACAATCAGGCGGTACTGCGTTTTTCCATGAAATTCCAGCAGGTCACGGCCGCTGTGATGGCCAAGGGACTGGAGGACACCGCGTTCTACCGTTACAACCGCCTGGTCTCCCTCAACGAAGTCGGAGGAAATCCCAGCCGCTTCGGCACCACAGTTGAGGATTTTCATCGCGCGAACCAGGAGCGACTGGCTTGCTGGCCTGACTCGATGCTGGCGTCCTCGACACACGATTCGAAGCGTTCCGAAGATGTGCGGGCGCGCATCAACGTGCTTTCCGAGATGCCCCGACTCTGGCTGCTTCATCTGCGCCGGTGGCGCGACTGGAACCGCGGCAAGAAGCGACAGATCGATGACCACGCTGCGCCCACGCGAAACGACGAATATCTTCTCTATCAAACCCTCATCGGGACTTGGCCCTGGGAGCCGCTCGACGATACTGGCTGGAAGGCATTCACAGAACGCATCGAGCAGTACGCGCTTAAAGCGGCGCGCGAAGCCAAAGAGCATTCCAGTTGGGCTAACACCAATGCGGAATACGAAAGCGCTCTCGTCGATTTCACCCATGCGATTCTCGATCGTTCCTCTCATAACACCTTCCTGGCCGACTTCGAGAACGCTGCACGCCGTGTCGCCCGCATCGGAGCCTTCAACAGCTTTTCGCAAACTCTTCTCAAACTGACATCTCCCGGAGTGCCCGACATATACCAGGGAAACGAAATGCTGGAACTTAACCTTGTGGATCCTGACAATCGGCGACCGGTCGACTACGATCGCAGGAGAGATTTGCTCGCGACGCTCCAGCGGGAAACTGCCTCAACCCAAGAGTTGCCAGCCCGGGTGCGAGCCTTGATTTCGGCACGTGACGGCCATGCCGCAAAACAATATCTTACGTGGAAGACCCTCACGTTCCGCCGCCAACAGCCCGACCTGTTCCATCGCGGCAGGTACATCCCGCTGCTTGCAGCGGGAGAGAAATCCGAACACGTCGTCGCCTTTGCTCGACAGCATGAAGGACGCTCGATCATTGTCGCGGTACCGAGGCTCTCCGGCAGGTTGATGGGCGAGAGTCACGACTCGGTGTGCGAAGAGGCGATCTGGCGAGACACGACACTAGAAATCCCCAACGACGGAGTCACCTGTTATCACAACCTTTTTACTGGCGAATGTTTGCCACTCCAACCGGATGCAATGCCCCGGATTCCTGTCTCTGACCTGTTTCGCAACTTCCCTGTCGCGGTCCTGATCAGCGAACCGCAACCCTCAACTCAAAGCTGCACCTAAGAACTAAGAAGAAGGGCCGCTCCCGCAATAAACACACACCTACTCATCAGGCCCACTGAATACGGGTGAGACCTCTCTCCAGGTTCGCTTTGCAGTGTCCAGCAATGGACAGTCCAATCTCCCAGCGAACATTCCAAGCCCGCAGGAGACACAACAACCTCATCGTATCGTCTTTGCTTTCAAAGATTTGACCGAAGCGCACGTTGGCCCTGAAGTTGCCACACCGCAAGGTGATGGATATCGCCCGCCCAGAATTTAAGGAACGTAAACGTCGGCGGCAGATTGCCACAGCGGCCGTGGTCATTGTGGTGGTGGCTGCCCTAACCGTTGTCGTATACCGCCTGCGTCCGGCCGCGCCCACGGTCGAGCGCGGCACAGTATGGACCGACTCCGTGAAGCGCGGGTCCATGTTGCGCCAGGTGCGCGGCATTGGATCCCTGGTACCCTCGCAGGAATCCGTCTTGCAAATTCCGGCTGAGACCGAAGCCACCATTATCCGCATCCTGATGCTCCCGGGATCACTGGTGAAGGCCGACAGCGTCCTCGTCGAAATGAGCGATCCCCAGGTGGAACAGGCAGCGGTGGACGCACATCTTCAATGGAAGGCGGCCGAGGCCGAGTATCAGAGCCAGCGCATGAAGCTGGAAAGCGACCTGATGAACCAGAAGGCTGGCGCGGCCACGGTGAAAGCCGACTACAACACGACCCAGCTGCAATCGCAAACCGACAAGGCTCTCTACGATCTCGGCGTGATTTCAGGATTGGCCTATAAGGCTTCGAAGAGCAAGGCAGACGAACTTACCATCCGCAATGGGCTCGAAGATCAGCGGCTGGAGAGCACGCAGAAGGCAATCGACGCACAACTCGCGCAATTACAAGCCAAAGTCGACCAGATGCGCGTCCTGGCGGAGCTGAAGCAAAAGCAACTCGACGCGCTGAAGGTGCGCGCCAAGATCGAAGGTGTTCTGGTCGAATTGCCGTTGCACGTTGGGCAACACGTCACCCCCGGAACGATGCTGGCCAAGGTAGTGCAACCCAATCATCTGATGGCAGAACTGAAAGTCGCCGAGACTCAGGCGCGGGATGTGCAGATCGGCGAACCGGCCTCGGTCGATACGCACAACGGAGTGATCGTCGGCTCGGTGATGCGAGTCGATCCCGGTGTACAAAACGGAACGGTAACCGTCGACGTCAAACTGGTAGGTGAATTACCGAAAGGCGCCCGCCCCGACCTGAGCGTTGACGGCACGATCGATCTCGAACGTCTGGACAATGTGCTTTATGTGGGGCGTCCAGCATTCGGGCAGGAAAACAGCACGATCAGCCTCTTCCGGCTTGACGGCGATGGACGTGACGCAACGCGCGTACCGGTGAAAGTGGGGCGTGCTTCGGTGAATTCGATTCAAGTGATTGAGGGCTTGCACGAAGGCGACACGGTCGTGCTTTCCGACATGTCGCGATGGGACAATACGGATCGCATACGGCTTCAGGATTAAGAACAAAAACTCAGAAATCGAGGCGAATCTTTCATGAGCGACGCTAGCCAACCACTCATTCAGATCACCGATATGACGAAAGTCTTCTACACGGACGAAATCGAAACGCACGCGCTGTCGGGAGTGCACCTTTCGGTCAATAAAGGCGAGTATGTGGCCATGTCAGGACCATCGGGTTGCGGAAAGTCCACGCTGCTCTCGATTATCGGACTACTCGACACTCCCACAGGTGGCCGCTATTTTCTGAATAACAAGGCGGTGGAGAACCTGGATTTCGCTGAGCGGGCGCGAATCCGCAACCAGGAGATCGGATTCATCTTTCAGAGTTTCAACCTGATTGGCGATCTCACGGTCTATGAAAACGTCGAATTACCGCTGACCTACCGGCAGCGCATGCCGAGCGTCGAGCGAAAAGGGCGCGTGATGGAGGCGCTGGAGCGCGTGGGGATGGCGCATCGTGTTCGGCATTATCCGTCGCAACTCTCGGGCGGTCAGCAGCAGCGGGTCGCAGTCGCTCGCGCACTGGGCGGCAAACCGTCAATCCTGCTCGCTGACGAACCTACAGGGAATTTGGATTCGCGCAACGGCGAAGCCGTGATGGAGTTGCTGGCCGATCTGCACCGCGAGGGCGCGACCATCTGCATGGTGACGCACGATCCCCGCTTCGCCAAGCATGCACAACGGGAAGTGCATCTCTTCGACGGCAAGGTCGTGGCCGAAGAAGAACTCAAGAAGCTGTTGGCGGATGTAGGGGCATGAACCACCTGCTTCAAGACCTCCGTTTTGCCTTGCGGCAGTTGCTGAAGAACCCCGGCTTCAGCGCAGTTGCAGTACTGACGCTGGCACTCGGAATCGGCGCGAACTCCGCAATTTTCAGTGTTGTGAACGGAGTATTGCTCCGTCCTCTTCCGTTCAAAGATCCCGACCAGATCGTTCGCGTCTGGCACACGCCGCCGGCGAAGAGCTTTCCCGGCATCCCGACCTTCTCCGTGTCGGCGGCGAATTATTTCGACTGGCAACGAGACAACCACGTTTTCGAGCGGATGGCGATCTACAACTACCGCGGCTTCACGCTCACCAGCGCTGCGCAGCCGCAGCAAGTCGACGCTAGCGCCGTCAGTTCGGGTTTTTTTGAAACGCTCGGAGTTGCTCCGTTGCTGGGGCGCGTTTTCTCCCCCGAAGAAGACGAGCCGGGACACCCGAATGTAGTCGTTCTTAGTCACCGGTTCTGGCAGGAGCACTTCGGCGCGGATCCAAACCTCGTCGGCCACAACATTACGATGGACGGAAAGAATTTCCTGGTTGTGGGAGTGATGCCCGAAAGCTTCCGATTCCCGGATTACGGCCAGATGCAGGTTCAGATGTGGACGCCCATGGGCTGGACTGACCAGGAACGCTCGGTCCGTGGGGAGCATCACTCTGTGGTGATCGCACGGCTCAAGCCGGGCGTCGATGTGAAACAGGCGCAGGCTGAGATGAACACAATTTCGAGCCGCCTGGAGCAACTCTATCCCGCGGATGACAAGGGATGGGGCGCATCAGTCGTGCCTCTCCATCAAGATATGGTGAGCGATGTCCGGCCGGCGCTGCTCGTGCTGCTGGGTGCGGTTGCTTTTGTGCTGCTGATCGCCTGCGCTAACGTCGCCAACCTTGTGCTTGCCCGGACGTTCGGCCGGCAGAAGGAGATCGCAATTCGCGCCGCTCTGGGTGCGAGTTCCGGCCGTGTGCTGCGCCAGATTCTTACGGAGTCTATGTTGCTGGCGGTCATCGGCGGGGCGCTGGGATTAGTCGCCGCTCCTTTCGGTCAGCGTTTCATCCTGTCATTTCTTGCAAATCAGATGCCCGATTCGGTCACAGTGCACCTGGACCTTAAAGTTCTTGCATTCACGGCATGCGCTTCGGTGCTCACCGGAATCTTCGCCGGAGTCCTCCCCGCTATGCGGCTGGCGAACTCCGATGTCAACCAGGCCTTGAAACAAGGGTTGGGCCGGACCGACGTGAGTTCTGGCAGCCACCGGACGCGCAGGATTCTGGTCGTTGCTGAGGTTGCCCTTTCGATCGTACTGCTGGTCGGCGCTGGACTGATGATTCGCAGCTTTCAGCTCTTACAGAGCGTTGTTCCCGGCTTTGACTCCCATGGCGTTCTCACTATGACCGCCGCGATCGCTGGCGCTAAGTTTTCTGAACCCGTACAAGAAATCAACTTCTTCGAACAAGCGATGCAGCGCGTGAGAGCACTCCCGGGCGTCGAGGCGGCGGGCGTTGTCGACGACATTCCACTCGACAACAGTGGGTCGCATCAGCCCATCGCGATCGAAGGACAGCCCGGAGTGGCGATGGCCGACCAGCCCGAGGTCGATGTCCGATTGATCAGCGCCGGCTACCTGCACTCCATGCACATCCCTTTGTTGCGGGGACGCGATTTCGGGGATCAGGACGTGAGCGATAGGCCGGCCTCCATTCTGATCAGCGAATCCATGGCGCGGCGTTTCTGGCCTGGCGAGGATCCCATTGGCAAGCGTCTAACACTGACGTTCTCTCCGAAGCACGTTCGTGAAGTCGTAGGGGTGGTTGGAGACGTGAAGCTCGACAGTCTGGACCAAGAGCGCCCTTCAACGACGATTTATGTGCCCTTCGATCAGCTCGCCTCGACTGAGGAATCCAACTTTAGTTCTTTTCCCATGACGCTGGTTGTGCGCACTGCGACGACTCCGGGCAACATGGTCTCGGCGGTCACGAATGCGATCCACGAAGTCGATGGCACAGTTCCCGTTCGCGACGTTTTCACTATGGATGGCGTGATCACTAAATCCCTGTCGCAATCGCGATTCAACACGTTGTTGCTGGGCATATTCGCGGGACTAGCGCTGCTGCTGGCAGCTATCGGCATCTACAGCGTGCTCTCGTACAGCGTCAGGCAACGTGTCCCGGAAATTGGAATCAGGCTGGCTCTCGGTGCGCGCATGACAGACGTTTTGCGTATGGTCGTACTCGAAGGAATGAAACCGACACTGCTCGGGGTCGCGATCGGCTTGGCAGCCGCGCTTGCTATGGGACGGCTGGTGACTAGTCTCGTCTTCCAGGTCAAACCAACGGATCCGATGACGTTCCTTGCTGTGGCTGCCTTGTTGGCGTTAATCGCGTTGTTCGCCTGCGTCATTCCTGCCTACCGGGCGAGCAAGGTCAACCCAGTGGTGGCGTTGCGGAACGAGTAATCGCAAGGCCAGCGAACGCTGGGATGGGGTGCACACATGAGAGACCTGCTCCAAGACGTACGTTTCGCCTCGCGGCAACTCCGCAAGAACAAGACGTTCCCGGCGATTGCAGTGACTACTCTGGCGTTGGGCGTGGGTGCGAGCACCGCGATCTTTTCCGTGGTCAACGAGGTATTGCTGGCGCCGCTGCCCTACAAGCAGGTGGATCGCCTCGCAATGATCTGGGGACGCAACGCTTCGCGAGGAGATTTGCAGTTTCCGATCTCTCCCGGTGACTTCACCGACTGGAAGCAGAGAAACGATGCCTTTGAAGACATTGCCGCTTCCTATGACAAAGAGGCGACACTGACCGGCGTGGGCGAGCCAAAGATGGTTCTCGGATATGCCTTCACGCCGAATTCCTTCCGCATTCTCAACGTTGAGCCCAAGATGGGCCGCACGTTCAGTGAGCAGGAAGCCGACACCAAAGCACAGGTCACTGTCATCAGCGACAAGTTCTGGCGAAATACGCTTCACGGGGATCCAAACGTGCTGGGGAAATCGATTACGCTTGACGACAAACCCTACACGATCATCGGCGTGATGCCGCCGGGATTTCAGTATCCCCCGCAAACAGAGCTCTGGGAATCCCTTTCGCTCCCTTCATCCGCCAGCAATTACGAATACCGCTACATCCACGTGATCGGCAGGTTGAAATCCGGTATTTCGATTGCGGACGCCCAACTGCGCATGAATGCGCTCGAACGCCAGATTGCCTTGCAACACCCCAAAACCGATGCAGGCAATGAAATCTGGGTCGAACCGGTGCGGCATCAAGCACAACGGAACGACGTTCTGCGGCAGATACTGCGGTATGGAATGAGGCTGATCCTGGCAGGCGAGATTGCCGGTTGCCGCATCGCGTTGCTGGTGATGCAGTTCGTCTCTGGCGTTTTGTACGGAGTGAGTCCACGGGATCCGTGGACGTTTTCGATCGTCGTGCTCGCTTTAACCGGAGTGGCCCTGGTCGCCTGCTACATCCCGGCGCGTCGCGCTATGCGAGTCGATCCGATGGTGGCGTTGCGGTACGAGTGAGGAAAGTGGGACAGCGATGACTGCTTTGTTGCAAGACCTGCGCTATGCTCTACGGAATTTTCGCAACCGTCCGACCTTTGCAGTGGTGGCGATCCTCACGATTGCCATCGGCATCGGCGCGAATACAACCATATTCGGCTGGCTGCGCTCGCTCGTCCTGAATCCGTTTCCAGGAGCAGTAGATCCTGACCGCATCGTAGCGATCGAGAACAGCGCGCCGGATGGCGAGCCGCTTACCACTTCCTATCTCGACTTCCGCGACTTTCGGAACAACCTGCATCTCGTTAACTCGGTGACAGCCTACCGAGGCTATCTGTTCTCGGTCGGCGATGTGCCGAATGTGGAGCGGGCTTGGGGTGAGATGGTTTCAGGTGGCGTGTTTGACATGTTCGGTATCAAACCCGAGGCCGGTCGATTCTTTTCACTCGACGAACGCAATGATGCTCAGAACGCACATGCGGTCGTAGTCATCAGCCATGGATATTGGAAATCGCACTACGGCTTGAATCCTTCCGCCATTGGAAGCACGCTGCGCGTCAATCGAACTCCGCTGACGATCATCGGTGTGGCTCCGGAGGGCTTCCACGGTACTCACGCAGGGCTGGACTACGACTTTTGGGTGCCGCTCACGATGTATGGGCAAATGACCCACACGGGCCAGTGGATGTTGCAGGATCGCAACACACGCAACTTCATGCTGCTCGCCCGCTTGGCCCCGGGGATCGCGATTGAACAGGCGCGCGGAGAAGTGCAGGCGCTCGCGAACCGCATGGCGGAAGCAGATGCAGACTCCAATCTCGGAATCGGAGCGACAGTGCTTCCAGTGTGGCAATCGCACTTCGGCACGCAGGCCATGCTGCTCACTCCTGTCACCATCCTCATGGGCATCGGAGGCGTGGTTCTGTTAATCGTCTGTGCCAATCTCGCGAATCTGCTGTTGGCTCGCGCCACAGGGCGACAGCAAGAATTCAGCGTCCGTTTGGCATTGGGAGCTCGACCCTGGCGGCTCATGACCCAGTTGCTGACCGAAACGCTGCTGATGGCGCTCATCGGCTCCTTGTTCGGTCTGATCCTGGCGAATTGGCTTGGAGGCGCCCTGCGCTGGCTTCTTCCGGCAGTCGCTCGGCCGGTGATGACTGCTCCTCCGCTGGACAACCACGTTTTCGGGTTTACCGCGGCGTTAGCAGTTAGCGTGACGGTTCTCGCCGGTTTGATACCGGCGCTGCATTCGTCTCGCGCCAATGTCAGCGAGGCACTCAAGCAGGGCGGACGCAGCGGAATCTCAAGTGTTAACGCACACCGCTTGCGGGGACTCCTGGTGATCTCCGAGGTGGCGCTAGCGGTCGTGGCGATGGTGGGCGCAGCCCTGTTCCTGAAAAGCTTCGAACGGGCCCGCTCGATGGATCCAGGCTTCGCACCAGAAGGAGTCGCGCTTGCGCAATTCGATTTTTCCACTGCCAACTACGATGCCCAGCAGACCGACACCTTCTGCCGCCGTTTGAGTGAACGCTTGCAGCAATTCCCAGGAGTGAGTGCGGTCAGCTATGACGACTCCGTGCCGCTTGGTTTTCACGGGGGCAACTGGGAGAGCCTTGAGGTTGAAGGATACGTACCTGCTCCGAACGAGAACATGAAGATTTACCGCGATCTGATCTCTCCCGGTTATTTCGACTCGATGAAGATTCCGCTGATCGAAGGCCGCGATTTCGATTGGCATGACGACTCCAAGGCTCCTCGAGTCATGATCGTCAATCAGGAATTTGCCCGCCGATTTCTGCCCAATCACAGCGTGATCGGCCGCACGGTGCATGGATGGGGCCAGTGGTTCACTATTGTAGGGGTCGCGAGGGACAGCAAATATCATCGCGTCACTGAAAACCCGCAACCTTATTTCTATATTCCGATCCGCCAGATATTCCGCCCGGAATATGGCCTGACGTTCCACGTGCGCACCTCAGGATCTGTCAATGAAGCGATTGCGGCGGTACGCCGCGAGGCCGCCGCCATCGATCCGGCTATCGTGCTGTTCGATGCCCAGCCCATGACGGAGTACATCTCAGCATCGTTGTTTGGGGCTAAGATCGCCGCGAATCTCCTTACCCTGCTCAGCGGCATCGGGCTGCTCCTGGCAGCGATGGGCCTCTACGGCGTGATGGCCTATTCGGTAGCGCAGCGCACGCGCGAATTTGGAGTGCGCGTAGCCATGGGTGCCAGGCCACGCGACATTCTGCGGTTGATCCTGCGCGAGAGTGGAACGCTGACAATTTCTGGCATGACGGCGGGATTAATCCTGGCCGCTTTGTCTGCACGGATCGTAGCCAATGCAATCTATGGCGTCAGTCCTCTCGATCCTTTGACCTATGGGGCAGTGGGCCTGGTGCTGGTAGCGGTCGCTTTGGCTGCGAGCTACGTTCCTGCACGCCGCGCAACGAAGGTCGATCCGATGGTGGCATTGCGGTACGAGTGAGAAGGGCTTTGCGATGACTGGACTTTTGAATGATATTCGCTACGGGTTTCGTCAGTTGGGGAAGAACCCCGGCTTTGCCGCGGTTGCCGTGCTGACGTTGGCCCTCGGTATGGCTGCGAACACGGTGATTTTCACGGTGACGAATGCGACGATTCTCAAAAAGTTGCCGTTCCCCGATGCCGATCGTCTGGTGCTGGTGTGGGAAACATTCGGAAGGAACTCGAACAACTTCAACATTGTTTCCGCGCCTAACTACTGGGACATCGCGAAGCAGAATCACGTTTTTGAAAACATTGCGATCTTCGACTCGGCGGGCCGGGGTTACAACCTTGCTCCGAGGGGAGAAAACCGCGAACCGGAACAGGTTTCGGGATTGCGTGTGTCTTCCACTTTCTTCGATGTGCTCGGAGTGCAACCTTTTCTGGGCCGAAACTTCCGGCCTGAAGAAGAAGAGCTTGGGAAATCCCGCGTGGTGATTCTCAGTTACGGATTGTGGAAGCGTCGTTACGCCGCCGACCGCAGCCTCGTAGGCAAAACGATTCGGATGGATGGCGAGGATTTCACGGTGGTAGGCGTCATGCCGCCCGACTTCCGCTGGCAGTTTTGGAGTGGACCACGACAGTTATGGGTTCCGGTGGGGTACACCGAGACCGACAAGGGACGCGACGATAACAGTTTCGTATCTTGTGCGCGGCTGAAACCGGGAGTGACGCTCGCGCAAGCACGATCGGAGATGGCGGCCATCGGGACGGGCCTCTCGCGCCAGTATCCCAACGACCTTCCGAACATGAGTGCGACAGTACAGCCGATAGCAGAGGCCGGCATGGCCGAGATGCGGGCGATCATACTCGCTCTCTTTGCCGCAGTCGGATTTGTACTGTTGATCGCGTGCGTAAACGTCGCCAATCTTTTGCTGGCGCGAGGGGCAATACGGCAAAAAGAATTCGCGCTAAGACGCGCGCTGGGTGCAAGTGCATCGCGGATTGTGCGTCAGCTATTAACCGAGAGTGTCTTGCTGGCATTGCTCGGTGGAGTGGCAGGTTTGTTGTTGACCTGGTGGAGCGCGACAGCGTTGCCGTCGGTGCTTCCAGGTGGATTTTTGCCGCTACGCGATCTGGAACAGTTCCCGCTTGATCGGCGGGTCTTTGCCTTCGCATTCCTGATATCGCTGCTAACCGGGATTGTTTTCGGTCTAATCCCAGCTATCAGCACGATTCGTGGGGAATTCAGCACGCAACTGAAAGAAGCAGGGCGCGGGGTAAGCGCCAGCCGGAGTCGTTTGCGCCATGCGCTGGTGGCGTCCGAAGTTGCGCTGGCACTGGTCGTGTTATGTGGTGCCGGACTCATGATTGCCAGCCTGTCGCGGGTGCTGGGAGTCGATCCTGGTCTTGATCCGAAGAATGTAATCACCATGCAGATGTCGTTGCCGCAGACCATCATCTACAACGGGCCGCCCGACCACCCTCTTTTCTGCCGCAACATGGATGAGCGTGTGAGTGCAATTCCCGGGGTCGTGGCGGCAGGTGCGGTCGCACACTTACCGTTCCAGGGCGATGCCGGCAGAGGATTCGTGGTTGAAGGACGCCCTGATCCTGGCCCCGAGAACATGCCCGGCGCCGCCTATTCCGTCGTTTGTCCGAACTATTTCCGAACGCTCGGAGTCCCGCTCCTAGAGGGACGTGAATTTTCGCACCAGGACTCGCTGGGAGCGCCGGGGGTGATTGTGATCAATCAGGCGATGGCGCAAAAGTACTGGCCAAATGAAAACCCGGTCGGCAGAGCGATCCGCATTGGAGGTCCGAACGGTGCGCGCCTCACGGTTGTGGGAGTTGTGAGAGATGTACACAACTGGGGCCTGGACGAGAAGGTTCATCCTCAATTCTTCCGGCCTTATCCGCAGGCAGGCTGGCCGGTGATGAGTGTCGTGGTGCGGACCAAAGGCGCGCCGGCCTCTTACACACCTGCGATCAAGGCGGCACTCGCCGAGGTCGAGCCCGAAAGGCCTATGTCGGAAGTTGCACTAATGCAAGACGTCGTAAACGGCTCGGTCGGCTCGAGAAGATTCCCCGCCTTTCTGCTAGGAGGATTCGCGGCCCTCGCTTTGGCGTTAGCAGCAGTAGGCATCATCGGAGTCGTGAGTTATTCGGTGACACAGCGCACGCGAGAAATCGGCATCCGTATGGCACTGGGCGCGGCGCGGACTGACGTACTGAAACTCATTTTGAGCGCCAGTATGGTCTGGGTTGCGGTGGGCATCGCACTCGGAATTATGGCCTCGCTTGGCTTGACGCGACTGCTTGGGACCCTGCTCTACGGCGTGAAGCCCGGCAATCCGCTCGTGCTTGGTAGCGTTTCCTTTGTGCTCGCTTCGGTAGCCCTGCTTGCAAGCTACATCCCAGCGCGCCGGGCGGCGAAAGTTGATCCGATGGTGGCATTGCGGTACGAGTGAGGAATGGCCATGGAGAAACTCGTTCAAGATCTTCGATATGCGTTGCGGCAGTTGCAGAAGAGCCCCGGCTTTGGCTGCGCAGCCGTGCTTATTCTTGCGCTCGGAATCGGCGGGGCTTCTTCTATCTTCAGCGTCCTGAATCCGGTTTTATTTGAACCGCTTCCCTATCCGCATGCCAGCCGGATCATGACGATCTGGTACTCAGGCCGCGATCGCGAGCGCATCGGCCAGGCGTTTCACACATATCGTGAGGTGGCGGAGCGGAACCATTCCTTCGAAGCGCTGGCCGTAATGAAGCCGTGGCAACCCGCAATCAGTGGCGGAGATCAACCTGAACGCCTCGAGGGGCAACGCGTGAGTGCCGCCTATTTCCGTGTGCTGGGTGTGCCGGTAGCGTTTGGGCGGGACTTCCAGCCTGCCGACGATGTGCTGAACGGACCGAAGGTCGTCATCTTGAGCGATGGTCTGTGGCGGCGGCGATTTGGCGGCGACACAGGAATTGTGGGGCAGCAAATCCGACTCGATGATCAACCTTACACCGTACTCGGAGTGATGCCGAGCACCTTCGATAACGTGCTGTCTCCCGCGGCGGAGGCATGGGCTCCATTGCAGTACGACTCTGGAAATGTCTCGTCGCCGGAATCCCGCGAATGGGGACATCACTTGCGCATGATCGGCAGATTACGCGCCGGTGTTAGACAAGACCGAGCGAAGAGTGACCTCACTTGGATCGCCAGTACTCCGGTGGCTGAGTTCCCGCGTCCGAGCTTCGTGTCGCTGGCGCAAGGATTTGTCGTTGATCGGTTGCAGGACGATGTGACACGTGGCGTAAAACCTGCGCTGGTTGCGGTATTCGGCGCAGTGACCCTGATGCTGCTAATCGCTTGCGTCAACGTGACCAACCTGGTGCTGGCCCGATCGGCTCGGCGGCAGGGTGAAATTGCGATGCGGATCGCGCTGGGCGCGCCAACTCAAAGAGTCAGGTGGCAGCTTGTGACTGAGAGCCTGCTGCTGGCGATTCTCGGCGGCATCGTAGGCATGTTCGTGACGGAGTCTGGGATCCGCGTGCTGGTAACTCTCAGTCCCGCTGGCCTGCCGCGAATGAACGCAATCCGCCTCGATGGAACTGTTTTTGCATTCGCGGCTGGCATCACCCTGGTTGTAGGGATTGTGGTTGGGTTGATTCCGGCGTGGCAGACCTTGCACAGCGACTTGCAAAGCTCGTTGCAGGAAGGCTCGCAGCGCGTCTCCGGAAGCCACCAAGGAATCCGGAGATCGTTTGTGGTGGCGGAAGTTGCACTCGCCCTGTTGCTGCTGGTCAGCGCGGGATTGATGCTTCACAGCATCCGCCGACTCCTGGCGGTTCCTCCCGGATTCGACGCCTCCAACGCAATCAGCCTTCAGGTGCAGACAAACGGCCGCCGATATGACGATGAGCGCCTGTCCAACCAGTTTTTTGCGCAAGCCCTTGAGGCTGTACGTCAGGTACCTGGCGTCACGGTCGCGGCATTCACAAGCCAACTGCCATTGAGCGGAGACATGGATGTTTATGGCGCCCAGTTCGAGGAGGATGATCCAGAAATCGCCTATCCCGCATACCGTTACGCAGTAACGGCGGACTACTTCGATACCCTGGGTATTCCGTTGCGGCGCGGGCGTTTGCTGGATGCACACGACACCGAAAAGACCCCTGCCGTGGTCCTGATCAGCGAATCATTGGCGAAGCGACGGTTCCCCAATCAGGATCCTCTGGGGAAGCGTCTACACATTGGCGGGCGGAACGACACACCGGAGTTCACGATTGCGGGCGTCGTCGGCAATGTGAAACAGATGTCGCTCGGATTGAGTGATTCTGACGCCGTCTACACCACCACGACTCAGTGGACCTTTCCGCAGCGAACGCTATCGCTTGTGGTTCGCGGACGCAGCGACATGTCGGCGCTGGTACCCGCAATAAAGAAGGCCATTTGGTCCGTGGACAATGAACAGCCAATCGTGCGGGTCGCGCGCATGGAGACTTTGCTGGCCGAGTCGGCGTCGGAGCGGCGCTTTGTCCTGATTCTGTTCGAGGCATTTGGGCTGGTAGCTCTGGCCTTGGCTGGCAGCGGAATTTATGGAGTTCTCTCCGGCAGCGTGACGGAGCGAACCCGGGAGATCGGGGTTCGATCGGCGCTGGGCGCAACTCGCGGCGGCATCGTTGCACTTATCGTGCGACAAGGCATGACTCTCACCGCACTCGGCGCACTGCTCGGAGTGGCCGGGGCTCTGCTTGCGAGCCAGGCCCTGGGCGCGCTGCTGTTCGGCATTTCACGTTTCGATCCGTTTACCTATATCGCAGCCATTGTGCTGCTCTCGGCCGTTGCCGCGATGGCGTGTGTATTACCAGCATGGCGAGCCGCACGCATCGATCCCATGGTGGCGCTGCGATACGAATGAGGAGACGTCAATGGAGAACCTGCTTCAGGATGTCCGGTACGCCCTACGGCAGTTGCGCAAGAGCCCGGGCTTTGCCGTCACCGCGATTCTGATTCTGTCGATCGGCGTGGGTGCGAGCACCGCCATCTTCGGGTTCGTGGACGCGGCGCTGATCCGGCCGCTGCCGTATGCGGAGCCCGGACGGCTGGTCGATGTTGCCTCGAGCGCCGCGATGTTTCCCCGCAACAATCTTTCTTATCAGGACTATCTCGACCGGAAAAAGCTGAATCAAGTTTTCAGCTCTCTCGACGCCTACAACCAGTCTGGGTATCTGCTGCGCAACTCGTCCGGAAGCGAACCAGTGTCGGCGGTAAAGGTGAGCAGCGGTTTTTTCAGGATGCTGGGAGTAGCTCCGATCCTTGGCCGTGATTTCCAGGCAGGGGAAGACCAACTCGAAGCCTCGCGAACGGTGCTCTTGAGTTACACAACTTGGCAGAAACGCTATGGTGGAAGGACTGACGTCGCTGGTGAGACCGTTACGCTCAGCGGCGTTCCTTTCACGGTCATCGGCGTACTCCCCCGGAGTTTCCAGTTTGCGCCGCAGGGAGATGCCGAGTTCTGGACCACTCTCCGCGCGGAGGGTAACTGCAACACGCGCCGCGATTGTCACAACTTGTATGGCATCGGGCGGCTGAAGGATGGCGTCACAGTTTCGATGGCGCTGGCTGACATGCAGGCGATTGCGCGGCAATTGGAGATTCAGTATCCGGACGCCAACCGCGGCGTGGGAGCCTGGGTGAAGCCGCTTTCAGACGTATTTGTGAAGGAGGTACGCCCCATCTTCATGGCGCTTCTCGGGGGCGCCGGACTCTTACTGCTCATCGCCTGCGTGAATGTCTCGAGCCTATTGCTGGTCCGATCGGAGAGCCGCAAGCGCGAGATTGCGGTGCGCGGTGCGCTTGGTGCATCGCGTATCCGCCTCATGCGACAGTTCACCATCGAAGGGCTGGCGCTTGCCTTTGCGGGCGGCGCACTGGGTCTGACCGCCGCCCAAGCAGCGATGCAGGTCTTAATGCATCTCATCTCCAAGGACCTGATGGCTTTCATGCCGTACCTGGCTGGACTGGGACTGAATTCCCATGTGCTAGTGTTTGCATTGGCAATCTCGCTATGCGCGACAATCCTGTTCTCAATCACTCCTGCGCTTCGATTGTCAGTCCGGGAAATCAAAGAAGGCTTGGCGGAGGGTGCCCGCGGTTACGCCGGGACTCTCTGGAGGCGTTTCGGCGCGAACCTGGTCGTCGTGGAGTTGGCGCTAGCCGTCGTTCTACTCGTAAGTGCAGGATTACTGGGCAAGAGCCTGTATCATTTGCTGCAGGTTGAAATAGGGTTCCAGCCGAACCATCTGGCCACGGTCGAAGTTGAACTTTCGCAAGTCGACTACCCCAAAGACCGACAACAGTCTCAAGCCGCGCAAAAGATCGTGGAGCGGCTCTCAACCTTGCCAGGTGTGCAGTCCGTAAGTCTCACTTCAGTGCTGCCTGTCAGTTACAACGGAAACACAACTTGGATCAGGGTCGTCGGCCATCCATACGACGGCGAGCACAACGACGTGAACCAGCGTGACGTGGGTTTTGCGTTTTTCAGCACCATACGGGCCAGGCTTCTCGAAGGTCGATTGTTCAGGGAATCTGACGACGCCTCCAGTCCGCGCGTGGTGATGATCAATCAGGCTTTGGCCAAAAAGTATTTCCCCGGAGAAGATCCGATTGGAAAAAAGATTGGGGACATAAAACTTTCGCCCGATTCCCTCCGTGAGGTAGTGGGAGTTGTGGAAGACATTCGCGACGGATCTCTGGATGCTGAGATCTGGCCAGCCGTCTACTATCCGTTCCCGCAGAGTCCCGACACCGACTTCAACGTTGTTGTGCGCACTTCGCAGTCGGAGGCATCGTTGCTGCCTGCCATGGTTGGAGCGATCCATGAAGTCGATCCCGGGATCGGCACGATGAACGAAATGACCATGGCCGGCAAGATCAATCAATCACCCAGCGCATATATCCACCGATCCGCTGCATCGCTGGTCGGAGGCTTCGCGTTTGTCGCCCTGCTGCTGGGCGTGGTGGGTCTTTATGGAGTGATCGCGTACTCGGTCGGGCGCAGAACGCGAGAGATCGGCGTACGCATGGCGCTGGGTGCGCAACGCAAATCGGTCTATCAGTTGATCCTGTTGGAAGCAGCCTGGCTGATCGGGATCGGAATCATAGCGGGCTTGTTCTGCGCTGTGGGCGCGGCCACGCTGATTCGCGGACTGCTCTTCGGAGTTCGTTCCTGGGATGCGGCGACACTAGCCGCTGTCGCGTCCGTGCTTGCAGTCTTTGCGTTGCTGGCAAGCTACATCCCCGCGCGCAGAGCATCGCAGGTCGATCCGATGGAAGCGCTTCGGTACGAGTAAAGGACATAATGCGATGCATGGCTTAGTTCAAGACGTTCGCTACGCGGGGCGCCAGCTCCTCAAGAGCCCGGGATTCGCCGGGCTGACGATCCTTACTATTGCGATAGGAATCGGCGCCGCCACCGCGATGTTCAGCCTGGTCGACCGCATCCTCTTCCGCAGCCTGCCATATCCTCATGATGAGCAACTCGTGTCGGTCGGCGTGGTTGCACCCATCATCGACGGTGAGTTCCTTTTCGCTTCCAACTATCTGGACTGGCGGGAGCACCAGATGGCATTCACCAATTTCACCTCATCCGCTGGCGTGAATGATTGCGACCTCACCGACGGACAACCGGTGCGGGTCGCATGTGCTGCGGTCTCATCCACTTTCTTGCCGACGTTCTCCATCCAGCCGTTGCTGGGGCGAAATTTCAGCCGCGACGAAGACCAGCCAAAATCGCCCAGAGTAGCGCTACTGACATACCACTTGTGGCGGGACCGGTTCGCCGGAGATCGAAACGTGATCGGCAGGGTGATGTCCGTCGATGGCCAGTCGACGGAGATCATTGGCGTGCTTCCGCTCGATTTCGAATATCCCACGCTCGCCCACACTGATCTGGTTGTCCCGGAGGCCCTCGACGAGTCCATCGTGCAACGGAACGTGATGGGAGCGGTGGTCCGTGTGTTCGGCCGGATGAAGCCCGGCGCGACAGTGGAGCAAGCCAAAGCGGAGTTGCAGCCGCTGTTTCGCGATTTTGTGCAGTCTGCGCCGCCTCCTTTTCGGCAAGTGCTCCGCCTGCAAGTGCACTCCATCCATGATCTGCAGGTCCACGACTCTCGCCGTGCCGCTTGGCTGCTCCTGCTGTCGGCAATCGCGGTGCTCGCGATTGCCTGCACCAATGCGGCCAATCTGGTCCTTGCCCGAAGTACGGGCCGGCGCCTGGAATTGGCGGTTCGTTCTGCGCTGGGAGCAGGACGCGCTCGTCTGTTCCGTCAAAGGCTGACCGAGAGTGTCATGCTCGCGCTCATCGGGGGAGCAGTCGGTACCGGAATCGCTTATCTCCTGCTTCGAGTCTCTGTGTCGTTAGCCCCGGCGGGAATTCCGCGCCTGACCGAAACCTCGATCGATATTCGGATCTTGTTCTTCGCGCTGGCGGTGTCTCTCATTTCAGGGATCTTCTTCGGGACAGCTCCCGCTCTGGAGAGGCCGCCGCAAATGCTCTCCGTAAACGCAGTCGCGGGACAGCGCCCCAGTCGGCTGCGACAAGGCCTGCTGGTCGTGGAAGTGTGGATTGCGATCATCCTTATGACTAGTGCGTTTCTGTTTGTCCGCAGCCTGCGAAAGCTCCAGGCCGAGCCTCTGGGGATCAATACTCAAAACATTGTGACTGCGGAGCTCACGCTGGGACAGCAGAAATACGCCACCGCCAAAGAAAGGCTTTCGTTCTTCGAAGCAGTGGAGAGACGGCTCGCAGAACTTCCGGGAATCGATGCTGCCGCGCTAACAGATTCACTTCCACCCAGTGCGCCCGCACGCACGATGCCCTATTTTGCTTTGCAGGGAGAAGGTGAACCGTCGCTTGCTCCCACCGAGGGCGTTGGTGGCATCGTGGGATGGCGGTGCGTCACGCCTGACTATTTTTCGGCGTTAGGAATCGCGTTTCTCCGCGGCCACGCCTTCAGCGAGCAGGACCGCGATCCGGACGTTCACACGATCATTCTCAACCAAGCCCTGGCGCGAAAGATGTTTTCCACTGAAGACGTTTTGGGTAGGAAGATTCAATTTCGCACCGACCGGGCGGCATTGAGCTCTCCTTTCATTATTGTGGGTGTCACGGGCAATACGCAAAACCAGGGTCTGGGAGGGGCGGTCGGACCTGAGTACTACATGGTCCGCCACCACAGTGACAATGACATCATTTTTAACTATCCGGACTCACAGCGCGTGAGCGTCGTCATCCGCAGCGCGATCGCGGGTCCAACTCTGGCACATGAGTTGCGAGAAACGGTCGCCGGCCTGGACCCGACGTTGCCTGTCGAACTGAGTACTTTGGCGCGTAATGTCAGCAGGATGGCAGAGCGCCCACGCTTCAGCGCCGCTCTCCTCTCCTTGTTTGCCTTCATCGGTTTGCTCTTGACCGCGTTTGGAATCTATGGGGTCGTGTCGCTGCTCGTGAATCAGCGCACACAGGAAATCGGCATCCGGATGGCTCTCGGAGCCACTCAGAGTCAAGTGGTTGGAATTGTGGTCTGGCAGGCTTCGGTTTGGATCGGCGTTGGGGCAGTAGCCGGAATTCTGGGATCGCTCGTGATTGCTCGCTGGATTGGTTCTATGTTGTTCGGCGTGCGTGCCAACGACCCCGTCACTCTGGCTGCAGCCGCCGGAGCCCTGGTGCTGGTGGCCGTGATCGCAGCCTGGATTCCGGCTCGCCGCACTGCAAAAGTAGATCCCATGGTGGCCCTGCGTTACGAGTGAGGAATTATGGAAACACTGCTTCAGAACGTCCGTTACGCTTTTCGCCAGTTGCGCAAGTACCCGGGACTCACCGCGATTGCGCTGCTCACGCTGGCCGTCGGCATCGGAGCCAACGCCGCAATCTTTTCCCTTGTGGATCAGGTTCTACTGAAGCAATTGCCGGTCTCTGAACCTGACCGCCTCGTGCAGTTAAAGTTCGTCGGTTCCGATACGGGGCATACGGATTCTTATGCCGGCTCGGACCAACTCTATTTTTCTTATCCGATGTATCGCGATCTGCGCGATCAGAACGAGGTCTTTTCCGGGATGCTCGCCATGTTCCCGAAGCAGGTCGGCCTGCAATGGAGAAACAGTTCGAGCCTGGTAAAGAGCGAACTGGTTAGCGGGAATTACTTTTCCGTGCTGGGTGTAAAACCTGTATTCGGACGTCTCTTCCTGCCTGAAGATAGCGCGGCACGTGGCGCTTCGCCGCTGGTTGTCCTCAGTTATCGCTACTGGACGCAGCACTTCGCTTCCGATCCTGGGGTCATCAACCAGGGTGTTTCGATCAATGGAAATCCGTTCACCATCATTGGTGTGGTGCAACCCGGTTTCGACAGCGCGATCAGCGGAAGCCTCCCGGACATCTTCGTTCCCATCACCATGAAGGCGCAGATGACTCCGGGATGGGACGAACTCGAGGATCGCCGGTCCAAATGGCTGAACATCGTCGCACGCCTCAAGCCTGGTGTCGCGCTGCAGCACGCCGAAGCCGGGATCACTCCGTTATGGAAATCCCTGCGCCAAATGGAACTCCAAAGCATTACGAGCAAAAACCAGCGCTTTCGCGATCAGTTCGTAGCAAAAAGTTACCTGACCCTGCTCGACGCGTCCAGGGGCTTCTCTCCTTTGCGGGAAAACATGCGAGTACCGCTGCTCATTCTCATGGGAATGGTTGGATTGCTCACGCTGATGGCGACCGCCAACGTTGGCAGCCTTCTGCTGGTACGCGCTGCCGGCCGTATCCGTGAAATGTCGGTCCGCTATTCGCTAGGCGCGAGTCGGGTAAGGATTATCGGACAATTGCTGGTGGAAGGCCTGGCTCTGGGACTCTGCGGAGGAGCACTGGGGCTCGCGCTTTCACCCCTTCTCACCAAAGCACTCATTGCTTTAATCACACCGACGTCGGCGCCCGAGGGCATTTCCCCCTTATCTGCATCTCCCGACCGAAGCGTTGTCCTGTTCTGTTTTCTGGTCTCCGTTGGCGCAAGCGTCCTCTTCAGCCTCGCGCCGATCGCACAGTTCTATAGGCCCAAAGTCACCGCTGCCTTGAAGCAACAAACAGGAACCGGGGAAGTTTCCCATGCGCGATTCCGCCGGATCACCGTGGGCGTGCAGATTGCTCTTAGCCTGGTATTGCTCGTGGGAGCCGGACTGTTCAGCCGCACGCTGCGCAATCTCAAGTCGGTCGATGTGGGGTTTGTAACGGATCATCTGCTCACCTTCCAGCTCGATCCGCGGCTGGCCGGATATCAACCTTCTGCAGTGACAGCATTGTACAAACGGCTGATCGAGACATTCAGCACCCAACCGGGCGTGCAATCGGTCGGTATGACCGACGACCCCGTCCTGGCCCAATCCGACAGCACATTTTCCATCGACGTACCGGGATATCAACCACAGGAGGGCGAACGCAGGAGCTTCGAATGGGAACACGTCACGCCCGCATACTTCGCGACGTTGCGGATTCCGCTTGCGGCGGGCCGAGTCTTCAATGACGCGGATACTCCCACCACCAACAAAGTTGTCGTGGTGAATGAGAGTTTCGCCCGCAAGTTTTTTGGGCGGCCAGAACAAGCGCCGGGAAAGACATTTACGGTCGGTAAGACGGACAAACCGCTCTCGATCGTGGGCGTCGTGAAGGATGCTAAGCACGGGAGCGTCCATGACTTATTTGTCCCGATCTTCTACACGCCGATCTTCCAGGATGCAGAACCCGGTTCAGTGGCCGTTTATGTCCGGACTCAACAGGCGCCTGAAGAGGCTGCCAGCACAGTTCGCGTGGCCGTCGCCCAAATCGATTCCAGACTTGTGGTCGATACGCTGCAACCCTTGAATGTGGGAATCGATATCACGTTGATTTCGGAACGCATGCTTTCTTTTCTGGCCAGCAGTTTTGGAGTCGTAGCAGCGTTCATCACTGCGATTGGCCTTTACGGCGTGCTGGCGTATTCGATTGCGCAACGGACGCGGGAAATCGGAGTGCGTATGGCTCTTGGAGCGACACGCGGAGCGGTTGTGAAACTGGTCCTGCGCGAGGTCCTCGCGATTACTGGCTGCAGCGTGGTCGTGGCTGTGCCGCTGTCAATTGCTCTGAGTAGCTTCGTCAAGAACCAGCTGTACGGAGTCTCGTACAGCGATCCGAAGACGCTGATCTTCGTCGTACTGACAATCGGATTCGTTGCGCTCGCAGCCGCTTCTCTGCCTGCCCACCGTGCCGTGCGAGTGCAGCCTATCACAGCGCTCCGCGACGAATGAAGGAGAGGAAATGACCGGACTGATGCAAGACGTTCGTTTCGGGTTGCGCCAGTTGCGCAAGAGCCTTGGGTTCACGGCCATTGCGGCGTTTACGCTCGCACTCGGAATCGGCGCGAACACAGCAATCTTCAGCCTGGTCAGCGGTATCCTCCTGCGGCCACTTCCCTACTCACACTCTGCCGAACTAATGAGCGTCACAGGTACGTATCCCAAGGGCGCGTTCGCTGCTATGCGCGAGCAGGTCCACACCATGGACGTCGCAGCTTACGCCGAGGGACATGAATTCAACCTCACTCATGTCGGCGACCCCGTGCGACTGACCGGCACAGCCGTTTCTGCCGAGCTGTTCTCGATCCTGGGCACTCGTGCGGAATTAGGACGGACATTCTCTTCGGGTGAAGACGCGCCAGGCCAGGACAACTATGTGGTGCTGAGTCATGACTTGTGGCAGCAACGCTTCGGAGGAGATTCAGGCATCATCGGCCGGGCGATCGATCTCGAGGGAGTCAGTCGGCAAGTCGTAGGAGTGATGTCCGCGGATTTTCATTTCCCTTCTCCCAAAACGCAACTGTGGGTGCTATTGCATAATGAGCCTGCCAATGTGGCGACTTATTGGGCGGGGGATTACATGCCGGTCATTGGCCGGCTTCATCCAGGCGTTACCCAGGCGCAGGCGGGTGCTGAGATTCGATTGTTTCAGTCTCACGTATTCGACCTGTTTCCCTGGACTATGCCTAAGGCCTGGAATGCGGATGTAACCGTCATTAAGTTGCAGTACGGCATGGTGGCCGATGTTCGGACGAGGCTGCTGCTGCTATTGGGCGCAGTCGGATTGATTCTGCTCATCGCCTGCGCCAATGTCGCCAACCTCACGCTGTCTCGCGCGGCGAGCCGCCAGAAGGAGATGGGAATCCGCTCCGCTCTGGGCGCCGGGCCGCGACGTATCGCCAGGCAACTGTTAACGGAAAGCGTGTTGCTGTCCGGTGTAGGTGCAATCCTGGGGTTCGCAATCGCAGCGTTTGGCCTTTCCGCGCTCAAGTCTGTGTTACCCAATGACACGCCCCGATTACTGGATGTACAGCTGGACTGGCGCGTCTTGCTTTTCACGCTTGGGCTTGCTGTTCTTACCGGACTGGCCTTCGGCTTGGCGCCCGCACTCGAGTCTTCACGAGCAGCGTTATCGGAGTCTCTGAATGCCGCTGGCCGCGGCGCGTCAACATCGGTATCGCGGCGGCTGCGCGGATCGCTGGCCATCGCTGAAGTCGCCTTCTCCATCATGCTGGTGATCGCGGCGGGTCTTCTCATTCGAAGCTTTCGCGCGCTGTCGCACGTCAATACAGGCTTTCAACCGGAACGGATGCTGACCGCACGGATTGCTCCCGACCAATCTTTTTGCGCTGATCCTCAACGATGCATCACCTTCTATCGTGACATCATCGAACGCCTTCGGAGCACGTCGGGAATCAACGGAGCTGCGCTGGTGAATACATTGCCTCTCAGCGGGCGAGTCGCCAAACGCTCCTTCGATATCGAGAACCTCAGGGCAGCATCTCCGACTGAATCGCAACCACTCTTCTGGCTCGATGTCGTCAGTTCCGACTATTTCCGGGTGATGGGCATTCCCCTGATCTCGGGCAGATGGTTCAACGAGAGCGACGAGTCAGGGGGGCCTCCAGTGGCCGTCGTCTCAGCGACTACCGCCAAACGTTTCTGGACCGATGGTGACGCCGTCGGCAAGCATGTGCGATTCGTCGGAGAAAACAACTGGCGGACTGTTGTCGGGATCGTCGCGGACGTAAAAGGCTACGACCTTCAAAACAACGAGCCCACCTTCATGAAGGGCACAGTGTATGTTCCTTACACGACTGCAGCGACTTTAGAGGACGGCCGCCTGCCCGCTGAGATGACTATCGCCATCCGGACAGCGGGTGACAGCGCCAATACGGCAAATCTGCTTCGCAGCACACTAACCGGATTGGCCCCCAATATTCCGATCACGGAACTTCGAACCATGCACGCGGTCGTTTCTGACGCGACTTCTAGTTCTGCTTCCATCACGCTGTTGTTCGCGTCTTTCGCCAGCATAGCGCTGGTACTGGGCATCGTCGGCGTTTACGGCGTGCTCTCTTACCTCGTCTCACGCCGTAGGAGGGAAATGGGCGTGCGCATGGCTCTTGGCGCGCAACGCAGCGACGTATTGTGGCTGATCATGAAGGAAGGCGCTAAATTCGCTGCGAGCGGAATCGCCCTTGGTATAGGAGGCGCATTCGTTTCGGCACGGCTACTCTCGAGCCAACTCTACGGCGTCAGCCCGATGGATGCCATCACTTATATCAGCGTCTCCATCGTCGTCGCGATCGTGACGCTGGCAGCATGCTATATCCCTGCGCGGCGAGCCATGGGAATCGATCCGATCATCGCGCTTCGTTACGACTAGGAGAATAACCGAGAGTGGCTCACATGATGCAAGACTTACGTTACGCTCTACGCCAGTTGCGCAAGAACCCCGGCTTTGCCGCGGTTGCCGTGATCACTTTGGCATTGGGAATCGGCGCCAACACGGCCGTGTTCAGCGTCGTGGATGCGGTCATGCTGCGGCCGCTGCCCTATTACCAGCCGGAGCAACTGATTGAGGCGCAATCGATCAATACCCACAACCCCCAGCCCAGCGCCATTTGCTACCCCGACTTTTTTGATTGGCGATCGCAGAACCATACTCTGGAACATCTGGTTTCTTATCACGATACGTCTTTCACGCTGACTGGCACCGACCGGCCTCTGCAACTGGATGGCGAGATAGTTTCATGGGACCTTCTGCCCGCCATCGGTGTGCAGCCAGAACTCGGCCGCGGTTTCACCGCCGATGAAGAAAAGACAGGGACTCGAGTCGCGCTGATCAGTCACGCGCTGTGGACGTCGCAATTCGCGGCTCACAGATCGATCATAGGACACACCGTCCGGCTCAGCGGTGATCTGTATACGATCATCGGCGTGATGCCGCCATGGTTCCGATTTCCACTCACACGGCCCACGAATGGCGTTTGGACGACGCTAGCGGTCGATGACGATCCCACCGAGCCGCATTCCAACATAAAGAATCGTGGTGCCCACTTCCTGAATGCTTTTGGGAGGAGAAAACCGGGAAAAACGGTATCGGACGTCGACCAAGACCTGCGGGCGATCGCCGTAAATCTCGCGAGAGCGTATCCGAATACAAACACTAACCATGACTCGGCCCGCGCAATTCCTGAGATCGAAGCCGTGCTCGGCGATACGAGAACCGCTCTTCTCGTTGTGCTGGGTTCAGTCGCTCTCGTGCTCTTGATTGCGTGTGGCAACATCGCCAACCTGCTGCTTGCCCGGATGCGCGAGCGGCAGCGCGAGATGGCGCTGCGGTCAGCGCTCGGCGCCGGGCGACGCAGAATTGTGTATCAATTGCTCGCGGAGAGCCTTGTCCTCGGCATCTGCGGTGGAGCGGCCGGGTGTGGCCTGGCTTTTGTTTGCACTCCTGCGATTCTTGCCCTTATCGGTGAGAGCGTCCCGCGTGCGACGGATGCGGGTGTCGACCTTCGCGTGCTCGGCTTTGCGATGCTGTTATCGCTCGCCGCAGGGATGATCTTTGGCGTTATTCCTGCGATTTCAGGGGCACGCACTGACCTTATCTCCACCTTGAAAGAAGGCGGACGATCCGAAGCCCTTGGACGCGACTGGCTTCGTTCCGGCCTCATCATCGGCCAGGTTGCTCTCGGCCTGTTGCTGACGGCGGGAGCGGGCTTGCTCATCACCAGCTTCAATCGGCTGCTTCACACCGACGAAGGATTTAACCCGGACCATCTGACCACGATGTTCTTCGACACGCCGGACGCACATTATAAGGACGCGCGCGGACAGTTCTATCGCGACTATTTCGAGAAGCTCCGTGCCCTGCCCGGTATCCAATCGGCCGCCGGTGTCCTGGTTCTCCCGATGACGGAGGAAGGGATCATCATCAGCTTCGAAGATCCGGAACACCCTGTGCCCGAAGGCCAACAGCCCGTCGCGGACCTTGCTCCGATCACGCCCGGATATTTCGGTGTCATGCAGATCCCCCTGCTCGAAGGACGAGATTTCTCCGAGCGCGACGACGTGAAGACTCAGCCGGTAATGATCGTGAACCAGGCCTTCGCGCAGAAATTCTTCCCCAGTGAGAATGTGCTCGGCAAGAAGTTGAAGCCAGGCGCAGGAAACGGGACTCCGGGTGGTCCGTCTTGGCGTGAGATCGTCGGTGTCGTGGGGAATGTAAGATTGGGCGCAATGCAGCGCGAAATGCATCCAGCGATGTACCTGCCCGCGAGCCAGCTCAATACCTGGTGCTGTCTGTATTCGGTAGTTCGCACGTCGCTCGACCCGACAAGCCTCGGAGCGAGCGTGCAACACCTTGTCTCGCAGATGGACAAAGACATTCCAGTCACGCGCATACGCACGATGAGAGAGTTGATGTCCAGTGAACTGAATCAACCCCGCTTTGCAATGGTTTTGCTGAGCGCATTCGCGGGCCTCGCCCTCGTGCTAACGATCGTAGGTCTTTACGGCGTCATGACGTACTCGGTTTCGCGACGTACCCGTGAGATCGGTGTTCGAATGGCACTCGGCGCTCCGCGCACCTCAGTGCTGACAATGGTTCTTCGCGATGCCGCAATCCTCCTGATCTCGGGGATCACGCTGGGCACGGTGTGTGCCCTGGCATCAGCATCGATTCTGCAAAGCATGCTCTACGGCGCAAGGCCCCGAGACCCGATTGTTATAACCCTTGTTTGCATCGCTGTTGGAACGGTCGGGCTGTTCGCCGCATACATTCCCGCACGCCGGGCGGCCAGGGTCGACCCCATGGTCGCGCTTCGCTACGAGTAAAAGATAAGGATCGGAGACGAAATGATTCAGCTGAAACATCTTGAGCGCAGTTACAAAACTCCCGCCGGCCAGACTTGGGTACTCCGGCGCGTCAATCTTGAAATTCGCGAAGGCGAATTCATCACCGTAATGGGGCCCTCCGGCGCCGGCAAGTCTTCCCTGCTGAACGTCCTCGCTTTGCTCGATGACGCATGGGAGGGCGAATACTGGTTCCGCGAGGAGGCGGTCCACGACCTAAAGCGAAAGCAGCGTGCCGAACTTGCGAAGCGCAACGTGGGCATGGTGTTTCAGAGTTATCACCTGCTGGATGACCTCACGGTGCAGGAGAACATCGATCTTCCGCTCTCGTACAAAGACATTCCGCGTAAGGAGCGGCAGAGTCTGGTGGCCGACACCCTCGATCGCTTTCAGATCGTAGCCAAGAAGGACCTGTATCCCAGCCAGCTCTCGGGTGGGCAACAACAACTGGTTGGCATTGCACGCGCAGTGATCCACAAACCGGCTTTGCTGCTCGCCGATGAACCGACAGGCAATCTTCATTCCACACAGGCCAAGGAGATCATGGAACTCTTTCGAGATTTGAATCAGCAAGGAACGACCATCGTGCAAGTCACGCACTCGGAGGCGAATGCGGCGTACGGAAGCCGCACCATTCAACTGCGCGACGGCTGGATGGTGGGCGATACAGCCAATCCTGGGCTCTCTCAGCCGGCGGAGGTAAGCGCATCGTGAGCTTACATCCCAACCTTGGCAGGGTGATTGCCGTAGTGAGCATCGAATTCGCTCTGTGTTTAGGCTCGTGGGCTCAAAACCAGACTGCGCCATCTGCGCCGACCAGCGGGACGCAGCCGGCCGCAGCCGTGAACTTCGAGATGCCGAAGTCACGCAATCCTTTGAGGGCATATGCCGCCGATTCGGTCCCTGAGCCTGCGCTGTCGAACTCTCCCCGTCTTCCGCAATTGGTGCGTGATGGCAAGCTTTACCTTTCTTTGAAGGATGCCATTGATCTCGCGCTTGAAGACAATCTTGATCTGGCCATCGCTCGTTACAACCTGCCCATCGCGAATACCGATATCCTTCGTACCCAAGCCGGTGGATTCTTTCGTGGGGTCAACACCGGTGTGGTTCAGGGAACACCAGGCGGAGGTGTTGGCGGATTTGGCACTGGAGCTCCCGGCGCGGGCGCGGGCGGCACCACCGGAGGCGCAGGTGGCGCAGGAGCTGGCGCTTCCGGACTCGTGCAGTCCACCCTGGGCGCCGGTACGGCGGTCTCGTCCTACGACCCGGCGATTGTTGCCTCGATCGGCGCCGAGCATCAGACCACACCTCTCGCAAACCTTCAGATCTACGGTGTGCCCTCCCTGCAGTTGAACACCGGTTCCAGCGCCATAGAATTCCTGCAGGCCTTCCCCAGCGGCACAAGCGTCAGCTTCCAATTCAATAACAGCCGCCAAACGAACAATAGCCCGTTCTTTTTCCTCTCGCCGTCCAACAACTCGACGTTTCGCTTCTCGTTCCAGCAGCAATTGCTCGCCGGTTTTGGATTCGGCCCGAACCTGCGTTATCTGAGAATCGCGAGCAATAATAAGCGGATCTCCGACATTGCTTTCAAAGACCAGGTCATCGCCACAGTCACACAGATTGAAAACATATACTGGGACTTGGTCAGTGCCTACGAGCAGACTCGCGTCAACGAGCAGTCTTTCTCATTCGCCCAGCAGACGCTCGAGAACGCAAGGAAGCAGTTGCAGTTGGAAAGTGTCCCAACGATGGAGGTATTGCGGGCCGAAGCTGAAGTCTCTAAGCGTGACCAGGAGTTGACCGTCGCCCGGACGAATCTTCAACTGCAAGAAACTCTCATGAAGAATGCCGTCACGAAGAGTCTCGACGATCCGGTACTGGAAGCGATGCCGGTGGTCCCAACCGACGAACAGATTCAGCCTGCACCGATTGAGGCAGTGAAGTCGATACGAGACTTGATCGCAGACGCGCAGCACAATCGCCCCGAACTTGCCGAATCCGACATCGACCTCGTAAACCGCCAGATCAGCCGGCGCGCTGCCCGCAACGCCCTGTTGCCATCCCTTTCGCTGGTGGGCTTTTATGGTGGCACCGGACTTGCGGGTCCCCTGAATCCTCTCTGCACGGACTGCACTTCGAGTGTCCCGGTCGATTTCGCGGGAGCCCTCAGAAATGCCTTCAATAATTCTTCTCCCGATTACTATATTGGGCTGAATTTGAGTATCCCGATTCGTAACCGTGTCGCGAAGGCAGACCAATACCGCTCCGAGTTGGAGTATCGCCAGGCAGAGTTACGCTCGGAACAACTGAAGAAGCAGGTCCGGATCGAAGTGCGCAACGCGCAATACGCTCTGGATCAGACCGGAGCGCGAGTTGAGGCGGCCCGCAAAGCGCGCGATCTGGCACAGCGTACTTTTGATATCACAAAGAAGGAACAGGAGCTGGGCTCCGGCTCCAGCTATCAGACGCTTTCTGCACAACGTGACCTCGCACTGGCCGAACTCGATCTCGTAGGCGCGATGACTACATACCAGAAAGCGAAAGTCGAATTGGATCGCGCCACCGGCACAACCTTGGAACATAATGGCATACTGATTCAGGATGCAATTAGCGGAGTGGTCTCCCAGCATACGCCCTAAATAATCATGCCCACATCAGTCAAAACCGGAGACGAAGTCACAGTGTCCCGGCTAGACTCCGGAGCGCCCATCCGGATTCTGGCTGCGGACGATCAGGAACATATTCTCGACGCCTTGGAGTTCCTCCTTCGTCCTCAGGGATACCGCGTCGACAAGGCTCGCTCTCCAGTGCTGGTGCGCGAGGCGCTGAAGAGCACTTCCTACGACGCCATTCTGATCGATCTGAACTACACGCGCGATACGACGTCTGGGCAGGAAGGTCTCGACCTGCTCTCGGAAATCGTGGCCGCCGATGCCACGGTTCCGGTCATTGTCATGACCGCGTGGGCGAATGTCGAACTGGCAGTCGAGGCAATGCGCCGTGGTGCCCGCGACTTTGTGCAAAAGCCATGGGAAAACGAACGCCTGGTGTCGATTTTGCGGACGCAGGTGGAGTTGCATCGAGCGCTGCAGCACGCTGCCCGTCTGGAAGCCGAAAACCGTTTGTTGCGCGCTGAAGGCCGGCCGGAGTTCCTTGCGACCGCGCCCGCGATGCAGGCTGTGCTGGAAACGATCTCGCGTGTCGGGCCCTCTGATGCCAACGTCCTCATCACCGGCGAGCATGGCACTGGCAAAGAGGTCGTGGCGCGAACCTTACATGCGCTCTCCGCGCGCGCATCTCGCTCCCTAGTAGCAGTGAATACGGGCGCAATTCCAGACGGAGTGTTTGAGAGCGAGTTGTTTGGCCATGTCAAAGGCGCATTCACTGACGCGCGTACCGACCGCATCGGGCGGTTCGAACTCGCGGACGGCGGCACAATTTTTCTGGATGAGATCGGCAATGTTCCCATGCGCCAGCAAGCCAAGCTCCTGCGCGTTCTTGAATCTGGCGAGGTGGAGCGGGTGGGTTCTTCGCGCTCGCGTCGAGTGAATGTGCGCGTGCTTTCGGCCACGAACACGGACCTTCCTGCCGCATGCCAGGCGGGCCAATTCCGCGAGGATCTTCTTTTCCGTCTGAATACCGTCGAGGTCCGGGTTCCGGCACTGCGTGAAAGACGCGAGGATATCGCCCTGCTGGGAGCGCATTTCCTTGCGCGTTATGCCGCGCGATACCGGCGTCCGGTGCAACGATTCGATCCCGCGGCACTCCAGGCAATGATGCAGTACTCGTGGCCCGGCAACGTACGAGAGTTGGAACATACGATCGAGCGGGCTGTATTAATGAGCCGCACGGCGGATATTCAACCCGCTGATCTCTCGTTGAGCTCTCCTCGCGCTCAGACTCAGAACCTGGAAGACCTCAGCCTTGAGGCAGTGGAAGCGGTGTTGGTGCGCAAGGCGCTGCAGCGGTTTCAGGGAAACGTCAGCCAGGCCTCGGAAGCGCTGGGCTTGAGCCGCGGCGCGCTCTATCGGCGCATGGAGAAATATGGGCTCTAGCCCCATTACTCCGAAGCCAAACCGTCCCCGAAAACGATCCCGCCTTCTCTACGAACATCGCATCAGCTTGTACTCCTTGCTGGTTGCGCTACCCGGTCTAATGGTGAGCTCCGTCCTCGTTTGGATGCAGCCTTGGACTACCGGCTCTCGGCTGGCTCTGACGGGCGCTGAACTGTTCGTCTGGTGGCTGCTGGCTCTCGCACTCCAGGAGCAAACCACGCGACCTCTGCAGACGCTGGCAAATGTCATCGGATCGCTGCGCGAGGAAGACTACTCATTCCGCGCACGCAACGCGACGGCGGAAGACGCTCTCGGCGAGCTTTCTCTGGAAGTCAATGCTCTGGCGGACATGCTCTCTTCGGAAAAAGTGCGGACGATCGAAGCGACCGCGCTGTTGCAACGCGTGGTCGATGAAATCGATGCTCCCTTATTCGCATTCGATCCCGGCACGTTGCTGCGTCTGGTCAATCCCGCAGGCGAGCACCTGCTTCGCCAAAACAGAATTCGAATGATGGGACGTAAGGCAGCAGAACTGGGGCTGCAGGAATGCCTCTCCGCAACCAATGAAACCGTGGTCGAACTCAATGTTGGTGAGTCGCAGGCACGATGGCTTCTGCGGCGGAGTTCATTTCGGCAGGCCGGCGTGCCGCACACGCTGGTGGTGCTATCCGATGTGAGTCGCGCCCTCCGGGAAGAGGAAAGACGAGCCTGGCAGAGGCTCATTCGAGTACTCGGCCATGAGCTGAGCAATTCTCTCGCGCCCATCAAGTCGATCGCTGGAAGTCTCAGTTCGCGGGTTCAGTCCACGGAGATCGATCCCGACGTGCGCAACGATCTGCAACGAGGCCTCGAAATTATCGAGATGCGTTCCGCTTCTCTGCAGCGATTTCTCGAGGCGTACCGCAAGCTGGCTCAGATGCCGAAGCCCAATCTGAAAGATGTCCCGCTGCGCGCTCTCGTCTCGCGAGTAGCGGCTCTCGAGATGCGAGTGAAGGTATGCGTGCGGGAGGGACCCGAAGTTATATTCCAGGCTGATCCCGATCAATTGGAGCAGATGCTGATCAACCTGATCCGGAATGCCGCCGACGCGGTCCTGGAGAACACAAGCACCGCAACAAAAAAGCCTTGCGAACCAGGATCCCACAATGAAGTGGCCGACGTCGTGGTTCGCTGGGATACTGACCTTGCTCAAGTCGTGCTTGCAATTGAAGACGAAGGGCCAGGGCTCCTGAATCCCGCCAATGTGTTTACTCCCTTCTATACAACAAAACCCAACGGGGGTGGCGTAGGTCTGGTTCTCTGCCGCCAGATCGCGGAGGCTCATGGCGGATCGATCGAAATCAGCAACCGGCAAGGCAGCCACGGCTGCCTGGTTAAGGTCGTGTTGCCGAGGTCAGCGTACAACTCGACACCGCCAACAACTTTCCGAAACTGATGTCGGGTCACACCTCTGCGAGGCTGCAGAAGCAGTCTTGCGTTTGTGAAATATCAGGGGCGCTGACGAACTTCAGCCGTCAAGCCTGCGGACTCGCTGGCAACCGGGCGACGTCGCGGTAACGGATTGCCTCTAGCTGGCGGCCGGCGCTCGATGATACCGATGACCGGAGCCTCGCTCAGCCCGTCGACATAAGGTAGCGAGGCAAATACTTGCTCGCTGCACATGCGGTCGATCATGCGCTGCTGCCGCGTGCTGAGAACGGCGTGAGGGAGAACGGGGAAATTGCGGAACACCCACAACAGATACACCCGCTGGAGGAATGATGGCATTATGTATCGCGGCCCGATGGGTGTCTGCACTTGCACCACACCGGCCGCCAGTTTGTCTATCAACATTACTGGGCCCGTCCGTATCCTAAGTTTGGCCAGAGCAATTCTAGGGCCGCCATTATTGCACCGCAACGGATGCAAGGGAAGCCTTTTTTTACAGCTTTAACCAGGCTTTCATCGGTAAATCCTGCTTTGGACCTTAGGGACCGTGCAATTTCGGGATTCCGGTGTGTGATTTTGCACGCAGGGCACTGGGGCAAACCGCGCCGAACAACCTGTCAGACGGCCATTTCGGGGAGGATGTCCATGCGCCGGATCTGGGCGGCCACCCCGAAGTCTGAACCCTGTTCCTCGACCCGGACGATCGTCGCCTGGCAGCAGACCCAGCATTTCTCGCCGGAAGTCAGTTCGGGTGGAAGGATTAGAACCAGTTCGACTTCGGCTCCCTTCTCCATCTTCGAATTCGTGTAGAGGAAGACGCCGTTCGCGCTGACGTCGCGGGTTTCGGCTGCGTGATCGATGCCCTTCGTGGTTCGGACACGTGTGGAGACGCGCGTGGGGATTCTGGTTCCGGAGCGACGCTCGCCGTCAGGCTTCATAGGGCTCACAAATGGCCCACTTACTCTACACCAAGCCGGGCGATTGGACGAGGGGTTCCGGGCTCCAACTTCGGAGCCCGGATTCGGAGCGGTGGTTAGATATTGGGGCGCTTAGAGCGAGCGGCTGGAACGACCAGAGCCTGTTCCATGGTCGGCATGTTGTAGCCGCGAAGCTTGGCTTCGGCCGCGTGTAATTTCTCAGGTTGCGTCGTCTGGTAGTAAGCCTGAACCAGCAGTTCCATGGTGAAGGGATTGTCCTGATCCTCTTCCAGGCGCGCGATCGCATCCTCGTACTTTTTCTCATCCATCAAAAGCGTTCCTGCTGCTCCGTTGAACGAGCTTTGGATCACGCGGTTGCGGCTGCCGTTGGCCATGGCTTCCAGATGCTGCAACGACTTGTCGGCGAGCGCCTGATTCCCGGCGTGCGCTGCGTGCACCACACGATTGCGGAGAATGCGCGAGAGTTCTTCCTCGCGGTCCGAAATCGAGATGGTTGAGCGATGATCCAGTGACTCTTCGGCCAGCTTGAGATGTTTGAGCGCGACGTTGTCGTCGGCCTGATACTCGGCCATATGCCGCAGCGCCTGCGCTTCCTGCAGATCCTGATTCTTGGCGTGCGCGGACTCAGCGATCTGCTGGAACTGGCGGTCGGCTTCGGCGTAATTGCCGTCGCGGACGTAGGTCATCGCCTTCTGCATACCGTAGGTCAGGCGATCGGCCTCGGTGTGGGCGAAGCGAATGGCCTTGTCATATTCAATGCGAGCCTGCTCCTGATTGCCCATCAGCGCGTAGGTGTCGCCGAGACCGAGTTGCGAAGTCACGAAGTCCGGGTCGATCTTGAGCGCAGCGCGATAGTGGGTGAGTGAGCTTTCGAAATCGCCGGCCATGCGCTTCAGCTCGCCGTAGGAATCCTGCGGATTGGGCTCTTTCGGAAGCAGCGCAACGTAACGATCCATGGCATCGAATGCCTTGTCGAATTCGCGATTGCGCGCTTCGACATAGGCCAGATCGTTCAGAGCCGCGGGATAATTCTTGTCGATGGCGAGCGCCTTCTCCATCATGTGCTGCGCCTGATCGTTCCCGTTCTCTCCCATCAGCCAGTTGCCAGCGAGGTAGAGCAGATGCTTGTCGCGGGGATACATCGCGAGCATGTCGTTCATGGCCGTGATGCCGCCGAGGAAGTCTCCTTCCTCGACTTTGACGATCCAGGCAACCATCAACTGTTCGCCGGGAGTGGTCTTGGAAGCAAGATCTTTGGCCTTGGCGCGAGCGGCGCTGACTTCTTGAGGATTACCGCTGTTGAATGCGATCCAGGCCCAAGCAACGGCGAGATTGGGGTCTTCTTTGACGGCGGTGCGCCAATCATCGTTGCAACGCTCGAGGTAGAGATTCTCGTAATCTTCCATGCCCTTGACGTAGAGCTCGCGGGCTTTCGCGGACGAAGTTGTGATCGGCAGCGAAGCGGACTTGCCAGACTTCGCGCTGCGCGCGAATAGCGGCACGGTAAACAGAGCGAGAGCCAGGACTGCACTGAACTTCGAGAAAAGAGCGCGGCGCATCAGGTTCTCCGGAACACGTCTTGTGGGGAGGGTCTAACAAATGGAGGGTAACATCGGCGTAACCGGAG
>DATMOO010000010.1:0-16904 GCA_035568275.1 Candidatus Sulfotelmatobacter sp.
CGCTCCCGAAAGGGCGCGTCGCTCTGGCCGCTGATCACGCTGCGCCAGGTTCATTCCGACATCATCCACCACATCGAATCGCCCGACTTAGCCGACAAAGAGCCGCTCACCGGCGATGGCATGATCACTGCAACTCCCGGCCTGTTCCTGGCGATCCAGACCGCCGATTGCCTGCCGGTGATCGTAGTGGACACGAAGCGCCATGCAGTCGGCGTATTCCACGCAGGTTGGCGCGGCACGGTCCAACGCATCGTCGAGAAGGGTGTCGGAGAGATGGTTCGTCGCTTCAGCAGCCGTCCCCGCGACCTGAAGGCCGCCATCGGTCCCGGAATTCAAGGCTGCTGCTACGAGGTGGGAGAAGACGTCCGCACCAGGTTCGAGTCGCAGTTCAGCTATGCGGCCCGTTTGTTCCGTGAGATTAAGGAATCCGATCCCGTGAGGGAGAAATATCCGCTGCTATTTCTGACCGCGCGCGCCCCCGGGCATGGCGAACTGCCGCCGAAAATCTTCCTTGATTTGGTGGAAGCCAATCGCCGGCAATTGATCGCCGCACGCGTTCCCAAGAAGAGTCTCGAAACGTCTCCCCTGTGCACGAACTGCCATCCGGAATTGTTGTTTTCCTATCGCGCTGAGAAAGGAAAGACGGGAAGGATGATGGGCGTGGTAGGAATTTGCCCCTGACGAATCTCTCCTGTGCTAGTATCGCTTCGCTTCAATCCCGGTCCCAATCCACTCGAAATGGAGTTGCCTGTGTTCCCAGCCGAATGCGTCCCCACTCGCCGCCAATTCCTGATGACCGCCGCCGCTGTTACCAGCGCCGCTTCGGGTCTTGCGTTCGTTCCTGAACTCGCAGTCTCAGAAGAATCTGACGTAAATATCATCGGCCCGAAGAAAGGCTACTCCCCGCAAATCGGCACGCTGGTCTCCATGATGACCTGGATGCGTAAAGTCATGCTGATGTCGGTCAAGGGCATGTCGCAGAAAGATCTCGATTATCTTTTCGACGCGAACTCCAACACCATCGGCTCTCTGCTCATGCATCTGGCCGCAACGGACCGGATCTATCAGATCAACACCTTCGAGGGAAAGAACCTCAAAGAATTACCCGCTTCATACAAGGAGAAGTGGGGCGTAGCGATGGAGCTTGGCGAGCCGGCGCGCAAACAGATCAAGGGACACGACCTCGACTACTATATGAACCTGCTGGGCGAAACCCGCGAGCAGACTCTGGCGGAATTCCGCAAGCGCGATGACGACTGGCTCCTGACCGTCGACAAAACCTGGGGATGGGGCCCGACGAACAATTACTGCAAGTGGTTCCATGTCTGCGAACACGAATCGAACCACAACGGCCAAATCAAGTTCCTGAAGAAACGCATTCCCGGATCAAAGCCAGACAGCGAATAAAAGCTGGAACGCGTCTCTTAAATGGTTTTGAAAGGGCGCGGCTTTCAGCTGCGCCGCAAACATCCAGAAAAGGCGCGGGCTTCAGCCCCTGAGGGAAGAGCCTTTGGTCCAGCGACCCGATGCATGGGACCGGCTCCAGTCTCTAGTTGCGCCGAACCCGCATCCTGCGGGATGATGCTGGGTTCTCACCCACTCATCCAACGGAGTTCCCTGTGAAAACGCGGCTCCCGCTCGCTTTCCTGGTTTCGTGTGTCATCCTTCGCGCCTCTGTTTGCGCCCAGGTTTCCAACAGCCAGATAGACGCCGTATTCGACTCATTAAAATCCACGAACGCTCCCGGCGCAGCCGTTCTCGTCGTGAGCAACGGCAAGCCTGTGTTCCGCCGCGGCTACGGCGTCACCGATCTTCGCACACGGACTCTCATCCATCCCGTGACCGACTTCCGGATCGCTTCCTTCACCAAGCAGTTCACAGCCACGTGCATCATGCTGCTGGCGCACGATGGCAAACTGCACTACGACGATCACCTCACCGATTTCTTCCCGGAATTTCCGGCTTACGGCAAATCGATCACGGTCCGCAATCTGCTCAACCACACGTCAGGTCTTCCCGACTACGAGGAGATTCTGATGAAGCAGTATCCCAACAAGCCCGATGACAAGATTCCGCAGATTCTCGATGCTGGCGTGCTGAAGTCACTCGAGCAACAGACGGCAGGCCAGTTTCCTCCGGGATCGAAGTGGCAGTACAGCAATTCCGGCTATGCAGTCTTGGCGATGATCGTGGAAAAAATCTCCGGCAAGTCCTTCGGCCAGTTTCTGCACGACAGAGTCTTTGCCCCTCTCAAGATGAACAGCACGCTCGCCCACGAGAAAGGGAAGAACGAAGTGCCGCACCGCGCGTACGGACATACAAAAGAAAAGGATGGGACCTGGCGCGAGACTGACCAGAGCCCAACTTCAGCTGTCCTCGGCGATGGCGGAATCTATACGTCGATCGACGACCTGGGAAAATGGGACCGCGCCCTGCGCGAGCACACGCTCTTGAGCGAAACAGAAATGCAGCCCGCGCTCACTCCGGTCGAGCCCACAAGCGGTCCTGCAAAATTCCGTAGCGGCAAGACACTCAGCTACGGCTTCGGCTGGTTTCTCGATCCCTACCAGGGCCACCGCCGCATGTATCACGGCGGAGAGACGATTGGCTTCCTCACAACCATTCAGCGCTTCCCCGATGACAACCTGACCGTGATCGTTCTGGCCAATCGCACAGACGTTGATCCCGAAGCGCTAGCCCTAAAGGTAGCCGATCTGTACCTAACGAAAAAACCGTAAGCAAAACGAAGTATGTAGGGACAGCCGCCCCGGCTGTCCGGCGGCCCAGGTTTATCGGGCCGCAGCGCATTAAGGCTCAGAGGAAAACGCGATCTATTTCTCCGGCAATCTGTTCGCCACGAAGTCCGACACCCGGCTCGCCGCCGGGGGATCCAGATTCGCTAGCACGGCGATCACATATCCCGTCCCCGGACAGATTTTAAGGTCGCCATTCATCCCCGGCGCCCCGCCCCCATGACCAAAGCATCGCGTGCTGTTAAACATGCGATCTTCAAACCCGTAAGCATAACTGCGATCCGGAGTCCCAGCTTTACCGCTTGTCAGCATCTCAGTGTAAAGCGCATCCAGCAGTTTGTGGCCCTGCAGTGCTTCGGCAAATCGCACCAGATCCTCGACCGTCGAATACCCTCCACCAGCCGACGACCCGCGATAAGGCAACGTGTCAGTGTTAGGAGACCACGCGGCAGAGTCCATCTGTGTGTACCCCACGCTGCGGTCGCTGACAGCTTTGTCCTCGGGCTCAGATCCAGTGGAGGTCATGCCCGCCGGCAAATAGACGTGCTCGCGCACGTAGTCGTAATAACTCTGCCCGCTGACCTTTTCGATGATCGCTCCCAGCAGAATGAAACCGTAGTTGCTGTACTCCCAGCGCGAGCCCGGCTCGAACTTCGGAACGCGGTTGCCGTAGAGGTTCACATAATCCTGCAACGTGCGCAGCTCCAGCCGGTGCGCGTCAAACTCGGGGCCGAAGATGTCGCCCGTCCCTCCCGTATGGGTCAGCAACTGATGGATCGTCACCTTCGAGGCGATGTCTTTGTTGGGATACTCGATCAGGTACTTTCCCACGGTATCGTGCAAGTCCAACTTCCGGGCCTGCGCCAGCTGAAGGATCGAGACGGCCGTAAACATCTTGTTCATCGACCCGATGCGGAAGCGCGTCGCGAGCGTGTTGGGCGTCTTGCGTTCACGGTCCGCCAGACCGTAGGCCTCAGAGAAAACCGGTTTGCCATTTTTCAGAATCAGCACCGCCCCGGCAAAACGGTCCGCGGCCACTTCCGTCTCAATATTTTTTCGTGTCGCCGCGAGGAGCGCGCCCTCCGGCAAGTGCGGCAACGCATATTCCGCCGGTCGCGGAATGGCGCTGAGCTCGATTCTGGTGATCTGATGGGGCTCTTCTGCCTGCACTTCCAGGCTCAGGCGAGCCATCTGATCCGACGAGCGCTCCTGCACCAGCGCGGACACCTTCGTCGCCGTGGATTCCTCAATTTTCTTGAGGTCGAAGCCTCCCGTCCTCTGGCGAAAGCTCATCTCGCGGTCCAAACGTGAGATTCGTGACGGGGAATTCTTTTGGAGGAATTCGCGGTGAAGGTTGGCGTCGCCGCGATTGAAGCTCTCGAGCCATGCAGCGAACTGATGGCCGGCGGGCGTATCTGGAAATTTCGTCTGCGCGGGGCAGACAACGCTGACGGAAGTCAGCAGTGCAAAAGCGAGATTAGGGAAGCGCATGCTACTCAGAGGTGAATGTCTGTTTCTTGCTGAGAGGTTGTTGCAGCTGCTAAGCCGTTGGCGGAACAGGAGTAGCCGGTGCAGCTGGTGTTGGAGTGGCCCCCGCCGTGGCCGCATTAACCAGATCCTTCAATTCCTTGCTGGGCTTGAAGAAAGGAATCTTCTTGGCCGGCACGTCCACGCGATCACCGGTCTTGGGATTGCGTCCGACACGGGGTTTGCGCTGGCGAGTCCGGAAACTGCCAAAGCCGCGAATCTCGATCTTGTCGCCGGCGCGCAACGAGCGCACCACGCTGTCAAAAATCGTTTCCACGATCACTTCACTGTCTTTCCGCGTAAGTTCCGCCAAACGCGAGACTTCGTCAATCAGATCGGCTTTGGTCATAACGCCCCTCTTCTGCCCATACTGGCGATTGCACAGTACACCACTTTTGTAGTTTTGACCCGATGGAACATCCCGCCGAAGGGGCAAGCCCCCCGCCGGCACCCATAACCTTCTCAAATTTCAGGGGTTGGATGCAAGTCACGGGTTAGAGACAGCCCATCCACAAGGACATCACGATCCCGCTTCCGTGCAGTATGCGATTCAGCCCGAGGACCAACGGCACAACTGGGGTCCAGCAGTTGTTGGGCTGGGGAGGAATGCTCAGCACAGGTGAGCAACTCCTAAGCCGGATCTATTTCCAGAGGTAGTAGAACCCGACCTGCTGCTCCAGCACCTTCTCGCGACTTGGGATGTACTGCGAGACATCGCCCAGCAGCAGATCCATCAGCGTGCGGCGGTCCTTCTCCGGATGCACCAGCGTCGGCTCGCCGGAAATTCCCACCGACTTCGCCGTATCCGCGACCGCCGCTTCGAAGTCACCCACACTGTCGATCAGCTTCATGTCCTTCGCCTGCTCGCCCGTCCACACCTTGCCGTCGGCGATGGCCTTGACATCGTCAAACTTCATGCTGCGCCCGTCGGCGACAGCTTTGACGAACTGACCGAACATGTTGTTGATCAGCGACTGCATGTAGGCCTGCTCGGCCGGAGTCAGATCGCGCGAGGGATTGCCCGTATCCTTGAACTCACCGGTCTTGATGACCACGTCTTTCAGTTTGGCCCACTTCAGCAGGTCGCCATAGTTGACCCATTGCGCAATGACGCCGATCGATCCGACAATGCTGCCCTGGTCGGCGTAAATCTTGTCGCAGGCTGAAGCCACGTAAAACGCCCCACTCGCGCCCACCGTCTCAATCGAAACCACAACCTTCTTCTTCTTCTCCGCGCGAACGCGCTTCACTTCGCGATAAATCTCTTCTGACGCGGCCACTCCTCCGCCCGGTGAATTCACATGCAGAATGATGGCTTTGATCGACGAGTCATCACCAAATTTCTTGAGCTGTCCCACAACGGGCTGCGGCGAGAGAATCACGCCGTCGAGATCGACCACGCCAATGCGATCCCCAAACCCGCCGAGTCCGGCCTCTCCCCCGGCAGCATGCAGCGCCAAATAAACCAAGGTGAAGACGGCCAGTACGAAGAGGAAAAATGCTCCGCCGCCAATCAGAATCCAGAGCAGTGTGCGCGAACGCCTCTCAGACATGGAAAAAGTGTAGCACTTAGCCACACCCCACGTAGCGACAGCCGGCAATGCTCGTGTGGTGACGGACGCATTCGTCCGGCCCTCTGCAATCAAGGCACGATAACTTTCAAAGCCCCCCGCTGCACCGACACCTCCACCGGAGTCCGGCACACATACTCCCCATCCGCATAAACATCCATCGGATCTTCCGTCTCAACTCGCACTGCAGCGGCCTGAAAATACTCGACCTCTTTGATGCTAAGATGCCGCCCCGCATACACCGTAGGAAACATGCAGAAAAGCCTGAATGGATCCATTCCTCCGACCACGCACACATCGAGAAGCCCATCGTCCATCTGTGCCCGAGGCGCAACCTTCATCCCTCCGCCATATAAAGGAGTGTTGGCGATCGAGGCGATGAGAGTGGGCTGATCGCTGCGCGTAGTCCACTGGTCGTCATGATCGCCACCGCGAATCTGAATCTTGGCCGGAAACGGTGCAAACGTGAAGATGGCCGGGGCAAGGCTCAGCGCATACCCGCCGTGACCTCGCAACCATCGCGGCATGCGGTTGGCTCGTTCGGCCACCGCGCCATCAAGCCCAACCCCTGCCACGCAACAGAAGTACCGGGTGCCAGGTAACGTTCCACCGGCGCAGTCCGGGGAAGAAATGATACCGAGGTCGATCGCCCGCTGGTTTTTCTCCCCGGCACAAAACTTCCGCCACGCAGCCAGTGAATCGCGAACCCGCCGCAGCCCCAGCGAGCACGCAAAGTCGTTCCCGCTCCCCGCCGCAACGACCAGCACAGGCACCTCTAGCTTCACCAACTGCCCCAGATGCCGATGAATCGTCCCGTCCCCACCGAACAGCAGAATCACATCAGCCTCGCCCGCGCCCGGCATGCCCATACGCCACTCGACACCGTTATCTGTTTGGAAGGGTTTCAGATCCCTGGCGGAACACCCCAACCCGAGAATAGCCGCCGCCCGCATCGCGGGGATGAGACTAGCAGAATTTTCGGTAGAGAGATTTATATGTGGTGAGGTTTATGTGGGGAGAGCCGCCAGCGGCCGTCCGCGGAGCGCAGCTCCGCTTGTGTTCTCAGGACATCGATGAAGGTGCGAAGGGATTCACAAAGGGCTTCTTCCAAAGCCGCGGATAATCGTTCGATTCTTTGACCAAGCCTCGCCGCACAGGATTGTCCAGCAAGTACTGGATCTTGGCGTCCAAGCTCTCCGACGTTCGCAAAACATGATCAAACGATTCGGGTTGCCAAACTCGTCCGTTTCTGTGGAGAGCCTTGTTGATCTTAATGTGCCGAAGCTCCTTTCACCGCGTCCATGATCTTCGGTAGCCAGAAAACTTCCATGGCCTCGTGATCGATCAGAGGAGTGAAAATCAAGTGAACGTGATCGGGCATGACGACCGCAACCTTGAGGTCGAACTTCTTTTCGTTGTCGTGCAGACAGCATGCGAGCACGATAGATCGCACGGGAGCAGGAAGGATCCATCGCCGATCAGTGCAGAAAGTCACAAAATGCTGCGCCTCATCGACCTGAAGATGAGGCAGTTGCCTACGATAAAAAGCCTGAGGCATAGAGGTTTATGTAGGGACAGCCGCCTTCGGCTGTCCGCGGAGCGCAGCTCCGCTGGTTTTGCTTCTAGGGCTGCCCCGGCTGTCAGTCTGAAGATTTTCGAGAAATTGGAAAGACTAAATTCCAGTTTGGGAATTTCCTTGCTGGCGAGAAAGGCGAGCTTCGCTCGCCCGGACAGCCGATGGCGGCTGTCCCCACATAAATCTATCGGTGAATGACTACCACCTTGACTTTCTTCCCGACTCGAAGCGGAAGGGTTGTAGGTAAGGCTTCAACAAGGAAGTAAATGCCCTCATGCACTTGGTTGCCAACCCGAACCGCACCCTGTTTGATCTTTCGGCCCGCATCAGATGTCGACTCAGCCAAACCGCACTTCAGAAGAAGACGATCCATTCGCACTCCCTGGTATGACCTCCCTAAGACAGGCCTGTCCTTGCCCTCACCGATGGACCACTCCACCTCCGAAATCGGAATCGAGAGGATGTCTTCAAACTTTACGGAGATTTCCTCCGCATCTTCCGGCACCTGATCCTTCTGAAACTGCTTCGCCCAATCTTCCCCCGCCTTGGCCGCCGTCTCCGCCGAATGAAAGTCCGCCACGATCCTCCGCGCCAGATCCTTCTTCGCCTGCATCGGATGCGCCTCGCGCTTCATCTTCTCGATCTCGGCGACTTGCACATCCGTCAGCAGTTCGTAGTAGCGCCACATCATCTCGTCAGAGATGCTCATGACCTTCCCATACATCTCGAGCGGCGCCTCGTGAATGCCGATCGCGTTTCCCAGCGACTTCGACATCTTCTGTACGCCGTCGAGCCCCTCGAGAATCGGCGTGGTCAGCACCACCTGGGACTCCTGTCCGTACCCGCGCTGAAGTTCGCGCCCCACCAGCAGATTGAACTTCTGATCGGTGCCTCCTAACTCGACGTCAGCTTCAAGAGCAACCGAGTCATATCCCTGCACCAGCGGATATAGCAACTCGTGCATCGAGATCGGTTTCTCTTCCGAAAAGCGCTTATGGAACTCCTCGCGCTCGAGCATTTGCGAAACCGTGTACTTCGCCATGAGCCGGACGAAATCGTCCGAAGTAAACGCGCCCATCCACCGCCGGTTGAAATCGATCACCGTCTTTTTCGGATCGAGAATCTTGAATACCTGCGCCTTGTAAGTCTCCGCATTCTCTTCCACCTGCTCGCGGCTTAGCGGAGGCCGCGTCGCCGACCGCCCCGTCGGGTCGCCGATCATCCCGGTAAAATCGCCGATCAGAAAGATCGCCATGTGCCCCAGGTCCTGAAAGTGTTTCAGCTTGCGCAGCACGACAGTGTGACCCAAATGCAGATCGGGCGCAGTCGGATCCATCCCAAGTTTCACGCGCAGCGGTTTGCCCGTGGCGCGCGATTTTTCGAGCTTGGCGCGCAGATCACCCTCGCGAATGATCTCCGCCGAGCCCTTCTTCAGATAAGTGAGCTGTTCGTCTACCGGAGCGAAGTCTGACATGAGAAAGGACATTATATGGGGAGAGATTGCAGATTGTAGATTTCAGATATTTCAGATTGCGGATTTCAAACCCTTCGCCGTACGCAGCGAAGCAACAAAGATGGAAACGAGTTCGTTAGCCTCTCTGCTTGCCGAAGCGGTCTTTTCTGTGTGCGCAGCGCCACTTTCGACGAGCAGTTCAATCCAGAATAGGGTTTCATCGGCTTCCTCGCGTACGATGCCCAACTTAGAAATAAAGTCTGCCGTAGAACGCGCCCGGCACACCGCGCGATAATTAGCTCCAACCGAGGTCGCCGATCGAAGGAGTTGACGGCTGATGATGGTTGCCTCCTGGCTGCGAGGCAGTGTCCGGCACAAGCGAATGACCTGCAAAGCAAACCGCTTGGTGCGGTCCTTGAGCAGATCAGCACTGCAGCCAGAAGCCATAGAAATCTGAAATCTGCAATCTGAAATGTAGTTAGGGCCCCTGCCGCGAAGATGTGACATTCATCACAAATCGTCTGCCATTTATGGTGAATTCCCGTTTCAGGACGAGCTTGATCGCTTCCGTATAAGCGATGTGCTCCTGCTCTAAAATCTTCGCGGCAAGGGTATGCTCATCGTCCGAATCGAGCACAACGACCGCCTTCTGCACGATGATCGCCCCATGATCCAGTTCCTCATCCACAAAATGCACGGTGCAGCCGGACACTTTCACTCCGTAAGCAAACGCCTGCTCCTGCGCTTCGAGCCCCGGAAACGCAGGCAATAGCGATGGATGGATGTTGAGAATCCTGTGCGGAAACTGCTGCACGAACCACGGTGACAGCAACCGCATATATCCCGCGAGGCAGACTAACTCCACGCCATTCTGCTTCAGCGCGGCGACCATCTCGCGATCATGCTCCTCACGCGGTTTGCCCTTCGACGCGATGACGAGCGTATTTAGCCCCCGCGCCCGTGCGGTCGCAACACCCGGCGCGTCGGCCTTATTGGAAATTACAACAGCAATCCGCGTATCCGGAATCCGTCCCGCATCAATACTGTCGGCAATGGCGACGAAATTCGATCCGCGCCCGGAGAGAAGAATCCCAAGGGAGTGCATTATTTCAGAGTGTAGATTTCAGATTGCAGATTTGTCAGCGCCATTGGCAAACAAATCTGAAATCTACAATCTGAAATCTAGCTGTACGTAACTTTCCGTTCGCCCTTCACGATCCTTCCGATCGTGTAAGCTTTCTCGCCCACGCGCTCCAGCACCGATTGCGCCTTCTTGAACTTCGCCGACGGCACCACCAATAGCATGCCCATGCCCATGTTGAACGTCCGCAGCATCTCGTCCTGCGGGACATTCCCCAGCTGCTGCAAGTGTTCGAAGATCGGAAGCGCCGGCCAGGACCCGAGCTCGATCACCGCCGCTGTTCCGCGCGGCAGCACGCGTGGCAGATTCTCCGTAATCCCTCCGCCCGTAATGTGCGCCATGGCGGCCACGCACTGCCCGTCAATCAGCTTCCGCATGGCCGGCCAATAGCTTTTGTGCGTGCGCATTAATTCGTTGCCGACTTTGTTCTTGATCTCGTTGACGTAGGTCTCTGGCGAATACTTCGCCACTTCGAACAGCAGCTTCCTTGCCAGCGAATAGCCGTTCGTATGCAGACCGTTTGAGGGTAGACCAAGAATAATGTCGCCGATCTGCACATCTTTCCCGGTCACGATCTTCTCGCGTTCCACCACGCCGACAATGAATCCAGCCAGATCGTACTCGCCATCCGGATAAAACCCCGGCATCTCCGCCGTCTCGCCCCCGATCAGCGCGCACCCGTTGTGCTTGCACGCATCGGCGATCCCCTCCACCACTTTCTCGGCCACAGCCGGATCGAGGGTCCCCGTCGCGAGATAATCCATGAAGAAGAGCGGCGCCGCTCCCTGCACCGCAATGTCATTCACGCAATGGTTCACCAGATCGGCGCCCACGGTCGAATGCAGGTCCATCTCAAATGCAATCTTCAGCTTTGTGCCCACTCCGTCGACGCTCGAAACCAGCACCGGGTCGACGTACTTCGTTTTATCCACGGAAAACAGCCCGCCGAACCCGCCAATTTCGCTCAACACACCGCGTGTGAAGGTCTTGTGCGCCAGGTACTTGATGCGCTGCTTAGTGCGGTTGGCGCGGCTGATATCGACCCCGGCATCGGCGTACGTGATCGGCGTCGGACTGGACGTGGGAGTCTTGGGCACAGCTTCTTCCGTTAGTTAGAAATACTCTGCGTGGGATTAACGATTGAGCGCCGAAGCAGCCACCTAAGGCCGCTCATTGTAACACGTTCATAAGGGGTCCCGATTGGATCAGCAGTTCGGTGGCGAGAGGGTGAATTCTAGCGACGCCCCTGGGAGTCCAGCCAGTCATAGAACTCCTTCTTTCGCCTGCGAAGTTCGTGGTCGGGAGTCGGAATTCTCTTGTTGAGTTCGTTTCGAATGGACACCCACGCTCCCACAAAGTAAAAAGAAACTAGGAACACACCGATTATCAAGCACTTCAGGACAGGGTGGGAGTGCGGAAAGACTTGCAGGGCAACAGCAGAGAAAATTGACCCGAAAAACAAACCATAGAGAAGTCCAGTAAGGTAGATGGCACTTTTTCTGCCGATCATCGGACAATCCTATATCAGGCTTCGAGCAAACACACTCTCATCACTCCCGCGGACGCGCACGCCCGTTCACCCCCGCATCCTGGGACTAGTGAGCGATGAAGTCCGAGAAGAAGTAGGCGAGAACTCCAAACAACGCCAGCCCCGAGAGCCCGTACGCCGTGAGCACCCATGCTCCGCGGCCTTCATGCTTGATCGCGCTGGTTGTGGTGGATGACTGCTCGGTAGGAGAGACGACAGGGGCCCGATCTTCCATGCATAACCTCCAACGGAAAATCGTGGCGCAAGTACTTTATGCGTCACGGCTGCCCTCCACGTCGCAGGGGAGGCAGCACCATCTAAGCCGCATTTTACCCCCATTTTGAACGCAATACAGGGAAAAATGTGATTCAAGTCACAATCACATGAGTAAAATAGATTTGCATATAGTGAAAGTAGCGCCGGCGTCCCCGCCGGCTGTCGCGAGGGCGTCTCGCCCTCGCATCCCGCCAGCATCCGAAAGTCGAACGATTTCCCATCCCCACCGCAAATCCGATCTCCAACCGCGTTCTCTAGCATCCCCTCACCATGGGATAATGACTAGGGCCCATTGTCAAACTTATGCGTCGTCTTCTGATCCTTCTGTTTTCTTGCGCGCTGATCGCCAACGCTCAGCAGTCGACCCCACCCCCTCCCGACAAATCAACGCCGAAAGCGCCAGGCACCGCGCCTCAGTCCACCAGCAGCGGCGACAAGTCCGCCGGAACTCCTGCGCCCGCGCCCAAGACCGAAGACAAGCACGACTACACGCAGGAATCGTTCGTCATCGAGCAGATGCATTCCCGATACCGCTTCGAGGCCGACGGCACCGGTCGCAAAGAAACCACTGCTCGCATCCGCGTCCAAAGCGAAGCCGGCGTGCAACAGTGGGGACAACTCCTCGAGGGTTACAACTCCGCTAACGAACGCGTCGAGATCCCTTACGTCCGAGTATTGAAAGAAGACGGCACGGTGGTGAAGGCCGGGGACGACGCCGTGCAGGACCTCAGCGCTCCCATTGAGCGCGAAGCTCCCGTTTATACCGACTACCGTCAAAAGCACATCACCGTTCCCGGACTGCGCCCCGGCGAAGTCCTCGAATACGACATGGTCACGGTGATTCACACGCCGCTCGCCACGGGACAGTTCTGGGCTGAATATGAGTTCGATAAGAGCAACATCGATCTCGACGAAAGCCTCGACGTCGACGTTCCCGCCGGCCGCTCGCTCAAGCTGAAGTGCAAGCCCGGCATGGATCCCAAGGTCACTGAAGAAAACGGCCGCCGCATTTACCACTGGGCAGGTTCGCATCTGGAACGCGAAGACGACACGAAAGATAAAGACAAGAAAAAGAAGAAGCATCGTCCCGATGACGACCGTCCCGACGTGCAGCTCACCACCTTCGAAACCTGGGAGCAGATCGGCCGCTGGTACGCCAGCATGGAAAAGGATCGCCGCCTCCCCTCGCCTGAAGTGCGCGCGAAAGCGCTGGAACTCACCAAGGGACTGAACGGCGATCTGGCCAAAACCGAAGGACTCTACGACTACGTAGCGAAGAACTTCCGCTACGTGAGCCTTTCTCTAGGTGTCGGCCGCTACCAGCCGCACGCGGCCTCTGACGTTCTTCATAATCAATACGGCGATTGCAAAGACAAGCACACGTTGCTCGCGTCGCTTCTCGAAGCTGAAGGCCTTCACGCCAATTCTGTTCTCATCAATTCTAGCCGAAAGCTCGATCCCGACGTCCCTTCGCCCTCTCAGTTTGATCACGTGATCACCATGCTCCCGATGGGCAATCAGGAAGTCTGGATGGACACGACTAGCGAAGTTGCTCCCTTCCGCCTGCTCGCCTACACCTTGCGCAAGAAGCAAGCGTTGGTGATCCCGCCCGCGACCCTGTCGAATGCTCCCGCGCCGCATCTGGAAGAAACTCCTGCCGACACTCCTATGCCAGATACGGAGCAATCCGAGATAACCGGCAAGATAAACGAGATAGGAAAACTCGAAGCGCACGTCAGCTACGAATTCCGGGGCGATGAGGAGCTGCTGCTGCGCTCCGTCTTCCGCCGCGTCCCCCAAGCCAACTGGCAGCGCGTCGCCGAAAACATCAATTCCGGACTCGGCGGCGACGTGACCAATCTGAAAGTCAGCGATCCGGCCGCGACCACCGAGCCCTTCACCCTCTCCTATGACGTCTCGCGCTTGAACTTTCTCGACTGGTCGAAGAAAAAGACGCAAATCGTCCTGCCGCTGGTGCAGTTCAATCTGCCCGACGTCGGCGACGGCGATGACAGTGACGCCGATGCCGACCCTCTGAAGCTTGGGCCGAAGGCCGAATATTCCTACAAGATCAAACTGCAGTTACCCGAGAAGTACTCCGCCCACCCTCCACTGGCCTTTTCTTTGAAGCGCGACTATGCCGAGTACGAAGCGACGTATCACGTGGAAGGCAACACTTTTACCGCCGGCCGCAAGTTGTCGTTGCGACAGGATGAGCTTCCCGTCGCTCGCGCAACAGACTACGAATCCTTCCGCCGCGCAGTCAGCGCCGATCTCAATCAGCAGCTCGCCCTGGAGAACGCTTCCGCCGGAGGCTTTGTCCCTCCCGCTGACATGAAGGCCGACGAGCTCGTCGAGAGCGCCCGCGCCGCGCAGGAAGCCGGCAACCTGACTGTGGCGGAGGCCTTGCTCAAGCACGCGACCGAGATCGATCCCAAAAACAAGTTCGCGTGGAACAATCTCGGACTCGTCTACCTGCAAATGCGGCAGGACGATCAGGCCATCACAGCCTTTCAGAAGCAGATCGAGATCAATCCTTACGACGAGTTCGCTTACAACAACCTCGGCCGCACCTACTGGAACGACCGCAAGTACGACGACGCGGTCAAAGCGTTCAACAAGCAACTGGAGAACAATCCGCTCGACAAGTTCGCCCACGCCAACCTGGGGGCGATGTACGCCGAGTGGCACAAATACGATCTTGCAGTCCCCGAGTTGGAAAAGGCCGCGTCACTGACTCCCGACAGCGCTGAACTGCAAGTCAGCCTGGGCGACGCCTACCTGAACCTGGGGCAAGACGATAAGGCGCTGGCCACGTTTGATCACGCCGTCGAACTCAACGCCGCTCCGCTGGTCTGGAACAACATCGCCTACCAGCTCTCGCTCAAGGGATCTCATCTCGACCGCGCCCAGCAATACGCCGAGTCCGCCGTTTCCGCGACAGCCGCCGCCTTGCGCAATGTCTCGCTCGACCGTCTCACGCAGAAAGACTTGCCGCTGGTCCCCTCGCTCATCGCTTACTGGGATACGCTGGGCTGGGTGCAATTCGGAGAAGGCCATCTCGACAAAGCCGAGAAATACGTCGCCGCAGCCTGGGCACTCGGACACCACGGCGAAGTCGGTGATCATCTCGGCCAGATCTACGAGAAACGCGGCCAGAAGGACCTAGCTGTCCGCACCTATGCGCTTTCGATGAACGGCCTCCGTCCGATTCCGGAAACGAAAACCAGGTTGGCCTCACTCGCCGGGGGCGATGCCAAGGCAGACGCCGTCGTCGCGAGATATAAAGAAGAGCTCGAACACCTCAGCAGCATCGATCTCGGAAAAGCCAAGGAAACCGGCAACGCCGATTTCTTCGTCCTGCTGAGCGGCGGCGCCGGCGAGAAGGCCAAAGTTGATGCCGTCCGATGGGTCAGCGGCGACGAGAAACTGAAGTCCTACGCCGAGCCCCTGCACACCGCCGACTACCACCTCACGTTCCCCGACGACACCCCGGTAAAAGTCCTCCGCCGCGGAACGCTCTCATGCTCCATAGCCAGCGGCACCTGCAAGTTCGTCCTGACGTTGCCCGACGATGTGAGAACCGTAGACTAACGCGACTCACGAACGAACTCATGGGGCGACAGCCGGCTCGGCTGTCCCGCGAAGGCGAAGCCGAGCGGCAGAGCACGACTTTTGAAAAAGCCAGAGGTTTGACGTTCGCCCAGCAGCCGTCTCTTATCCCCCGCACGCTTGGGTATAGCTCACTCCTCCCGGCATCCGATTCGCCATCGAAGGTTTCCCCACAGCCTGCACGAATAATTGATAATTCCCCGACGGCATCCCCAGGCTGCACATTTCCAGCGCGTGAATTCCAACCCCCAGGTCGGTAAGCTTTGTAAGGTTCTGCCCATCTTTACTGCTGTACACGGTGTAATGATCCACTGTGCTCTCGTCCCCCCGCGTCACCCATTGCAACGTGCTGCCCGATAGGGAAGCCTGTAGCGAGAGACAACTGTCGATTCCCGACTCGATCTCGGTCCCCTCCTCGTAGTCATTCCACGTGACGAGCTGCAGGTAAGGCAGTTGCGTTCCACTGTTGTAAAGCGAATTCACCTGCGAGAAAGTTTGCAGCCAGGTCTTGCCACACTGCTGATCCATGAAGCGCTCCGACCCCCACGACGCCATACTGTCGTTGAATCCTTTGTAGGCCGCCCCCATCGTTTCCTTTTGTGCAAACGCTAGGCCGGTGTCGTAAAAACTCGTGAGATAGCTCAACCCGTAGTCGCTCTCCGACGGCATCACCCACGAATAGCTCCCGTCACTCATGGCGTGAGTGAACCCGCCATCGTCCTGAAATATGAACCGCGGCGGCGTCGTGAGCTGTGCGTTGGCCTGCTGCCAGTCGACCGAGTACTGGTAATCGATATTGAAATTCGTGACAATCGGCTGCCCGCCGATGTTCAGGTATGCGCTCGAGGGAAAATAGTTCTTCTCCACGTACTGCAGCAGATTTACCAATACCTGCTGTGGAGAACAGCCAATACAAGAATTCGCCGCGATGGCTCCCGCGTCGATCATGATCGAGAACGAGAAGCCAGGATGTTTCTCCGCCTCGCGCATCACCAGTTGCGTGGCCTGATCAATGGCGCTGTTGTTCGGCCCATACCAATCGACAATCACGCCATCGATCCCGCGGCTGATCATGTCTTCGATCTGCCGCTTCACCTGCGCCGGATCGTTCGAGTTGTATCCCACGTTCATATGGTTGGACTGCCCGAACCACAGCAGCAATTGTGCCAGCACCTTGGTATGAGCGCCCGTGTAGAGCAACGAATGAACGTTGACCTTGCTTACATTATTCGCGCCCAGGTTGCCATTTCCCTGGTTCACGAGGTTGTTCGCTGCGCTGCTATTGTTGGCGGTTTGAGCGCTGAGAGTAGTTGCTGTGTTGCTGAGAGTAGTTCCAGTGTTGAGGTTGGATGAATTCCGGCTCGAGCCACAGCCCGCCAGACACACGGATAGCGCTAAAACGACAAAAGTTGTTTTGAACGACACGTCGCCCTCAAGAGAGAAGTAAGCTGGGTCTTGCTTCGTTCT
>DATMOO010000011.1:0-4268 GCA_035568275.1 Candidatus Sulfotelmatobacter sp.
TCCGGAGGCCTTTTGCGTTCTTCCATAAAAATGTGAATCCTGTGATTATACTCGACATCATATATATCGATGTCGATATGAACTAGATCGATGAAATAAATAAGGAGGCTACCATGGCCAACACAGCAGCTCCAGTACAAATCTCAACCACCACCTGGAACATCGACCCGGCCCACTCCATGGCTGAGTTCAAAGTCAAGCACATGATGATCGCCAATGTGAAAGGGCAGTTCTCGAAGGTTTCGGGAGCTTTGTTCTTGGATGAATCAGATCTCGCGAACTCCCGCGTTGAAGCCTCGATCGAGGCGGCCTCGATTCATACGCGCGACGAACAGCGGGATGCGCACCTGAAGAGCCCCGATTTCTTTGATGTGGAGAAGTTTCCGACCCTGCATTTCAAATCCAAGAGCATCAGCATCGTCAGGGATGGAGAACTAGCGGTCGAAGGCGATCTGACCATTCGTGGTGTCACCCACAAGGTCCGCTTTGCCGTTGAAGGGCCCACACCACCTGCTAAGGATCCATGGGGCAACACCCGAGTTGCGGTCTCGGCGACCACAAAGATCAATCGTAAGGACTTCGGATTGAACTGGAACGCTGCCCTCGAGACTGGCGGCATTCTCGTTGGCGACGAGGTCACCATCACTCTCGATGTCGAGTTCGTGAAGGCCTAACTCCCTGGCGGGAACCAAGGACTCATAAATCCTAGTTTCGGTCGTCTGGACCGGCTTCTCGAAAGTAAATGGATCGTGGTTGATGGAGGAGCAATGAAAACCTCTCCTCGAGCACACGAAGGGCGGCTGGCTCTGGTAACGGGCGCCGCCCAAGGGATCGGTCAAGCGATCGCATTGGCATTGGCAGCGGACTGAAGGAGAATTGCCGATTCAGCTAGTGGCTTTGAAACATGGTGGCCACGGACCGAGTTGAACCGCCGAAGCCAGCCTTTTCAGAGCTTATCCCTACCATTTTTCAACAACTTAACCGTGAAGCGTGGCCCCAGTTTTGTGACCATTCCGTGACCAGCGCCGATGTTCGCCGAGCGTCGGCTTGGAAGCTAAGCATCTAGGGTTCGAGACCGTCTTGAGAGCCGCTTGTTTTGACAGCGATACCCTCCAAGGGAACGATCAACGCCGTAGCTTTCGCTGCGGAGGGCAAACTGGTTCGAAAGGCAACTGGTCATGAGCACAAAAAACTGAAACCGCGCTATCCGGCATCGGAGTTCACCGGCTGGGTAAGCCGAGCCGCTGGCCGCCATTCGAAACGGATCAGTGACCCACAGTTTCCTCCGACGAGGCATATTTGTAAACTGACACGGAATTCGCGGCAGAAAGCACCCACGGACAATGGATGTAGTCCACGATCCATTCGATCTGTTCGCTGACCACTGTGAACCGGATGGCTGAGTGTGGCGTCCATTCATCCGCACCCCGGCGGAGGACGATCACCACCGATTCGCCGTCCACTTCACCCAGCGCCAGTCTCCAGGGCCAAGGCCACCGCTCGTAATTGAAGAAATAAGCCGCATCGACAAATTTTCCCGCAAAGCGTTCGAGAACGTTCAGGCGCGCATCGGCGCTCGTCAATTCACGGACTCCTTCCCAGTCACGGCGATTAAAGCGATCGACATATAGCCGCATAATCTGTTTCAGCTCCGGGCTGACGCTTCGAGCCGACTTCGGCGAAGGCGAAGACACTGCCAGCTTTGTGCGCGCGCGGTTGAGTGCTCCTTTGACTCCGCCAACCGTGGAATCGACTAGCTGCGCAATTTCTTCGAGTGAGTAGTCGAAGACATCCTTCAGAAGAACGCATGCGCGTTCTTTGGGAGGCAATGTCGCCACAAGATGCTCGACAGCCTTGCCGGTCCCTAAAACCGGTTCGACCGCCTTGATAGCTTCTGGAATGGCGGCAGTCGTCTCGGCTTCGTCTCGTACTCCCCTGCGTCGCAGAAAGTCGATGCAGCGGTTGTGGGCGATCCGGAACAGCCACGGCTTCAACGGGCGGCTCTGGTCGAACTTGTCCAGCTTCCGATAAGCCTCGAACAAGGCCTCCTGCACAACGTCTTCGCCATCCATCACTGAGCCGGTCATGCGGGCGCAGTAGCGATGCAAACTCGGCCGAAGAGTGGAAATCGTCTCAAGAAATGCCAGGTAGCGTGCCTCGAATGGGCCGGAATCTTCGTTGTATTGATTGTCATTCACACTGTTCATTGCATCTCCATCCATCTTCCTTACACGCTACCTGAGCAACATTGCGAGACACTACTTCATTTCGCCGCCCACTACCAGCTTGTCATCGACGGGAATCACGACGACGGAGATCGGAGTTTCCGCGTCGTCCGTGCCCTGGAGAAACGGTGCTCCGAATGGACTCCCGCCAACCATCGAGTTGTTATAGTAAGGCGCAAATACCATCACCTGCGGGTGCCAGTGGCCGATTTTGGCATTAGCCACAGCGATCGCCTCCGCGATTTCGTCGGGATTCTTGGCCTGCAACGCCAGTTTCGTTCGCAACTCGTAATAGGGCAGGACTTCTAGTACAGCGGGAGGGGTGAAGCAGATGGGCGCGCGCACGGTCGCGTCGTAAACTAGATCACGGAACTGAGCGGGCGTATAGGTTGGCGCTGAAAACCCTCGCATCACCATGCACACGGAACCATTGCCCTGTTGTGCGACTTCGAACCCCGTCTTCGTCAGGGCCTGGATCATAGCTCGGTCGGAGATATTCGCGGGCGCGGTCCTGGCCAGCGCAATTTCGTCTGCCTGCGGCATCAGATATTGCTCAGTCGGTTGATACTTGGAAGGCTGTGCTTGAGCGGCGGCAACCCACATGCTAACGAGGAACGCGAAGTACATCAGTGTCGATTTTTTCATGGTTTCTTTCTACTTCTGATCTCCTTATATCTCCTAATACGGATACGCGAGGCGACAGGATACGGAGATTTTTGGAAGAATTTTGACTCAGCAGCGATGAAGCGTCAGGCGCGCGCGATCGGAGGACCTTATGCGATCCCGGCTGCCCGAGCGATCAGAATCAAACCTGAGCCGATGACGAGGGCTCCGATCGCGGGTACGACACGCTTAGTGGCGGGCGCAAGACGTTCGACGTTGATCAGAGCCGCCACGACTGCCATCGCGCCAAGGTTCATGACTCCCATCACCAGCAGAATCGCCATCAGACCGGCACAGCAGTAGCTGCAATCGATTCCGAGTCGCAGGCCGTGCCGCCAGGCCGTCGCGGCGTCGCCCGGCATTGTTCGGCCACACTCGGGTTTTTCCCGGCAGCAGGCCAGGTGACGCGCCTTGAACGCCGTGAACTGGAAAAAGCCTGCGATCAGGATGACCACACCGACTGCGATTGGGACTGCGCGCGCCAGCGCAAGGTGCCGCAGTTCGAACGTGCTCAGCGCGACGCCGAGCGCGTAGGCCGCCATTCCGAAGGCGGTCCAGACGAAGAAATAACCGGTGCCCACGAGTGCAGTCAACCAACCGAGGCGCATCTTACCCGTTTCGTCAACAGCCTGGCCGTAACGCCTCAGCATTGGAACTAAGCACGGCAGCATCATCGCCAACATCATGACAGTCCACATGCCAACAAAGGACGCCGCGGCGCCGAGCCAAGTCTGTCCGGGCATTCGCATCCACGCCATCGACATTGTCCAACCGCCGGGCATTCGCATCTCGCCCATCGCTGACATGGATCGGCACCAGACGATCGTGAGCGCTGCACTTGCGACGAAGAGCAACGTAGAGATGCCGAGGAAGGCTCGGTGGGATCCTTGATCGCGCTTTTGAGCATCGCTAATACGGCGGATGATGCAGTCACTACCTGTGGTCATAGATACCACGCTACTCATGGTGTCTTTCTCTGTTTCGTCATCGTCTTTCCTTCCGAGATGGAGCCGGCTCGCAAGTGACGAAGTGGTCGCCCTTCTTTAGCTGGCTTTCTTCTCTGCGTCGCGCCTTCGCAAGGCGGCTCCTTTGGGGTCGGTTATGATATCGATCCACTTCGGGTTAGGCGAGGCTTCGGCGTCGTAGTTGTCGTGCCAGTTCCACCACTTGTACGGCGGAGTCTGGGGGTAACCCTCTGGCGAGTCCTCCCAAGTCTCCTGACGGCCGAGCGGCGTGATATCGAGGTAGCTCCAGGTGGTCCCCATCGCCTCGTCGCCGCGGCTGTTGATGAAGTAGGTGCGGAACACCCGCTCGCCGTCGCGAAAGAACACGTTGTGGCCGTGCCATTCGTCGACGCCGAAGTCCTTGTCGAAACTGTCG
>DATMOO010000012.1:0-5433 GCA_035568275.1 Candidatus Sulfotelmatobacter sp.
GGGCTGCCGAATACGTTGTCGAGCCGCGCCATGACGGTCTCGAAGTGAAATGCTCCGGCGTTGTTGGAGGATGGAAGGAGGTAGAACGAGAAGTTCTTTTCCAGAGTGCCGCCGGTGTGAAGGTCGAGCCCGCTCAAGTCAAATCCGGAGGAAGTCACGCGCGTAATCCCATTGCCCTGATCGACCGCTACCTTGCCGGTGCTGACGCGGTGCCACATTGGCGTCATGCGGAAGGTGACCGGCCAGTACCCCGGGTTCTGCCAGATCGGGGCGTCCTTGTCGTTCATCAACTGGTAGCCGTTGTCTTTGAATTTCTGGCCAAAGTAATTGAGCATCGGCCAGGATTCATGGCAGGCGGAACAACGAAGCCCATACTTGCGGGCGAAGGCCGGTAGGGCATTCGCTTCTTGCCTGTTGCTCAAAATTACAAAGACCAACGCCAAGAACAAAGTTGCAAGAAGTTGGATCGAACGAAAACACCGCGTTGCGACGCGCATTCCGACCTCCTAAAGCGATGTTGCTGACTCACACCGTGGCAATAACCCTGTACTGATCGTCTGCTTTTCCGAGCCTTGTACCGAGGGAAGATTTTTGGGCATTATTCCATTCTGAAGCTGGATCAAGCCTGTAAAGAAATTGTAAAGCGAACCATAACCAACACCTGAGTGGAACGCTCGACGCAAGAAGCTGTGATTCGAGAGCTAGTCCTAGTCTTTTTTCCGGACGAAGTAATCGATGATTGTGAACACGACGAGGAAAGCCACAATAACTATCAGGAAAAACTTGATTAGCGTCCACATCGGTCTCGGAGTCTAGCGAGGAAATCTAAGAATAAGCTGAAATGGGGTTGTTTCTCTACCGATGGCTGACGGGACTCGCAATTTTTTGGCACTGCGTGCAGGAACAAATAAAGGTCGCCCGATCCGGAACAACCGGGTGCCCACACTGGGCACAGATCAAGTAGCGCTCAATCGGGGTCATTTCTTTGAAGTGGACGCGCTCGATACAGTATGGACACCGCTCTTGGTCCATCGCTGCCCGAACCACTCAATATTTCTCGTTCAGAACACTACTGTCTGCTTGGATAGCATTGGGTTGGATGGCTCATGTCACAATGATCGATCGGGGCCCTGGAGAAGGTGTGATCCAGGGTTTGCCAAGGGACAAGCACCAGGTCTAGTGTCACTTCCAAGTTTCCCCGTTTGATCTCGCGCAAAGAACAAACCGAACGCCCGCATAAGATTGACTCGTTGTAGAGCGACGACTGAGGAGTATTCGGTTGTTCGGAAAACGTGACATCGTGGCCGCACCGGATGTCTTGGGCAAGCCTTCACTGAGCACAAAGATCGAGTCCGTTCAACAGTTCGCGTTATTCGTGGGTGTCTGCCGTACCGACAGTGCGGCGATTATTTCTGGGAGTCGCGAAATGCGATTGTATCGCCGCCAGAATCTCTTTTCCGCTGGTGATGCTGTCGACCAAGTATTCTTGGTTCTCTCGGGCAGCGTAAAGATGACTCAGGCAGGCTTTAGTGGCGGCGAGGTGATGCTCAGAGTTTGTGGGGTCGGTGACTTGGTGGGAATGTTCGGCCTATGGCCGGACGACAAACACAACTCCTCTGCCCAGGCCGCCCATGCAGGCACCGCACTCGTTTGGGATTCGGCAACCTTTGCCAAACTGCTGGACCAGTTCGCCCGGCTGCGCCACAATACATTCCGCGTTCTGGAGGAACGCCTGCAAGAAATGGAACAGCGATTTCGCGAACTCTCCACCGATGATGTTCAAACACGCCTGAGTAGCGAACTGATCCGGCTGTCAAAACGCTTTGGGTGCGGCGTTTCGGAGAATGGAGAAATCCACCTCTCCCAAACAGATCTGGCTCAATTGACAGGCACAACCGTGCCAACCGTAAGCCGTCTGCTTGGCCGCTGGGAGAAACTAGGAATCGTCAGTGTCGGGCGGGAGGCGGTGCAGATTCGCAACTTCGCTGCGCTTACGCAGCTTTCTCAGAGCGAATAACTAGAACAAAGCCAGCGTCGTACGCGGGACGCTTGGCTGTGCTTGCTCGCTCTGCAACATATGATGCCGGACGTCAACAAATGCAAGACCAAGATGTGGCATCATTACAATGGGTTGAGACTATGTGGGGTGGGTTGATTGCTTGTCTACTGCTAGCCACTGTTGCGATTCCCATCGGCTCTGTTGAGGCACCGTATAGCCGCATTCAATTGCCGATTGAGGTGTTGGGAGCGGACGGAACTACGGCGAACCGAACGGTGGCCCTTGAGACTGCGCAGAGTGAGTCCATAAGATCCCTCTGGCTGCAGGTACATGGTCTGCGGTATCCAGGGCAAGCGAGCGTTCAGGTCAACGCCGGCCCGTGGATACCTCTCACAAACGACACTGCGATCGTCGCCGCACCTGGCAGAACATACGGCGGTATCGGAGGCGGGTTCGCGACGCTCGCGTTGACGATACCGCTTCCGAGTGGCACGGTCGTTGTCGGCGAGAACACCGTCCGCTTCCGGTTTGATCAGACCGACGGGCTCGCCAGTGGCTATCGCGTCCTCGCCTGGAACTTCTTAACAGCTGAAGGAAGCAAGGTGATTCCGCCCGCAAACTTTGTGGAGGATGCACCTGAAACTTGGACACCTCCACGGGGCGATGCAGCCTCCATCCACGCGGGACAGGAACTCTGGCATACCGCCTCACTGGTAGCCAGCAGCCTGCCAAACAGTCCGAGAATTCAGGTGCACTGCTCCGATTGTCATGCGCATGATGGGCGCGACTTGAAATACTTTAATTTCTCCAGTGCCAGCATTGTGGCTCGCTCGCGTTTCCATGGCCTGACTACGGTCCAAGGTGAGCAGATCGCCAGCTACATCCGCAGCTTGCCGCTTCCCAATCCCGGTCGACCGTGGAACCCTCCCTATCAACCCGGGCCCGGGTTAGACGAGCAGCCAATTTCGAATTGGGCAGCCGGAGCGGGACTCTCATGGGTCCTCGACCAAGACGCGAATGGCCTGAAGTATCTGCTTGTTCCGATCGGCATGCACGTAAATGAGACAACTTCTACTCCGGCGGATTCTCCCGACCTTCACGAATTGGTGACACAGATTACGCCAGACCTCTTTCGTCCCGATGGTAATCTCAACGTTCGCCAAATCCCGATTGCCATGCAATTACCGGATTGGAGCCAGTGGCTGCCCCGAATTCATCCCAAAGATGCTTGGGGTGCGGATTTTGCCGATAGCAAATTCGCGACGATGTACGACGGGGGAACGAGTTCGGGCAAGTCAAGACTCAAGCCCAAGAGCTCGCTGCGTGAACTCCTGACCGCAGCTCAGACTTCTCACTCAGATCTTCGCTCTGTTGTTCCCGCATTCGTCCGATGGTCGCGGGCGCGGCGGGCTCTCCTCGGACGCATTGTCAAAACGAAAACGGTATGGTCAACGGAGCTGACCAACAAGGTTTACTCTACTCAGCTCTGGCAGCTGATGAAGACCTGGGAAATGACTCAGGAGTTTGGCCTCGAAGGGAAGGGGCACGATTTCTTTGGTGAGGCTGCCGAGCCACGCACCTGGTGCAGTACCGTTCCCGCAGATACCGCTCCCGCTGCAGCCCACATCCCAGATGGAACGACTGGGGTTGGTGCCAGCGCATTGACAAACGAGTATCTTTCAGCATCGTGGTACGAACTCCAGATTTTGCTGAATAGCGGGAACCACCAACACCATAATCGCTCACCTATCGATTGGGTCTATGTCATCGGCCAGTTCCACGACCTGTACCTCCAATCAAACAATCCTGAGCCGGTGCGACTCCTCGTCGCCGTCACCAAAGCTCTGCAATCCACCGATGTTCACCTGGGCCCTGACAATTACAGCGAGGGCTGGCGGCCCGAGCAAACCATTGATCCACGTATCATGATCAGTCCTTATTGGGCGCCCTTCTTCAAGCCGGTCCACTTCGAGATACGGCGTGCTATCGCGGAGTCGGTGCTTGCGGCCTGGATGGAGAAAACTCTCAGCTACCCCCTCGCGAAGTACCTGCCGCTTCCCATGGTGCAACGCGATTACAGCCCACGCCTATACAGCGACATTAGCGGCGGAAGGGTATGGAAGGCGGCAGGACAATTCCGAGCTGCTGGCGTCTCCGACGATCTTGTCGGGCGCTTGGTGAATTGGGGCATCGCATACGACCAGCGTGCGATCGCTCTTCAATATCAGTAAAGCCGTGAACCTCTGCAGTTCCCACTCAGCGTCCTAGCTAGAAATATTCGCTCTGGCCTTCTTACTCTTGCGTCTAGCGTGACCTAGCAAAGCAACTCGCGACATTGTTGCCCTCGATGCTTCCACGGCACATGAGCGGCAGTAGGTTTTCTTGACTCTGTCCGCACCAAACGACTCGCCATAACCGGGCGAAGCCTAAAGCCGCCAGGATGCCTGATACAATCCGCCACCGAGGGGGGAACTCAATGTCCAATCTAGCGGGAGTGGTTCGGTTGTTGAAGAAGGAGCGGGATCGTCTAGCCAACGAACTTCGCCGAATCGGCGCTGCGCTCGCAGCTTTCGGCACGGCATATAGGAAAGGAACCGGCGCTCGAAAGCCGTCCGCGTCGGCTCGGGCGAGGATCGCAGCTGCCCAACGAGCGCGCTGGGCGAAGGTCCGAAAGAATGCGGGTGCTCAGAGTAAGGTCGCCCCAATTCGTGGAAAGCGGACACTTCCCGCAGCTGCGCGAAGGAAGATCGCCGCTGCGCAAAGGCCGCGATGGGCGAAGGTGAAGGCGGCGAAGAAGACGGCTTAATCTTCATTGGGAGAATCCTCGATAGAAAGCCGCGGGCCGAGGTGCTCGGCGGGTTTTGAGGTCCGATGGAGCAAATGCGGGCGGCGTCGGCCTTAACAGGCGAAAGCGGAGTAGGCTTGGAGGCCTTTATACTTGCGCTACTTCCGAAAGTGATCGATCTCAACTGTCGAATCCGCCCAAGTAACAGCGCGTTTTGCTACCTGGCGTCGCTGCTCTGTGGGGAGAAGTTCTTCAAAAGCGAATATCACTACACCTTCGGCGAATAGGTAGGGGTCCCATTTCGTAAGGTGGATTTCTCGATGATCCCAATCTGCTTTGTTGGCATCGCCTCCGATGACGAGTGTGACTTGGGGTCTGGGAAGTCGATTGGTGCCAAACTCGCGTTGTACTGCGGAGCACGCTGAGAGGTAGATCTTTTGCGCGTCAGCGGGCGGCCTTTGTTTGCTGTGAGTGCGGATCGTGAGTGCTTCCTGTCCTAGGCAACTCGTCGACAATAGCAATATTGGAATCAAAAACTTCATTTTGCAGGTCACAACTCCCCTCACTTTGAGATTTGCAGTTTCCGCGGGGTCAGGCGGGGGGCTTGCATAATGGTGGCCCGGCAGTGCCTATCGTTACAAAGCGTTCG
>DATMOO010000013.1:0-3453 GCA_035568275.1 Candidatus Sulfotelmatobacter sp.
CCCAGCGAAAGATGTCTTTGGTCGGTATTCGGAGAGTACTGCTTTCAATCCTGATGTCGATGCGGGCGCTTCCGATCAGCAGACTGGAAGTCATCTCATCCTTTGCAAACAAAAGGCTGATACAAACCAGAAAAAACGGCGTAGCCAGGGCCGCTCGGGCAAGAAAACCTGCCATACAGGTGCGAAACATTTCAGAATTTGGAGCGAGCTAGCCTGCGCTGTGTGCTTCTGTCGCAGTCCAGATGGATGCACCCAAGAGAACAAGATCCTTGATGAGGAATTGGCCCGCATCCCCCAACAAGGGGAATCCGTGTGAGAACTCGAACGCTCCCGGTGTTGACACGAGAAAACTCACGGTGAGGACGAAGGTGATGATGGCGCCAGTGCTTCCGATGAGAGAGAGCCTTGCTGACAAGGGCCGCAGAGCCATAAGTAGCGCAACCACAATTTCGATCATTCCGATTAGATTGGAGACACCCTGAAGGCTGAAGATTCGATAGAGCCAGAACATCAGCGGGCTGTTCGCAACCAAGGGTTGGATGCCTTGCGCCTCGACGGCTGTGAATTTAAGAATCCCAATCAGCAAAAGAGTGATTACAAGTCCGTAGCGCGAGACATTTATCCCGAGTTTCTCCAAGGAGGTCCTGGACTCTATCTGCGGCAACGCTTTCATTCGCATTTCTTCAATAGGTAAGTATTGGTTACCAGTATCCATTGCTTTTATGACCTACTTTCTTAGGTGGTCCGGGTAAGATCTGCCGCGACAATCCATCAAAATCACGCCAGCTAAGCAGGTTAACTAAGGCTTCCGGCTCCAACCAAGTGTCGGAACCGGAAGCTAGATGGAACTACGATGAGGTTATGTGGTCAGTCCAGGCGCTGAGCAATCGGGCAGTTGATGGAGAAGCCGGAGCTCCCAAATGGTATTCCACCCGGGCCAGTGATCAAGCCGTCTTGCACGAAGGTAAGAATCTGGAACTCTTCCCTCACCTGACCGCGGAAGCCGTTCTCGACTGCGTCCTTTGTCCATTCGAAGAGCTGGGCGTCCCAAGCGGGGCTGTAATCCAGCGCGATCGTAGGGATTCCACCCAGGACATTGTTGGGGCGGTGACCATCTGCCAAATCCGCCGACAAGCCTTGCCGTTGAGGATTGTTGCACCCTCCTGACTCGGCACCGTTCGTGCCAATGAAAATTCGTTCGATAGGGCTGGAGAAACTGTCATCGCCGCCCAGATGGAGCTGCTGCATCAAAGGAGCGAAGGTGTTGTGTTCGATGGCCGCGCCTAGAGGAATGCTGGTGTCCATTGAGATGTACCAAACAGGCCGCCCGAAGCTGAACCCGTTGATGAGATTTATGGTTACTGTCTGGTTGATCGGATCAATGGCCACGACTTCGTCATGCACCTTGGTATAGTCCACGTTGCCGTCGGGAAAGTTGATTTGGCTGGCGTCAACGTTGAAGGCCACGATGGGAGCGTTGTAAATCACGCCGGCAGCATTTGTGACCTGCACGAAGGGGCTGTAGTCTGCATCGCCCACCGCTCCGGGCTGGGCAGAGACCGGAGGGAATTCAGCTCCTGCAGGCCCGGGGACGATGCTGCGGACTGGTGAGAAATCCACAGTCCCTTTATCAAACACGAGGGTCCCATCCGCGGCGAGGGTCGCAGTTCTTGCTGCGTTGGATGCGAAGGTAAGTTTCGCGGAGAAGTTCAGACCCAGCTCTGCGGCCACGTTCGGATCGTCCACATCGGTGAGGATGTACCAGACGTTCTTCTTATTGCCCTTCATGTGACCCAAATAAAGGGGTAAGGTAATGGTCCCGCGCGCCGCATCAACGGTTCCGGATTTCAGCAATTGAACGGGCCCGACCAAGCTCGGATTGGTTTCCGAGGGTGATGGCCCGAAGTAAGTCAGCGGAACGTTGGCACCGACGGAGGGCGGTGCGGGGAACAAATTGCACCCGGGTCCAGGACCGATCGGACCCGGTCCAGGGCCTTGGTCAGAGTTGAACGTATTTGAATTGCCTGATTCGTTCCTCGAAGAACCGTCAGAACCTGATTTGGGAGCGGATGAACTACCAGAACCTGTTGCGCCGTTAGAGTTTGAAGCGGTGCCTACAGAAGTGGCTTGAGCGGCGCCTCCATTAGAAGCAGCGGTAGTGGGAAAAAATAACCCGCCTCCGAAGCCTGCCGGCGAAGAGTTTGAAGCCGCCGCCTGATTATTGTCGGGAGTGCTCGTTGGAGCAGGCTCAGAAGCGTTGTCCCGGCTGCTTTCTTGAGAGCTCTTCACGCTGTTGATTCCGACGGGATTCGACGGGGCAAGGGCATTCCCACTTACCAGGACAGAAGAACTGGCAGAGGCGGCAGCCACTGGAGCCGTTTGCGAAGCGAGGCTGGCTTGCTGAGTCTGCCTTGCCTGCTTCAGAGCTGCCTTCTCTTTGGCAATGAGGCTGAGGGCATACACATGGAAGTCGCCCGTGGGGTTGAAGCTGGTGAATCGGCTCGATAGTTGGAGAACGCCTTCGACCTTTGCGTCCGAAGTTCCCCTCTGCAGAAGTTGGCGCACGTAAGCTTGATCGCGCTGCACGGTTTGTTCTTGCGGAGACAGTTGGGTTTTCTTGTCCGCAGCCTTAACCGTATCGGAAGTCTGGCCATAGACGGCCGTAACTGAGGCCGCGAATAAGAGGAGCGCGGTGCCTGTCCGGATGAGCCGGATGGCTTTAGTACGAGAACTGCCAAGTAGAGATTTTCCTTCTCGCTGCTTTGGTTCAATCATCTAATTCTCCTTTAGATTTTTTCAGTCTTGGCGCAACGGTTCCTGGTTCGAATCGTTCCCGCACAAGTTTCTGACCGGGCAAACGTCTCCGGTGCATTGAAGGTCCCCCTAACCTTGAACGCTCCCCAATGAGACTCACGAGCAGCCGGAAAGTTTCCGCGAGTGCAATTTGTTTGTTCGCGTGAAAAAAGTGGGAGGAATTTGGGTTCTACGTTCCGATGATGCGGCCGAGCACACCAATATAAATCTGCAGGCTTGGGCCTTGGGGTTCGCGCTCGAAAGAGCTAGCTATTTTTCTTCGACCGCGCCTTCCCAATGCAGTAAACGCAGGGGGTATACCCGTCACGAATCGCTTCTTCTACGGTGATGAATTTTGGTTTGCCCTGCAGGCGCGGGCAGCCCACTAGGTGATAGATCTTGTCGTCTCGATCCATAGAGATTGCGACCGTGCCCGCAATCTGGCGCGGTTCCGGTCCACTGGCGGGACTCTGATGATCGTGGAGCGGGAGTATTAGCTTTCTCGCCGAGAATAAAGCCAGTCCCAGCGGTAGGGCCGCCGCGGCGGTCAACGTCCAAGCCAAAAAGGAGCGCCGCGAGCTTTTCGTCTCGCCTCTCAATCTCTGATGCAGGCGCTCGTGGAAACCATCCGGCGGAGCCAGCACCCGCTCATCGCGATAA
>DATMOO010000014.1:0-2671 GCA_035568275.1 Candidatus Sulfotelmatobacter sp.
ATCTTCCAGCGGATTCGAGGTCATCTGCGCTTTGCGCAGGTCGCCTTCCTTGAAACTGTCGCTGTTGACGATGAGGATACCGTTGGCCTTCAGGTCGGCAACGTTTACTTTCAGCGCCGCCGGATTCATGGCAATCAGCACGTCGATGGCGTCGCCGGGGGTGTAAACCTCATTCGAGGAAAAGTGCAGTTGAAAGCCGCTGACCCCGGGAATCGTTCCTGCGGGGGCGCGAATCTCCGCTGGATAGTCTGGGAAAGTGGCGATGTCATTGCCATAAAGCGCGGCGGTATTGGTGAACTGGTTGCCGGTAATCTGCATCCCGTCACCGGAGTCGCCCGCGAAGCGAATAACCGCCTGATCGAGCACTTCGCGCTTATTCTTTACTGGTGGAACTTCCGCGAGCGTAGACATCCTTGTCCCAGGCCTCCGCTGATCGACGAACTCCCCCTACCCCAGGGGTGTGTGGCTCAATCATAAGGATGAGGCGGTGCGGTGAAAGGATGGCTTCTAAGGCAGCCCGCCAGGAGCCGACAACCAGAGGATATCACATCGGCAAGCGCATCGCCCGAACGAGGGTGCTTCGAGAGGAGATGTGCCCTATCAAGAAAGACTTTATGGGAATCGAATCACTCACAATTATAGGCGGGCTTTGAGTTGACAGTGAGCGGATCGGGTTTGAGCGGCGATGACGAGTTCCGTGAGCGGTTACCGGAGATAGGCGACCCCATACTCTATCAATCCCTTTCCCGCCCCCTTGCGCGAACTAACGATCTTGGCTTGTGAATAGATATTTGGAGCCCTGGAAGCGTAGGGAACGGCCATTTCCATGCGTGTTCCTTCGGGGTAATGGTTGGCGCTGTAGAAGCTTAGGCCACCACGCGCGAGATCCCTGACCAGCACGACTTCATTTCCCAGCGAAGAATGACGGACACATCCAACCGCCTCTACTTGAATCCGATTGTGGGACCGCAGGTTTTGCTTCCCATTGGCCAGGAACCGTTGTGACCCTTGAATCTCACTATCCAGTTCAGCCGGGACGTGAGGATCCGCGGAAGTATGACCGAACGGCCGGGTCCACGTAGTCCAGCCTTCGCAACTTGCGCAGGTACGGGAGATGCAATGGTGGCGGAGGAAAAGATCCGCCTCAAATTCACTGAGGTATGTTACCTCCAATCGGGAACAGGCAATACAGCGAAGCAAGGCTCGTAGTACCGCTTTCTCCCGTTCGGGTGCGGCAGGAAAAGCAATGTCCCACAAATTGGCCGCCGCGTCGAGTAAGGCAACCCCAAACACACGGGCCTCGGACCATCCTGGGAGGCGGCCCACCACTCGAGCAGTAGCTTCTTTGCCAGATCCGACTCGCTGAATCTTGATGTTCTGGCCAGCGTGCATCTCCAGGTCCGCCATAATCGCAGCGCCCCGGCGGCTGATGTCTACTGTCCGTCCTTCCTTCCACAAATCTCCACCGTGTTCTGCAATACCGCAGACACGAATGTGCAAGGACAAAAAGACACGATCGCTCTCACGTTGATTATTATCCTCAGCAGAAAAAGGGGCATGCCCCGCGCCGAGAACATCCTTGGCAGATTCGCTGGTCGGATCGTTCGACATAGGCCATCACCGCGACTGGAAGAAATCGAGAGAATCCCAGTTCGTCATGCCGCCAAATGAGAGTCCCATTTCCCCAAGCCGCAGAACCGACTAACATGGGCTGGACTCCCAAGCTAGTCTCAGTGGTTTGCACGGTTGCGACAATCAGGTAAAGAACGGAATTTGGAGAGAGCATTTCCCCTTACCAAACGCGGGGGACCGGATGCTGGCAACAAGCGCAAGATTGCACTTGACGTTCGCTTTCTTTTCGCCTAAAGTGCCTGTGGAAAAGATTGGCAAAGGGAGGCGCGCATGACTCTGACCAAAAGGCAAAAGGAAGTTCTCGATTACCTGGTGGCCTTTGAAACCAAACACGGCTACGCGCCAAGCTTCGAGGAAATTGGCAAAGGCCTCAAGCTCACTTCTCTGGCCACCGTGCACAAGCACATCACCACGCTCGAGAAAAAAGGTTTCATTCGCCGCGGCTACAATCAGAGCCGCTCCATCGAGATCATCCAATTGCCGAAGTCCGTCAAGGATCAAGTGAGCGACCGCAAGCTGCAGGAGCTTCCCCTGGTGGGCAGGATCGCGGCGGGGCATCCGCTGGAAGCGGTGGAAGAACGCGAGACGATTTCGCTCGGCGACTTTGCGCGTGGCGGCAATTCCTTTGTACTGCAGGTGAAGGGCAGCTCCATGATCGAAGATCACATCCTGGACGGAGATTTCGTGGTTTGCGAGCAAACGCAAGTCGCCAATGCCGGTGACATCGTGGTGGCGCTGATCGGTGGTGAAGAGGCGACGCTTAAGCGGTTCTACCGCGAAGGCCCGGGCAAGGTACGTCTGCAGCCGGCCAATTCCGAAATGGGCCCCATCATGGTCGCCGCGAACGACCTGAAAATTCAGGGCCGTGTCATCGGCGTTCTTCGCAAATACTAGTTCCGCGCTATCGGAGCTATCCCGCTTCAACCATATCTAGTCACCTTTGAACGACCTAGCCGTTTCGTTGGCAAGCTGCATCGGTCCCCCGCCGGATTTCCGTGAACAAAATGTTTGTGTCAGAATCCAACTGTATGCATCAGAA
>DATMOO010000015.1:0-3215 GCA_035568275.1 Candidatus Sulfotelmatobacter sp.
CTGGCGCAAGCGCTCATCGGAGAAGTCGTTTCTCCAAAAGAGAGAGGGAGGTTTCAAGGATGGTTCGGAGCCAATTTTGCCCTTGCCAGCACCCTCGGCCCGGTAGTTGGCGGCGCTCTCTCGCAACATCTCGGTTGGCGCAGCATCTTCTGGGTCAATATCCCGCTGGGACTGGCCGCCGCAGCCGCTGCCTTGCGCGTTAAAACGTCCGCCGGGACGGGGATATGCCGATTGGACTATGCCGGAACAACCGTCTTCTTCTCATCGACCGCAGCGCTTCTACTCGCTCTGAGTATCGGCGGTCATGAGGTTTCGTGGGCATCCCCGGTTCTGCTCGCGCTCGCGGGCCTGGGAGCAGCCGGTTTTGTGCTTCTTCGAAAAGTCGAGCAGAAAAGCGCTGATCCGCTCATCTCTCCGGAATTGATTGGAGAGCCCGTTATCTGGCGTGCTTCACTGACGGTTCTTCTTTTCGCGGCAGTTCTCTTCGGCTTGATCGTTCAACTGCCCGTTTTTTTCCAAATGGCGCTCCGAACAAGCGCGACGATCTCCGGGCTACTGCTTATCCCTCTCACCCTGGCGCAAGTGGCTGTTTCCACCGCAACGGGTCTGCGAATCTCATCGACCGGTCATCCTCGCACCTCGATGGCCGCGGGTCTGTCCATCGTTGCCGCCGCTTTTTTGGTCCTCGCGGCTGGAATCAAGCTTGGACCGCTGTTCATTGCGCTGCTGACTTTTCTGATCGGCGCCGGCCTTGGATCAACAATGCCGGCCGCACAGACGATGATCCAATGGGCCGCCGGCGATAAGCGCCTTGGTGTCGGCACGGCGCTGGTGTCGTTCAGCCGGTCAATCGGAGGCGTAATGGGTGCCGCTCTTGCTTCCGCAGTTTTGCTGGGAGCGCTGCAGGTCCTCGATCCGAATGCCCGGAACATCCTTAGCCGGGAACTTGCTTCGATTGGTTTGAGCCAGGAAGCTTCTCAGATATCCCCGGCATTGATCGCGGCATACCGCTGGGTCTTCCTTGCACTGGGAGGCCTGTCTGCGTGCGCTGCAGGAGTCGCCTGGTCGATACCAGACCTGGACTTGGCGGCCAGCCCGGCCAAGGCGTTGGTAACCCACTCGTGAAATTCGGTTTGCGATTACACCTCGCAAGAGGAGAACGGGGACGACTCATGTTGAAACTGACTAAGCGTCGACAGTAGAATCGTGAGCAGCCTGGATGATCGGTGAGGTCATTCGCGCCGCAGGCGGTCTCGTTGTAGCCACCTGAGTGCAATGGGCTGACTTCGCAATAACAGATTCGGGTGGACGCAGTCAGGGCAACACAGACAGGAGAATGCCATGCCACTTCAAAATAACTACCTTTTCGAGTATCACAACCTAAAACTGACACGCGATGACAAAGGTGTGCTGGTTGCTGAATTCCACAACAACGGTGGACCGTTCATCATGACCGCACAATCTCACACAGAATTTGTCGATGCCTTCTACCGGATTGCGCAGGATCGAGCGAACAAGATCGTAATCCTGACGGGCGCAGGCGGGGAGTTCATTACTGATGTCGATTGGTCCTCTTTCGGCGATGTCACCGATCCCGGCGTCTGGAGTCAGGTTCACGACGAAGGCGTTCAGGTTTTGGAAAACATAGCCAACATACGCGTACCGGTGATCGCGGCTATCGAGGGACGTGCCCATGTGCATTCAGACTACGCGCTACTTGCCAGTGTAATTGTGGCGGCGGAAGGCGCAACCTTCCAGGACGTGGCCCACTTCTCCGCGGGCGTTGCGCACGGCGACGGTATCTTTACCACCTGGAGTTATCGCGCTGGAGCGGGACGAGCCGAGGCGTTCCTGCTGAACCCACAGCCGCTCCCGGCGCGCACCGCTTACGAATGGGGAGTGGTTGCCGAAGTTGTGCCGAGCGGTAAGGCGCTCAGCCGGGCGCGCGAACTCGCCGAGTTGTACCTGAAAGCTCCGGAAGTGACGCGCCGCAACACGCGCATCCACTTTATTCAACCGTTGAAGGAGCGCATTGTGCGGGAAGTCGGCTATGGGTTGTCGCTTGAAGGAGCGTCGTCGGCCGATCTCGTGAAGTCGATGAAAGCGAAGAGTGAACCCGCCGGTCGCAAAGGAAAATCCGCATGAAGAGCACGAAGAACACAAAAGACTACTCGTCTCGACCGCATTCCATCAGCGTAGCATTGGCTACGGGAGGGAAATTTTCTGCCTTGCACGCTGGCGCGCTGAAGTACATAAGGATCCGGCGCCTGTCTTAGTCAACTCCCGTGTATAACGCTTGTATTGACTGGATTGGCCACTTCCGGGGGCGCTTCGAAAGATCGCAAATCCGCAAGACGCTCCATCGTTTGCGCTCGTGATGGGCGTACATCGGCATGATAAACCGTTGAAATTCTGGTTGCACAAACATTCTGATGTCATGAGAACCCTGAAGAGGCGGCTGTCACGCCGCTGTCACTCGTCGCGGGGAAAACACCGAAGATCGAGCGAGAGCGGATCTACGAAAGGTTCCGGAAAGGCGAGCTGCGCTGCATTGTGCTCTCAAAGGTTGGGAATTTCGCCATTGACCTGCCGGATGCTGATTTGCTCATTCAGGTATCAGGTGCTTTCGGCTCACGTCAGGAGGAAGCCCAGCGGCTCGGGCGTGTCCAGAAAGCAGAAAGGCCAGGTTCAGTTTCGGCAGAAATAAGCGGCGGCAAGATCACTCGGGTGTCGCACAGGGAACCACTTGACGGCTGTGCCGACGGTAAACTCGGAAATCTTGGTCGGTAGTGAGGATGATGGGATCGGCAAGCGTTTCGGTCATGCGAACGAGGCAAGCATCGGCGAATCCCATGGGAACGTTGGAGTACTTCTCGATCAGCTTCATGACTGGCTCCACGTTCTCGGTAAATGTGAAGGTGACCTGCAGAGCGCCGCGGCGAAGTAGTGCGCCGAGATTGGGGGTACCAAGCTTTCCGAGAAGGTGGAAGGCCTCGGACAGAACGGCTTCGCACGTGGACCAAGGCGGAGGCAGTTCAGAGGCTTGCGTCACGGCCCATTGGTGGTGAGCGTCGCGACTGCTAAGCAACGCTACAACAAATCCAGCGTCAACGAGGACGTTTCTGGCCATAACCCGTGGCGTTCAAATATTCCTTCTTCCGCGCAGTTAGGTCGCTCGGTAGGCCATCCACCGATCCGATCAGGTCGGCAATGGC
>DATMOO010000016.1:0-4080 GCA_035568275.1 Candidatus Sulfotelmatobacter sp.
GTCGCGGCGGTACGGTCATTCGACCACAATTGCGGATTCGACCCTGCCGAATTGACAGCGAATGGGAAGGTCTAGTGATTCCTTGTCATATAGAGAAACGACTCTAGGGTCCGACGTGAGCGTCGAAGACGCCCGTCTGCACGTGGCCGCTCCGCTTGATTTGGACGAACATACGGTAGTCGCCGGGTTCGGGAAAACCGTAGGGAAAAGTAACTTCGGCAGGCGCAGTTTCGTGCATTCCGGGCATTGCACTCATCGCGGAGCTGCCGCTGTCTTTCTGCTTCTCCAAGAGCAGCAACGCGGCCATGGGCATGGAACCTGAAGGGTGCACGTGTGCAAAGACGGCCAAATCGCGCTTTACGATGACCAGATGCCCGGCCATGCCCATGTACGGTTCGAGGTCTGAGGCGGGTTTGCCGTCCTTATCGAAGATACGAAAGCGCAGGATTACGGGCTGGCGCGCATGAAGCCCTTGAGGATCGAGACTCCACTCCCAACGACTATTATCCGGTAACGTGAAAGAGGCCGCAGGTCCCTTAGCATCAGCCTGAGAAGCAACACTAGTTTCTGAATCATCCCCGGAGGGAGGATCGCCGGGCAGATTGGGCAAGGTGAGCCGCGCGGTCATGGTGTCTGGGAAACCGGATTCACGCACGATGTCAGCAAAGAGCGCGTAATTTCCGGCCACCACGACGGGCAATCGTTCCGCGAAAGTGTCGGCCGACATTTGATCCGGATGGAGGTGATAAAGACGATCCAAATCAGGCAGACCGATCAGAAAAAGATGCATCAGGTGGCCGTGGTCGGGAATGATTTTGTCGAGCAGCATATCCTTGCGGCGGTCGTGCCAGGAAGAAAAACCCATCTTGAGCACGAGAGTGTTGGTGTTTTGGAGGGAAGCTTCAACCGGAGGCGCTTTGTACATCATCAGGTTGGCCCGTCCGCTCGCTGCGGCATTCCACCACATGTTCCCAAGAAACAGAATGGCGACGAGTGCAACCGCGGTCACGGCCATAGCGATTCGTCCACGCCGCCGCAACGGCGCGGAGGCTGCAGCGCCCGGTTCCAACTGACTCTCGCGCGCCGCGGCGCCAAAAATGGCGATCATGCTGGCCACCAGCAGGAGCATCAGGGCCACGAGCAAGGTTCCGGTGGTCTTCTGCATTCTGAGGGTCCGCCGGGCAGCGGCGGGAACAGGGACAGCCGTTTCTCCCTTTCCCTGTGTCCCAAACACTTCCATTCGCACTTGCCAAGCTCCGGAGGCCATCAACCAGAGTTTGCCGGTGAAGTACTGAGGGTCGGCCTGCGACCTTTCCATGCGGTCCGAAGGCGGAGCGTACTCCGAGCCTTCCCCCACGGCGCGGAGAGGCACGATGCGAACGTCGGTTACGTTTCCGTCAAGAGAGCGCACTTCAATTTGCGCGATTCCCGGAATCATAGGAGGTGTTCGCACCGTCACAAAGAGCCGGTAGGGCCCCGCTTTGCCTTCATAGAAAACGTCAGGGCTGCCCACGTGCGCGCTACCACGAGACACGATAAAGAGACAACCACTAAAGAAGATTAGGAAAGCCCGTTTCATAGCGTTACCGTTTGACTCGGTGCATCCAGTCGCCCCAGGCAAGGCCGATACGCGTCATGACCAAGGCAGCGGCGAAAGCGATGAGCATTCCAACCCAAAACTCGGTGCGCGATTTCTCGTAGAAATTAAACTGGTGGTTGAAATGATACGCACTAGGCGGTTGCATGTAGGGGTAATAGTTCGTGCCGAAAATGCGGTTCTCGGCGAGGGGAGAAATCAGAAAGTTTCCCATGGGCCACTGGACTGCGATCATTGCGAGCAGAAAACCCGTGCCACCAACTGCGGCTTGCAACCACTTGTTTCTTTCCGCCATGCAGTCCAGAAAAAAATCCAGCACGGCGGCGCCGACAAACAGAAAGAGCGGAAATTCCATCGGCACCAGATGCGTGACTCGAGTGTAGACGGGGCCAAGTTTGGGCTCGGCTGGCACCAGAGGTACGAGCCAGAGTGCCAAGAGCCAAATGACAAAATAAATGGCCGCCACTTTCGTCGCCGCCCACCTGTAGCCCGAGGCGCGAGCGATGCCCACGAGCACCAGCGGCATAGCCAGAGCCAGCGCGCGGTAGTAGATCGCGCTGTGCGATTGAGTGTAGCCCGTGTATTCAGAGATCAGCATCAACAGCAGAATCGCCAGCATGCAGCCGACGTAGAGAAAGATACGATTCAGTTTCCTGCGGGTCTCTTCGTTCGCACGATTCATCTCCGCGATGATCAGAAGCAATCCTCCCAAGCCTAAGATGAAAATCCCGAGGATGAGCACCACGTGGGGCGGGCTGATGATCTGGACATCCAGGCCGAAGGCGCTGTGCCACCAGTCATCGAACGGAGCGGAGGTGAGCATCGTAAGCCCGCCCCAGAGCGAGACGAAGGTTCCGAAGGGCCCGTAAAATCCCCAGATCTTTACTGCGGATCCCTGCCCAACATGGTTCTTGCCGAAGGTCGTCGTGAGGATCAGGTACGTGCTGGAGAGTCCGGCAAGAATGGCGCCGAAGTGGATGCACAGGTGCGCGGGGGTCCAGAAGGTATCCCGCCCGATCGAAGTGTGCCACGAGATGTCCCAGTACAGTCCGACCGTGGTGGATGTCACAGCGATCGCCGAACACCAGACATACCACGGTATCTCAGCAACTCGATCCAAAACTACACTTTGGGCAGGGGCTGAGACAGGGTACGGAGCACTATGAGCCACGGTCTCACCTCATCTGACCAGGATTCAATTCTGGGCTGAGCGGTAATATACACTTGACCGCCCCGCATGACACTCAAACTCAGTTTTAAATAGGGCGTCATTTCAGTAGTCACGCAGGCCAACTTCGGGTTTCCGGAAAACCTCAATGCCCAGTACTGCCGCCTTTCCATCGAGAAGCTTGCTCATTGCCGAACTGCCAATTAACTGTGGCGAAGAGCACATTGGCCATCCCTTCGCACGTACATCAGTGGCGCGGTAGTGTTGACCGATCAAGTTCCGAGTGGTTCGTCGGCAACCCTTACCTAGTCTGGTTACGTCAGAGTTGCTCGTGATTCGGGATCAATCGGAGGTCGACAGCGACGCAGCGGGAATCTGCTGGCAGTGAATCAAGGGACTCCGTATCCCGTGTTGTTGAAGCTGGAGCAAGCGGAGGCTCGGTGGCCGCTCAGTTCACCGTGACGGCGACGGCGGTGGTCGCTATCGTGGTGCCGGCGACGCCCGTTACTGTGACCGTATAGTTGCCGGGGGTTGTGCCGGGGTTGACATTTGCCTTACTTGCGTTCGCCCCCGCGCCGCAGCCGACCGCCATTCCAGCGACGGTTGCGAACAACAGCAACAGGAACAAGGTTGTCCATCTTCTCTTGCGAGAGGGCACACCAAAGACGAGGAGGGCTGAAAAAATCGCGCCACCACCAACGGAGACTGTCGCACTGTTGCTAGCCTGGGCAGCGGACGATGCGGCAGTGGTACTGATGATGAGCGTCGCCGTAACCGCCGAGGCACCGGTGATCGCCGGAGGAGCCGTGACCGAGCACGTGGGTGCATCAGATGCTCCCATGGGACCGCCCGAAACGGAACAGCTCAGGGCCACGGTGCCAGTAAAGCCTCCGCGCGGGCTGATCGTAATCGTCGATGTTCCGTTTGGCCCTGGCGCGGCGATGGTGACGGCTGTACTACTCAGCATGAAACCGGGAGGAGCCGTCGGCACCGCCGGCACATTGACGGCGAAGCTTGTGATCGCATTGAGACTCCCCGCGGAAGCCGCGGTGACAGTCACGGTGTAAGAGCCCGGGGAGGTTGTCGGTTGCGTATTCAGGGTGAGCGTCGTGGTCACCGGGGAGCTCATGACCGAGATCGGCGAGGGAATCGTGCAGCCGGGCGAATTGAACGCGCCAGATGGCCCGCCACTCACCGCACAGGTCATCGTTATCTGTCCGGTGTAGCCGCCAACGGGCGAAATTGTTATGGTCGAGTTGCCGCTAGCGCCGGGCGATGCGATGGTCGCTCCGGAATTGGTCAGGAGATAGTTCTG
>DATMOO010000017.1:0-13878 GCA_035568275.1 Candidatus Sulfotelmatobacter sp.
ACACTGGACACGCACCAAGGTTCAGCGTAGGCTTGTAAGTGAGTGAGTAGTTCCTCTCCTCTTTCAGGTCCTCTGAACTAAGGCAGTTCATCTGAAGTACATCCCTCTTAGTACATGCACTCAGGAGGTATCCCTATGTTCGATCCCAAGACTCTCAAGCAATCGAAGCCAAACGTTGCCGTCACACCGAAAGACTCGCCCGTCAAGCTGGCGATGACGCCAAACACTGTTCCGTCACAGGACATGATACGGGAGCGGGCCTATGATCTGTACGAAAGTCGTGGCCGCCAACCCGGCCAAGAAGAACAAGACTGGCTCCGCGCTGAGAGGGAGTTCCTCACACAGAAGCGATAAAAAGGTGCACATCGACTGGCATCCTTGGGTCCGAGGATGGGCTGGAGGGTTAGCTATGACCTGCTTAATTTGCAAGGATCTGGAACGAACTCTTGACTACAAGCGCAGCAAGTACTTTGAGGCCCGTTCCGCTGCCTATTATCAAGTCAGCACGGAGCTTGCGGCCCAAAAGAACGTCGATATGGAGCGCGCCAAGAGCGACTTGGAAGAACACCAGTTGGTATGCGTCTCGGCAGCCAAAGCGAGGCAGTCATGAGCAAGTGCGTCAATGAGCACAATCGCGGGAAGCGGGTTATGCCTTCCCGCTTAACAAAGCGCCGAGGCACTAGTCGTTGGGAATGGAGGTTCCTTTCCTTGAAAACTCTTTTATTTGTTATTTTCTTTCTGTGCTTTGCCCCAGGCGTCGTCGCACTCTCGCCGGACGCTCCCAACCAGTCACCGAAGACTTCGGCCGACATAGGGGCTCGGCTGACAACCATCATGGGTACGGTTCTGGAAGATGGCGATAAATTGAGGTTCGTAACCGAGCAAAGAGCCTGGAAGGTGGACAATCCGGGGCTTCTTAAAGGTCACGAAGGTCACTACGTGCACGCGGCAGCTTATATCTACCCGGACAAGAATCTAATCCACATCATAAAAGTGAAGACAGCGAGTGCACGTGAGACCAGGGAAGCTGACATCAAGTAAGCGCGTGGTGCTCTATCGTGAGCGCCATGTCGTATTCAGGATTCACCACGCTCTTGAAAGACATTGACCATCCTGTTTCGGCTCATGGGCAGGTTGCCTAGCGTTCATTTGTTCCGCCAGATGCGGAACGCCGTTAATATCAAAACAATTATTAGCCCGACAATGGACTCCGTTAAGAGCCAGCTCCGTCGTGGCCAAGTGGCAGTAGGAGTCGAAAGTGTCCACGTTTGGGGAACTATCCAAGCTCTCGGTCACAACGCGGCCAGTAACTAATGACGATGATGACGAGGTACGTGCGAAGGGTCTCGCTCTGTTCCGCGATACGCCTCCAAACACAACAGCCAACTGATCAGAAGAAAGAAGCCGATCAGGAATATGCTGAATGCAGTCATAGGCCCTACTCGCAGATGGGACTGGACGGAGGAGTTCAGGATTTGTTCCTTCTGACTCCAAACTCGAACGTTAGCACAGTAAGGAACACCTCGTCTGAGCAAGAGTGCTCATTCTCGGCGGTACGGACCGGCGTACGATCGTCACAGTAGAAGGAGTTTCACATGGCATACGTGATACGCCATATCGTCAACGAAGGGAATGCTGTCGAATTGGGCGAAAGGCTTTCAGATCAGGGCCCATTCGATACCCGCGAACAGGCAGAACAGCGCCTCAATGAGTTGGAGCGTGAGAAGGGGAATGGAAAGTTTACTATTGAGGAGTTAGTGCTCAGGTAATTTGCGCCCAGTCGTCTTGCTGGCTGCTGATTTGTGCGCCCTCCTTCCGCACCTTGGGGCATCGGGGAGAAACCGCTGTACTCAGTCCTTAGGAGTGCTGTCTTCCCGACCAGTGCGAGGCTGCTGACCCCGGCCACATAGTTGACAACCAACCGTAAGCGGGCGCTGATGGTGGGAAGATTCACAGCCGAAGACGCCTGTCAAATCCCAGACTTCGGCGGCAGTGAAGTCTGAAATCCACAGGGGGTAGTAATCTGGTCTGGGCCGTGGGAAAATCTGGGCATGGCCAATCGGAAGAAGCGCATCCCCAAACAGGGTGACCGCGTGGTAGCGCTCGGGCACAAAGGCGATTTTGTTATATCCAGCGTTGATAGCGATCTCTGCACCGCAGAGTTGAAACCGACAGGACGCGGTTTCGCCCTCAGTACCATTCCGTGGAGCACATTAACGTTGCTTGACGAGGAAGATGCCAGCCAAGCCACCGCTCGAATCGTAAGGGAGGCCACGAAAGGCGAGTAGCTTAGTTCTTTTCCATGCTGCGCTGAATCTAGTGCATGTACAGGCTATTGCCTATACTGACTCACAGACACAAATCAACACGCAATCGCAGTGCAATATTCATTCCGAGAGACTCCCCACGTGATAAGATGGAGTTGAGGTGGTTACCACCTTCTCCTCTTTCAGGTTCCCTGAACTAAGTCAGCCCATCTGAAGTTCTCTCTCCTTAGGTTCGCCAGAAAGCCGCGTGCCCCATGCCTTCGAATGCAATCCTGCACGAAGCGATTCAACTGCACAACGTGAGCGACCGTCTTGACTCGCTGTCGCAACAACATCCGGCCGTCTCAGAAGCACTCATCACCATCTCGGGAAGCGTTCGTAACACAGCGACGCTCTTGGAGGTACTGGTGGCGACCAAAATGGGGATGCTCTCCGGACTAGACCCAGCCAATGCCTGACTTGCTCATCGCTGTCGGGAAGCTTCTGTTTATAGGCTGCGGGCGCTAGTCGTGGAGAACGATATTGAGCAGTGAACTATGAACTTTCAGTCCGCTCTCGCCATAGTCAAGGAAGCCTAGCTTTCTGAATCGATTCATGAAAAAACTGACCCGTGAACGAGTGGTGCCTATCATTTCTGCGAGCGTCTCCTGACTGATCTTGGGGATTACAGTCTCGGGTGCTCCTTCTTTGCCGAAGTGAGCAAGCAAAAGCAGAAGTCGAGCCAGCCTCTTTTCACTGGAATTGAAGAGCTGATCAACCAGATCCTCTTCGTATCGGATGTTGCGCGCCAACAAATAGGCTACGAATAGATCGGAGAACGTGTGTTCCCGGTGAAGCGCAAGCATCATGGCTTTCTTGTCGATGCGCAGAAGTTCGCAATCCGTCATTGCGGTTGCAGACCCCATGCGTAGAGATTGTCCAGCCAGGCTACCTTCTCCAAAGAACTGTCCGTCGCTCAACATCCCCAGAGTTGCTTCCTTACCAGTCTTGGATACAACACTGAGTCGAACCTTGCCTCGCTGGATGTAGAAGACCGCGTCAGCGGCGTCTCCCTGCGCAAAGATTGTTTCTTTCTTGGGAAAGGCCACGACTTTCCGATCCTCGCCGAGGGTGGCTAGGAATTTCCGTGGGTCCAACTCGGGTTTTTTCCTGGCTGGCGCGGCTCGTGTCATCAAATCGCCCTCTCCTGGGGTGGGGCTACACTCTTCGATATTCTCTACGAACCTGACGACCAAGAGTGGTCACTTTTGCTCGGAATTAAGAAAAGGTTTCGAGACCCAGTAGTGCCTTGCCGCTTGGAGAAATGTGCTGAAACTGAGCGTTATTGAACATTATTCCAGCGGCGGAGTGTAGTATCCCAATAGTGGTGAAAGCTAAGGAACTCACTCCGAGACAAATGCTATCTGTGCCTTGTACCACTTGTGGTGCAGCGGTTGGGGAAGTCTGTGAACTGCATACCGGTGCTCCGCGTACCGAGCCACACCGAGACCGGAAACTCTCCGCTGCTGAGGCCGTGGAAACGAAACTCGCCAAACGATAAACTGTTCTGCCAAGTCCATCGCGCCGACCTATCGGTCCAGCAGCACCCCCAACTGATCGTCCTCGCCCCGAGCCTTTACGTATTGTGCTTTTCCAATCGTTCCTGTGCCGTTTGGCCCCATCTCGTAGAAAACCTTCGCGTCCAACGGGAACTTTTTCAGCGCCTCTATGAGTTGTTTCACTGTCCACGCCTGGGCTGCCATATTTTTCTCTCCTTTACGCGGCCAAATCAGGCTCCGCGGGTCGCCTGACTTCAGGGGCTGATCTTCCCCTGGCATTCTGCAAAAGTTCTGCATTGAATTGGGCACCGATCAAGACCAGGAAGCCCGTCCAGTAGAGCCAAATGCTGAAGGCAAGCACTACTCCGAGGCTGCCATAGCCCTTGCGGTACGCGGAAAAATCCTGGAAATAGATTCCGAGCAGGTAGGACAATCCGATCCATCCGCCTACGGCGATTAACGCTCCGGGCAGCGTGCTCACGAATTTGTACTGCACATTCGGTGCAACAAAGTAGAGAAGCTCAACCGCGAGGACCGTGCACCCAATTGCGACCGCCCATCGAACATACGGCCAGAGAGGTCCCATTCCGATTGCTTCGGTCAGCCTTGCGCTCAGGGTAGGGCCCACAAGCAACAGACCGAGGGCCATGACGAGCAGACATCCAACCGAGAACGTAAGACCGATGGCGAGACTACGCGTTTTCCAATAGCGCCTCGTCTCAGACACGTCATAGGCAGTGTTGAGCGCATCGATCAGAGCTGTGAACCCGCTCGACGCCGACCAGAGAGTCAACAGAATACCGAACGTCAGCAGACGGGTGTGCATGGACAAAATCGTGTCCTTCATCAAGCTCCGGAGAGGACCCATGTTGGCGGCGGGGACCACTCGCGCGATCAATCCCATGACCTGGCTAAAGAAGTCCGGAAGAGGCAGATGAGCGCCGACCGCGGAAAGAAAAATCAGAAAAGGAAAAAGAGCAAGAACGAAGTAGTACGCCAGCGCCGCAGCAAACGCCATGGTGTGATTCCTTTCCATGTTGCGAACCACATTGAATGCAGCGTTCTTAAAGTGGAGTAACTGCACGGAAGATCACTGTGCGGGGTTGCCCGCGATGGTCGGAACCGGGGCCACAGACTTCAACTGGTCCAGTTCGGTCAGCACGGCTTGCCAGCGAACCGCGTCCTTCTTCGTCTCGATCGGCACTGAGAGGTCGGAATAGAACTGCAGAATGTTATCGCGCAACTCCGGCGACGCCAGATCGAACTTGTGGTCTGCCAGTCTGGCTAGCAACTTGGCGTAGGTAACGTCAGTCAGCGAGTATTCTGCCGCTTTGGTCGGTTGGCCAGTATCAAAATCGCAGTTAGCTAGCACGAGTGCGTCAGTGCGCACCTCTTCGAGAAATGCCCGGTACTGATCGACGGTCGTATTGATGCTCTTGATATACAGGTCCTCAGTTTGCGGGGTCGGGTTGTTGAACGCCAACCCTTTGAGGGGACCAATTTTGGGCATGTAGCGCAGGAGCGTTGACAAGATCCGCGTGCCCACGCCCGGCTTCACGTAGTCCTTCCCCCACTCTTTCTCGTAGTTGGATCGGGAAAGCCGGTACAGGAACTTTCGCTTCGCAAAATTCGGCGTCTCGCGCATAAGGTCTTTCTTATGGGTTTGCAGTGCGACTTTCGTCATTTGCGGAATTAGCCGGCTGACGGCGAAGCGATATGAACCCACCGCCATGTCCTCGTGGGCAAGCACGTCTTTCAACTCCACTCCGTACACAACCGGAAAGACCCGCTCCAGCAAAGATTTGGACACCTGGAATCCGATGAAATCGTGATACTGCTGCGACGAATAACGATTCTTCGCAACCTGCACTGTGTCGAAGCCGAACTCTGTTTTCAGATGGGCCGTCTTGTCTTGCGCGTAACGCACCGACTGGCCAAATTTCGCCCGCAGCTTCGGATATTGGATGGCGACAGCCCGGTTGACGGCCGGGTGGCCGGCAATGTCCGACGCGTAGTGCGACAGGGCTCCCAGGGCGAATGCGTACTCGTTGACATCCTGGCTCTCGATCAGCAGCTGACGAACAAAGTCTCCGCTGCGGACGTAATGCACCAGGTCACTGAATTCTCTGCTGCCGAAGGGGTAGTAGCCGAGATCCTGGATGACCGCGCCTCCGTAGGCGTAGGCGTGGGCTTCTGTGATCTGATCTTCCGTCAGTCCCGGATATTGCTTGAGCAGGAGGGGCCTGATTTGATCGGTCCAGAGCAAGTCCACGATCTCCTCGTGCGTCAAAACCGAGTATGCGGATGAGCTACTACAGGACATGAGCACGATAAGAAGCACTGTCCCTATGCGCATGGCAAACTGGCGCCAACTACCGACGTTGGCGCCTGTCGACATAATAGAGGTGTGCCACATGGCTTAAATGCGTCCGAGAACCAGGAGAACGACAACAACCAGGAGAATTAACCCTAGTCCTCCGGTCGGGGCATAACCCCAGGTTCTGCTGTGCGACCACCGGGGCAGCGCCCCGAGAAGTGCTAATACCAGGATAACGATCAATATGGATCCGAGCATGATTTGCTCCTTGTCGAGTATTCATGAGGGGTACAGCCTCTCCCGAGGCTGCACCACGTTCACCGCTACATCGAGATGCTGATCGCAATTCCGACGTTGGGATACCTGCGGTTGTATAAGTAATAACCGTTGTCGGCGTAGGTGACGTAAACGTCGTCATTGTCATACCAATCATTGCCCCAAGCTTCCGGCCATGGGTCAACCAGACTTATCCAGTAGCCCTCATATTGGAAGCGTGGGTACCCACCAACAACTAGAAATGGCAGGCCGTAGATGCGGAACCCATGGTCCTGACCAAAGTATCCGCGATAGCGGTCGTCGGGCATGCGGTAGCCGTTGTAGCCGCCACGCTGTTGCCAGTTGCGGTGGTCTGAGTTCCAGTGTTGTGAGCGATGATCTTGCCATGCGCTCTGCTGGACGCGCTGCTCCTCCTGTGTGCGTTGCGGATGTTCGTTGCCCCGCTGCTGTTGCTGGGCATGCTGTTGCTTCTGGTCCAGCTGCTGCTGTTGCTGGGTATGCTGTTGCGTCTGGTTCTGCTGCTGCTGTTGTTGCTGGGCATGCTGCTGCTCGTTGCGGTCCTGCTGCTGCTGTTGCTGGGCATGCTGTTGTTTCTGGTCCTGCTGCTGCTGTTGTTGCTGAGCATGCTGCTGCTTGTTGCGGTCCTGCTGCTGCTGTTGCTGGGCATGCTGTTGCTTCTGGTCCTGTTGCTGTTGTTGTTGCTGAGCATGCTGCTGCTCGTTGCGGTCCTGCTGCTGCTGTTGTTGCTGACCGTGCTCTTGTTGGGGTTTGGCTTGCTCCTGCTTACTCTGTTGCGGCTCGGGGTGGTCTTGCTTTTGATCCTGCTGCTCGTGCTGTGCGTAAGCAGGCGCAGCGATTCCGAGAAGCAAAGACAGAATGGCTGTGCTGGTGATTTTAATTGCGTTCATATGTGGTACCTCTGTTCCTTTCCGATGACCTGCGCATGCTAGCGCAGGCTACCAGTTGTCGCGTTCACCGGGTTGCCGATGGCTTCGCCAGACACGAGAAGTTCCACTCTCCGGTTCTGCTGCCGACCTGCAGAGTTGTCGTTGGAGGATACTGGCAAGCTGTTACCGAAGCCTCTGGCCGAAACTGAATTCGTCGAGACGCCTTGTTGCACAAGGTAGTCGCGCACAGATCCAGCACGATTCTCAGACAGCGTTTGGTTCATGGCATCGCCGCCGATATTATCCGTGTAACCACCAACTTCGATGTTCAGGCCCGGATAGGAGAGCAGAATGCCAGCGACCTTCGCCAGTTTCTCGCGGGCTCCCGGCTTTAACGTGTATTTCCCGGTGTCAAACAGCACATCGGACATGCTGACGATGAGGCCGCGTGCGCTATCGCGAGTCTGAAGAATGGAATTCAGCTGCTCGGATAACTTCGCCCGCATCACCGCCTTGTCGGTTTCCGCCTGTTGCACGTTCAACTGCGCCTGCTGTGCCGCCAAGCGAGATTGGTCCGCATCGGCCTTCGCTGCCGAGAGGGCGATTGCTGAGGAAGCCTGGCCGGCGGCCATCTCTGATTGCGACTTCGCGCTGGCAGCTTGTGCGTCAGCGGCGTCGTTGCGGGCCCTTGCCGAGTCAGTTTCGGCTTGAGCTCTGGCGGCTTTCGCATTCACGGTGTCAGATTCTGCCTGTGCCTTCGCGGCCTGTGCCCGTGCCGCGTCGGATTCAGCTTGGGCTGCTGCTGTGCGGGCCCTCGCCTCGTCGTACTGGGCTTGCTCTTTTTGCCGAATGGCGTCATCCGCCTCGTCCTGCGTCTTCGCTTGTGCATCCGCGGAAGCCTGACGTTCATTTGCCAGACGGACGTCGTCCATTTTCTTGACCGCAATTGCGCGTGCATCTTCCGCAGTCTGCACCGCCTCGCGGGAGATCGCGATCAGGGGCTTTTTGTCGATATGCTTGTCAGTGGCTTGGCCGTCCGCACCATCCATCAGCTTAACGGCATGCTGATAACTGTCCGGTGCGTACCGCTCGGCGCCCTCGGATTGAGCGATGCGCAGTGCATTCCGCGCTTCGAAGAATTCCAATGGCAACTTGGCATTCAGGACCACTGGGTCGAACTTGTAGCCGGTGGGGATGTAGCCGCCACGTTCCATCAACTCGTACTTAGCATTGACTGCTTCGGTTGTTCCCTTAGTGTCTTCGCGAACTACGTTCTCGAGAATCACCGCATTGCTCGGCTGGCGGACCGCATAGTAAGGTTCGGCGGTCACGATCAGCGCGAATGCCTGAAGGTCGGTAGTCACGTTAAGCTTGCTGCGATGGTTACCGCCAATCAGGACTTCGCCCAAATTGACAGCGCGGCCTTCGGGTGAGATCGCCCAGAGGACATAGGTCAGATATTCATTGCCGAAGGTCGTCGGCTTTTGTAGATTGCCGAATTCCGCTTCGATCGCAATGGATCCACGCTTGCTGTTTACTTCGGCAACGCCATTCGCGGAGGGCATCAAGTCGGTGCCGGCAAAATCGAGCTTCGAGCTTCCGCTGCGATGCTGATAGTTGACCGCCCGCACGCTGCGGCTGATCACGGTCACGCGGAACGTGGGCGCCGTACTCATCGGCTCGACAGTTAGGTTTTGAGAATTGGTTTGAGCAAACGCACTCAAACTGAGGGTGATTCCTGCTGCTAATAACAGCTTTGATTTCAAGATGGACTCCTGGAGGCAGATGCCTGCCGCACTTGGCTAATAGATTTGTGTGACGCGCTCAGAGTTATGGCTGACCTGCCCTAAGGGATCAGCAAAGTTCCGACGTGGATCCGGGACAGCGAGTGAAAGAGCCCGAATGCGTTCAGAAGCCACAACACCACGGCAATGATCACCACGCCGTTGAGAATGGACTTGATGGATCCCTGCATGGGAATGAAGCGATTCACCAGCCACAGCAGGACACCCACCACGATGAGAACTTCCAGAATTTGAAGTAAAGGCATGAGCTTTGACCTTCCTTATTTCTCGGCTACGACCCTCATCCGCCTGGAGGCGTTGCCCTGAATTCGATTTTCGGGAACCAGTTAGAAGTGGACTTGTGTTCGCCGCAAGGTTTGGCGGCACGCACACGGATGAAGAGCGCTGATTCGCTGGATGTGGTCGCCGCACATGACCTGATCAGGACACGACCTCAGCGACCTAGAGGTAGGAACTGCGATTCAGCCTTCGCGGCTCCGTCTGCACACTCAGAAGATAATTAAGAATGACACGTCTAGCTGGGAGCGTCTGAGCAAGATAGCTCACATCGTGTCGATTGCGCTGGTCTGGTCCAGACAGCGCTTCCAGCCAATCAGAGCGGCCCTTTATTAGAGTAGATCGTTACTCTGAGTAGCCGTCGTTGTGCGCGTTATCGAAATCTTCTTCGTCGTCATCTTCCTGGTCTGGCTCTTGCCGCAGGAGCGCAGCGTAAAGACTTAAGGTGTCGTCGACGTATTCTGGATTCATTCGGTGCATGCACAATGGTACGCCTCGTCACTTCTGGCAACGACAGAGTCCACGGAATGCTATAATAATTATTGAGGAGGTCGCGTTTTCTCCTCTTTCAGGTCTTCTGACCTAAGCCAGTCCATCTGAAGTTCTCCCACCTTAGGCTTTTCAACGAGTGAGTGGCCTGCCCAGCCCGTTGCTGCAGACTTCGCTAAGAAGGGTCGCTTTTATGAACGCAACTAGTATTTCCTTCGGTCTTCTCACCCTGCTCTTTACGATCGTGCTGCTCTACCGGATGCGCAAGCTGAAACCGCAGACCGCCGGGTTTCAATTACAAAGGATGTGCCCATCTTGCGGATTGATCACTTCTCGATTAAAGGCAAGTTGCTTGGAATGTGGCAAGCCTTTCATAGCAGTGGTGTCCGCGACGTCAGAAAAGAAACGCTGATTGTTCACATCTCCACTAAGGACATAAACCATGGAAACCATCAAATTTGTTGTGAAAGTGAACCGAGGCGGTACTCGCGCCCCCGAATACGTACAGCGGATTGATCCCACACCAATCCAAATGACGACCAACCGTAAGCTGGCACTGATTATGGGGAAATTCACGGCTGAAGATGCGGTCAAATCCCTGCAAAACTCCCGGTGCATCCCGGAGTTGGAGTCGGTGCATGTGAGTTTCTGAAGCGTTGACGGTCTTAGCTAGCATCGCTGTTGAAACATTGCCATCAGAGTTGTTGGCCGGTTTTTTGACCGCTATCGCCTGGCTAGATCAACCATCCACTTTCGCCTCCAAAAGCACTTGATCCAAATTGGCCAGTGAGTATGCCGCATTTCTGAAATCATGGGTGTATGACCAAAAGAAAAACACCAAAGCAGGGCGTATGACCGTAATCAGTGTCCTCCTGATCGCCTCCTTTCTTGTGATCAGCTGGCGGCTGTGTTGTGAGGTGTATCGCGGAACAGAGCAGGGCCTTCCGCACGCACATCGTTATCATCGTCATTAGTCCGGAATACTCACTGCTCTGTGACCGTGCGCCGGCCTCGGTCCCTGCATCACGAGGTCTCAGCGATCTTTATCGCGAAATCGCTACCCGCCTGTTGAAAAATTCCTTCCCGCCGATGTTGCCAAGAGCTTACGGCGTCCTTATTTTGCCGGTCTGCCGTTATCGAGGCAGAGTGCGACGAGTTCCGAGACGTTCGCTTCCCCTACGCACATGACTGTGTCTGCGCCCCCCCAGTAGAGTTTTACGGTTCCATTGGCCTCCGGAACGGCGCCGCATGTGAAGACCACGTTGTGGACATATCCAGTTATTTCCCAAGGATCCTCCGGTTGTAGAATCCACGAGTCGCCCACCCCGATGACCTTTGCCGGGTCGCCGAGGTCATGAAGAGCAACTCCCAGACGATAGACCGATCCATCCATTGTTTGGAAAACTCCGTGATAGATGCAGAGCCAACCCCGGTCTGTTTTGATCGGCGGCGCGCCGGGGCCGATCTTCATTTCATCCCAGTGATATTGCAGTGGCCTCATGATCAGCTGCGATTGTCCCCAGTAGCATAGGTCGGGAGAATAAGAAATCCAGATTGACCACGGGGCGATTTCAGAATGAGGACGGTCAAGCCGGGCATATAGCCCATCAAACTTCTGGGGGAAGATCACCACGTTTCGATAATCCGCTTCCGTGATCAGCGAAACTCTGTCCACCTGAATAAAGTCCTTGGTCTTGGCCAGGGCGATCCGCACTCCGTTTCGCGAGTACGCACTGTAGGTGATGATGTACTCTCCGTCGAGCAGGGTCACGCGTGGGTCCTCCACGCCGAACTCTTCATAGGCAGCGAAGGGGCCGTCCCGGTCGGGAGTCAGAAAAGGCTGGGGATCGGCTGTGAAGCGGAACCCGTCGGCACTGCGTGCCAAGCCAATGATGGACCGGCCGGTGCGCAGATGGGAGCGGAAAAGCATAACGTATTCGCTCCCGTGCTTCACGACCGCCGCGTTGTGAACCGTTTCCACGGGATAGGGGATCTGGGCCTTGGTGAGGATGGGGTTGTGGCTGTACCGTCTGACAATGTCCGGCTTCATGATCGTTTGTTCGCCTCCAGATCAAAAATCGTCGAATAAACTCGTTCGTATCCCTCCACCATGGTTTCGATCGAAAAGTGTTGTCGGACTCGGCTTCGGCAAGCGGGTCGGTCGATTTCAGAGACTCGGCCAAGGGCCCGAACTGCTTCAGCAACGTTGGCAACCAGAAAACCGGTTTCCCCGTTTTTGATCACCTCACGGCAAGAGCCTAGATCCATTGCGATGACGGGCACGCCAGCGGCATTGGCTTCGGCCAGAACGAGTCCGAATCGTTCCGGGATTGTGTTGAGGTGCAGCAGAACTCGGGCTCGAGCAAACAGTTCGTTCTTGCCCGTCGCGTCCAACGGTCCGATATAAAGGATGTTTTGGTTGTCGAGATGGGGTTTGATCTGTTCCCGAAAATACGCCTCGTCCTGGACGATACCTGCAATGACCAAACGCATCCCGCTCAGACGAGCTACCTCGATGGCTAGATGCACACCTTTATCTGGATGGATGCGGCCGAGGAAAATCAGGTCATCCCCGCCACGTTCCTGGAGCGGGTATAACGAGAGATCAATGCCGTTGTAGACAGTCGCGAGGTAATTGAGCCCTGTTGCTCGGTCGGAGTCGCTGACAGAAACGAAGTATCCGTCCCGATACTTATGATAGATGGACATGATTTTGGGAGACGAGAATCCGTGCACGGTCGTTAGGACCGGTGTCCTAGTCAGCCGACTGTAGGTCAAAGCCATGAAGTCGTAGTGGCTGTGGATGAGATCAAACTCAGCAGCATGCTCGAACGCTTCAGAGATGTGCAAGTATTCGGCTACTTTGGGATCGATGGCGGAATCCTCTTCATATCCCCTGTCCACCACGGCATGCAGTTGAGCGCGGGTCACAGAGTCCCTGCTGGCGAACAATGTCACATCCCAGCCACGGTCGACGAGTCCTTCGGTGATGTTGCTAGCCACTGTTTCCCAGGCGCCATATCGCCGAGGAGGTGTTCGCCACGCTATCGGCGACAGGACAGCCACTCGTTTTTTAGGTTCACTCATGCTGTTCGACGACACTTCTTATTGCATGGCCGCCAGCACTTCATCGAGGGGAACAGTGGCGAAACCGGTGGCATGATCGGCCATGCCATAGGGAATGATCAGTTCGCCGTTGTGGAGGAGAACGCCACAGGTATAGACGACGTTCGGCACATACCCTTTGCGCTCTTCTTGGTCCGGCCTGAGTAATGGTTCGCGGAGGCGGCCGATGACTTTGCCAGGATTGTCGTGATCAAGGAGGAACGCGCCGATGCAGTACGTTCGCAGGGGGCCAACCCCGTGGCTGAGGACTAGCCAACCTGCCTCGGTCTCAATGGGGGAACCACAGTTCCCGAGTTGGACCAACTCCCAGGGGAACGTTGGTTTTAAGAGCACCTTGCGTTCATGCCAGAAGTGGACGTTGTCAGAAAGCATAAGGTAGATGTTCTCATTGTCCTGACGGGAGAGCATGGCATAGAGGCCATTGATTTTCCGGGGGAAGAGAGCCATACCTTTGTTTTCGGCTGCCGGACCGTTCAAGGTAATGAACCTAAAGAGGAGAAAGTCAGAGGTCTCTACTAGCTCCGGAAAAATCACCTTGCCATCGAAGGCCGTGAAGGTAGCGTAGTAGACGTAGCTGCCGTCATCGTTCTGGAAACGGACGAACCGGGCGTCTTCGATGCCGTTGCGTTGTGACGGAGTGCCGGGGAAAAGAATACGTTCAGACAACGGCTGTTGGGGCTGAAACTGAACCTCGTAATTGGATCGGGCTAGCATCAGAATTCCCCGGATCGCGTCCTGATCGGACAGGCGCGATTGCTTCATTTCGACCTCGAGATTGGCGCGCAGTTCTTCCAACGAGAACCGTTCCCCATACTTGTCCATAATCCGGCGCGTGAATCCGCTGGTTAATCCCAGCTCAAACAGCTTCCTCTCGAACAGCGCCTTCTCGTACTGCGG
>DATMOO010000018.1:0-14065 GCA_035568275.1 Candidatus Sulfotelmatobacter sp.
TGACCTGCCAACTTTCGAGTCAGTACCAAACGTCCTGCGGAATAGGACCAAGGAAAAGTTTAGGGATCGGGCTTAAACTGGGTACGTTGCGGTTGCCTGCATAACGCCTGATGTCCACCCGGCTAGCCTTACATCGCGGACTCGACGAACGTGCACTGTGATCCGTTTGTGATCCATTAGCACTGTTTACCACTGTCTTCGATCGCTTTTACGGTGCCCGCCGTGTTCTCTATGTTGTTGAAACTACGTTTTCAAGTAAATTCGAATCTTTCCCTCTCTGCCATTGCTTTTGTTAGCAATAAGTTGTACGCAGGTGATACCTGCCGAGATACCGAGTTGAATCGGAGGTGGCGCCGGTGCCCAATACCCAATCCCGCGAAGTTAACCTCACCAAACGTGTCCAGACCCCAGAGGGAATGCGGTACTGTCCCGTCGTTCTGGCTTCAAATGGTCGAATCCGGCCCGACCTCGTCCTCATAAACGGCCGCCCCGAGCTCCACCGGGGCATCGCAAAGATGATAAAACTTATCCGTCCGGGTCAATGTGTTATCGAGATGTTTCAACAACTGACTTCGCGGACCAGCTATTCCGAAGTCATCCCGATACTTTTTAGCCATGTCTCCACTAACGGAGGCCATCCGGTGATTGGCATCTTCGTGCGCCGAATGCCGAACCCGTGGCCTCCTTGAGCATACAAATGCATCTCTACCGGAACTCCGGCATTCTTCAGCGCATAGTAGTAAACCAGCGAGTTTTTTACAGTGTCTATCGGGTCGTCCTCAGCCTGCAACAGAAACATGGGCGGAGTTTCCTTTGTGACCGGAACGTAGGGATTTAACTCGAACTCTTTAGAAGTGTTCTCAAGCATGTGTCCCGGATAAAGAGCCACCCCGAAATCCGGACGACAGCTTTCCTTGTCAGCCATGTCGACAGCGCGGTACAAGCGTCTCTTGAAATTCGTGCTCACTGCCGCCACCAGATGCCCACCTGCCGATGTCCCCAGCACGCCGATCTTATGTGGATTGATTCCCCACTCCGTGGCGTGGAATCGGACCAGCCTGACTGTTCGCTGAGCATCTTCCAATGCCACAGGTGATTTCGGGTACGCGCCGGACCTCGGCGCAAAGTGTTCGCCCGGTACACGGTACTTCAATAGGACACATGTGATGCCCTTAGCCATGAGCCAATCACAGATCTCCGTGCCTTCGAGGTCCATATATAAGACCCAATAGCCGCCGCCAGGAAATACGACTACCGCAGTACCCGTGTTAAGTCCCTTCGGTGAATAGACCGTCATTGTGGGTTGCGACACCTTGCCAACGACAGTAGCCGGAGGCTCATCAGGACTCTGTACCGTCACCGTGACCTCTCGTCCGTAGGGCACTGCATCAGGTGGTTTGACGGGCCATATTGGTACTTGGGTATGTCCTGAAGATGGCTGCCAGTCGGGTGTCTGTGCGATCAGAGCGATGCTTGCATAAGCAACACAAGCGGCAAAGATCAAAATCTTAATCACAGTGTTCTCGTCCTAAGTGAGGAATCATTCTTCGGGCAGAAGTCTAATAGGGACTGGGCGTTGGCGGCAGCGAGGGAATCAGGGTAGCCAATGGATGTGGCGCAATCTCAACTTCTCGGGCCGTGCATTCGGGACAGAACGAGGCGAAGGCCACTTGTCGCTAACAGGCCATATCACAAGCGTGCGCTTTTCCTTCGCCTTTTTCGGGGTCAATGCATTATGAAAGAACGCCCCGCTTCAGAAGATTGAAGCTGCGTGTGCGTTGGCTGGGCTCGAGACTCAGGATGGTTTACGTCGGCTTCTAGTAGGGTGTCCTGAACAGTGGCATTTTTACCTTGGGGAAAGATAGACGTTAGCACGAATGAGCTTCCCCCCAAGGAGGCAACTCACATGAGTCGTGACGTTAAGTATATATGGAGGTACACAAGGAAGCAGTGGTGATTGCTGTCCGCAACAGCACTGGCCAACTGGTGATGGAGTCGATCGTGGAAACCAAGGCCAGCAGCCTTCTGCAATTTATCCACGGACTGCAGGGCGAACTGCATGTCAGTTGGGAAGAAGGCGCCTGGGCAGCCTGGCTCTATGAAGACCGGCGATGCTAACGCGCGTTCCTTCATCGCTGGCCATTCTTATCAGTTCGACGTGATCGGCGGTGTCCTCATCCAGACGCAGCAGAGTGGCGGACTCACCTGGGCCAAGCCCGACTACCAAAGCAAGTACCTCATGGACAACTGCGAAGCCTACCGCGGCCTGCGAGATCTCGCCTCCCTCTTTCAGAATGCTTTCGGAGACAGTGCCAAAGCCGCCTACTACAACAACGCCGCAAACTCGATGCAAAACGACATTCTGGGAATGTGGCTGAACGGTACCTGGGCAGTCTACAAGAACGATATCGGAGGCCTTGCGGCTCCCAACATGCGCACATGGTATGCAGATGCCAGTGCGCAGGTCTTTCCGGTCCTGATGGGCGACGTCAACTCATCCGACCCTCGCGCTCAGCAATCCTATGCGGCTTTCAATGCGGCGTGGCCCGGTTGGTCTTCGCTTTCGTTCAACTCTCAGGACCCATTCCCATGGTATCTGATAGGAACCGCTGCGGCCGCGATGGGCGATAGTGCCCGCGTCTCGAGTTATATCAATACCATCCAGAATAAGTACCAGAACATCGGCTTCCCGTGGCCGTTCTATATCGCCGAGGCAGGCTGGCTGATGCGTGCGGACAATTACATGCTAGGGCGCGGCATTTAATCCCGTGAGCATAGAACTGCAGGCAGGGACCGGATAACCGTCCCCCGGTTAGAAGTCTGCGATTTCTGAGGGGATGGAGTGCCCGCCCTTAGAACCGAAATCTCGATTCCACACATTGCGTTGGGAAGTGTAGGTCGAGCGGTTCTGATGAGAATCGCTGGCGTGAATCACCCTTCCCGAAGAAAGAAAGTCTCACCGACAATTACTCCCTCAATTCGTTGCACGATGGGGACTGCCGTCCCGAGCCGTTCGTGAGCTTTTCCGCTGGAGAATCTCTCTTATCTTCTGCAGGAGGTCGTCGAGATAGAAGGGCTTCTGCATCCACGTTAGTTCGCCGCTCGAGCCCGGAATGGTTCCCAACTTGTCGTCGGCGTAGCCCGACATATATAAGACGTCGATATTGCCCCGCACATCGACGAGGCATCTAGCCAATTCCGGACCGCTCATCTGCGGCATAATCACGTCGGTGATCAGGAGGTGAATCGGTCCGTCGTGCCGCTCGACGAGCTGCAAAGCATCCACTCCGTTGGAAGCAGCCAGCACCTGGTAGCCCCTCGATTGCAATCCCTCGCACAGCAACTCGCGGAAAGAACGCTCATCTTCAACAACGAGGAGCGTCTCCGACTCCGGCAGGAGCCCTTCTTTTTTCGCTACCGGCGCAGAAACCAATTCCGCAGGCAGTTCGACTTGAGGAAGATAGACGTTGAAGGTCGTGCCCTGCTGCAGTTCACTATCGGCGAAAATGTATCCGCCACTCTGCTTCACGATCCCATATACCGTGGCCAGGCCTAACCCCGTGCCCTTTCCCGCAGGTTTCGTCGTGAAGAAGGGTTCGAAGAGACGTTCCCGAGTTTCCGCATCCATGCCGGTGCCAGTATCACTCACGGAGAGCATTACATAGTCTCCAGGAGGCACGGCAACGCCGTAAAAGGTGGTCGCGTCCTCGAACTTGATGTTTGCTGTTTTGATCGTGAGTTTGCCGCCATTGGGCATGGCGTCGCGGGCATTGACCGCAAGATTCATGATGACCTGCACCATCTGCCCTGGGTCCGCTTTGGTCTTACCTAGTGCCGGGTCGAGCACCACCCTCTGTTCAATATCTTCTCCCATGAGGCGCTGAAGCATTTTTTGGGTTTCCGCCACCAGAGAATTCAGGTTCAGAACTCTAGGCTGAAGTACCTGGCGCCGGCTGAAGGCGAGCAGTTGTGAGGTCAGAGAAGCGGCGCGCACCCCGGCCTTCTTGATCGTTTCCAGGCGCGCACTGGCCTTACCTGCAGAGCCCCAATCGGCAGAGAGTAATTCGGTGTATCCGATGATCACGCCGAGGAGGTTGTTAAAGTCATGGGCAACGCTGCCAGCGAGTTGTCCAAGTGCTTCCAACTTTTGCGCATGACGCAGTTGTTCCTCCAGCAGCCTGCGAGCGGTCACGTCTTCAGCGATGATCTCAAGAATATCGCCTCCCTGCTCCGGACTCGACATGCGCCTACCGCTCGCCCGTACCAACACCGGCTTACCGTCCTTGCGCTTCCATGTAAACTCCACTGCGCTGAAAAAGTCTGCCCGCGTCGGCTGCGCCCGGAAACCGCCTACTTCGCCTTCTGAATACAAATCGCGCGAGATGGTAAGAGCGAGGACTTCGGCTTCTGACTGATAACCAAGCATTCTCACCAGAGCCGGGTTGGCGTGGAGAAACCGGTCTTGTTGTACGCTGATCGTCCCGATCCCGTAAGGAGCATTCTCAACAAAAGATCGTAGTTCCGCTTCCGATCGACGAACAGCCTCCTCTGCCTTTTTCGTTTCTGTCAGGTCAATTCCGACGGCTGCTAGGTAAGGCTTGCCCTCCAGTTCCACCCGTACGATTGTGAAATAGTAAGGGGCGGTAGCATCGCCCTTAAGCAACAAGTCGGCTTCCAAGTGGCTTGAGCCACGTTCGAAGACCTCGTCCCTGGCCTGACGCGCAGCCTCTTTGTATTGGTCGGCCACGTTACCGAACTCCTGAATGTCAGAGACGTCTTTGCGTAGGAACCGTTCCGCGTTTTTGTTCCACCTCAGGTTCTTACCTCGCCGATCTTGCAGCACAAAAACTCCCGGCAGGCTCTCGATTACGGCGTCCGCCAGGGCCTTCTGGTGCCGAAGCGCCTTCTCCGCGAGTCTTCGTCTTCGAACGCTGAGCAAAAGAGCCAAAATGAGGATCGTTTCGAGAATGCAAAGCGAAATCACCGCTACGATCAGGTAACGGTAGCGCTCCCAGAGCGAAGGCTCACGAAAGAGTTCGACGGTCGCTGCCGGAAGGCGGGATTCGCTAATGTGCCAACGCTGTAGCTGGCGCCAGTCAACGGTATCCTGCGCCGAATTGTCGAGCTCGATCCGAATCCTTGCCGAGTTTTCGCCATTGAGAACACGAATCGCAGACCGCGCAATTTTCCTCCCGGCATTCTCCGGATTTGTCATTCGGCCGCCAATCGCGCCATGCCCGATATCTGTGGAATAGATCGCATATACCGGCGCGCGAGCGGCACTGGCCACCAGATCCAAGGCTTCCTGTTCCAGAAAAAACTGCCCTCGCGCATCTTCGAAGAAGAAAGTATTCAGGACTATGCAATGAGGAGGCAGCGCTGCGACTTGCTTAAGAATGTCGCTCATCGCGACGTCGGTCAGGAAGTCGATTTCAACCGTGTGACGATAGGGCAGAAAATCCTGCTTCAGTTGCTCAAGCCAGTATTGTTCCAGCGGCGAAGATCCCACTACTACGACGACTCGTTGTGTGTCCGGCTGAAGCCGCAACGCGAGGTCCAGCGTCCGGGAGGGCTCGTCGGCACTGGCAACTCCAGTGATATCTCGTCCTGCTGTCCCGGTTGAGATGCGGCGCTTCACTTCGTCTAACCTTCTAGAGTTGAACAGCGCAACAGCGGGAATCCCGGGGAAAAGTTCCTTTCCTTCTTCCAACAGAAACTTCATCGCCGAATAGGAGACGGGAATAATCAGATCGGGCTTCTGTTCCGAGAATTCCAGCTTTAACAACTTCACGAGATTCGACGCATGGCCCGGGCCTGGAAACCTCACCAAGTCCAAGTATTCGGTGTAGAACTCCACCCGCTCGCGCAGTCCTGACCGCAGTTCCGACCGTAACACTTGATCGAAGCCGGAATACATCCCCTCGTCGTTGTCGAAGGAATAGAGAAGCAGGACTCTCTTAGGCTGATTACCGTAGTCTTGGGCCGGGGTTCGGACCGGGCACAGCAAGAGCGAGGCCACACATAGAACAGCGCATCGCGCGGCAAAAAGGCTGCGTCGGCAAAGAGGCGCGTCAAACATCAACCAACTACCTACTTTTTCGCGAACGCCAGTGTTTCAGGACGGCCAGTCCGGACCAGAGCTGCGGCCGATCCATGAAAACAACAGGGAGTGCCGATATTAGATCATTTCTTTGGGTTCTGCCCAAGATCTTCTGACAACACGATATCCTCTGCCCCGTATAATGTCGCCTCGAAGAACGAAACTATGTATCCCGCGTTCGCGAGCCGAAGAATTCTTCTGGTGGAGGATGATGAAGAACTGCGTTTCGCGTATACCGCTCATCTGACCGCCAATGGTTTTCAGGTGGAAGAAGCCGGTGATGTCGCTGCCGCGCAACAGAGTTTCATGGCTACACGGCCTGACGTTGCGGTGGTTGACTTCCGCCTGCCGAGCGGCACAGCTCTAGATCTTCTTCCGAAATTTAAGGAACTTGAACCTACGGTCCCAATCATCATCTTGACCGGTTTCGGGTCCATGGAGTTGGGAGTGGCGCTCATACGAGGTGGCGCCGAGCAATGTCTCGCCAAGCCGGTGGAAGCTGGCGCCCTGCTCATGATCGTTTACAAACTGCTGGAGAATTCGCGAAATCAGCAGAAGACATTGGCGAACAATACCCGGCGGCGCCGCGTAGTGCTCAATCCGTTCCTTGGCGAAAGCACGGCCATTCGGCGACTGGCTGAAGCGGCAGTCAAAGTAGCGAGCAGCCAAAGCCCGGTCCTGATTCAAGGCGAGACCGGGTGCGGCAAAGGGGTCCTGGCCACTTGGCTTCACGAAAACGGGCCTCGCGCAGATGAACCCTTCGTCGACCTCAACTGCGCAGGCCTTACCCGCGAATTTCTGGAGTCGGAGCTGTTGGGCCATGAAAAAGGCGCTTTTACCGGAGCTATCAGCGCCAAGCCTGGGCTGTTGGAAGTCGGGCACCGCGGCACTATATTTCTGGACGAAATTGGGGACATCGATCCGAATGTGCAACCCAAGCTATTGAAGGTGGTCGAGGAAAAAAGATTTCGCCGCATGGGAGATGTTCGCGATCGCTTCGTCGATGTGCGGTTGATTGCTGCAACTCACCAGGACCTGCGTCATTTGATCGAAACGAAAGCATTTCGCAGCGATCTATATTTTCGAATCAGTACCGTGCCCCTGGCGATTCCGCCCCTACGCGAGCGGCAAGATGACATTCCAGCGATCACTCAATCGCTTCTGAACCGCATCTGCTCTGACATGGCGCGTCCCCGCGCCGAGCTTTCACCGAAGGCCCTTGAACGCCTGTGTGCGTACTATTGGCCGGGAAATATTCGCGAACTGCGGAACGTTCTCGAACGTGCCCTTTTATTTACCGATCGAGCAGTTCTCGAGCCCGGGGATCTCACGTTCGAATCCGGTCCCGACCAGCGCTCGACCTCCTACAAGCCCGATTGGACTCTTGAGGAACTGGAACGATTTCACATCTCGGAGGCCTTCTCGGCCGAAGGCCAGAACGTAGAAAAGACTGCCAGGCGCTTGGGAATCGCCAAGAGCACGCTGTACCAAAAGCTCAAGACGCTGCACTTGATCTGAACTCGCAGTTCGATTTCCGTAATCGCTTTCTGGAAATCAAACGCCGCGCATTCCGCGCACCTGCCCAGCACCTTCCCGGAAGGGCTTAATTCTCAGCGTCTTAACGGACGATGTCCCCGGCGAGCGAATTGGCCCGTTAAATGCCATGACATGTGGGTACCTGAGACGGGACGCAATACCTTCCCCCACACACTGGACGAGCAGAGGTCAACGAATGTCGAAGAAAGTCTTACTGGTGGACGATTCGAGCACCGCACTGATGATGGAAGAAATGATTTTGAAACAACGCACCACCTATGAGTGCGTGACCGCCAAAGATGGGCTCGATGCTATCTCGCGTGCCGTTGTCGAAGCACCGGATCTTGTCCTGATGGATGTGGTCATGCCCCGCATGAACGGATTCGAAGCCTGCAAGCGCATGCGTCTGGAAAGCACTCTGCGTGAAACCCCAATCATTCTGGTCACTACACGTGGCGAAGAAGAGTATGTCGAAGCCGGATTTCAAAGCGGCTGCAACGATTACATCACCAAACCGATCGACAGTTTCGAACTGGTCACTCTGCTTCACAGCTATCTCGGGGAATAGAAGGATCCCACTGGAAAGGATGTCTTCCAAGAACGCATGAGCAATATTTCCAACTCGCGCGGAGAATTTGAACGCAACAATTCAAACGAGGACATCGGTTCTCAGGCCAAGGTCTATGCCGCAAGGATGCGTCTGCAAAATGCTATCGATCAGGCTGACGCGTTGGACGCGATTCGTGAGATCGCAGCGAACCTGATCGGCACAGAGGAAGTTGCGGTTTTTAAAGTGGACAAGAAGCGCTCGGAACTCTGGCTTTACTGGTCGTTTGGCGTCGACCCCAACAAGCACTCTGTACTGGAAGTAAGCCACGAGCCCAAGCTGAAGTCGGTGCTTAGCGGCAAGTCGGTGTACCGGCTCAGGCTGTCAAACGAGAACCTGCTTTCGACGGACGATCCGGTAACCGCGCTGGTGCCCATTCTCGTGGACGGCAGCGCGTCCGCAGTGATTGTGCTGTTCCGCCTGTTTCCCCATAAGACGGGAATTGAAGCGGTCGACCGGGAGATTTGCGATGTGCTGTCGCATTGCGCCGGCCGGGCAATTGAGCCTTATCGTGCACGCTAAAACATCGAAGGAATCGGATATGACTTTCAAACCGAAGACGCAGACTTTCAACCCGGCGGTGTTGCCTATGGAATATTTGCCGCGTGTCCTGGACGCCTCCGACGACAAGCATGCGCGCCACTACCTGATTCCAGGTAAGATTTTCGCGGCTGCACAACCGTTTGCGATCAGCACCATCGTAGGCTCCGGCATTGCGCTCTGTTTGTGGGATTCAGAACGCAGAATCGGTGGCGCCAACCATTTCATTCTGCCCGAAGGCCCGGAGGAAAGCGTCAACGCCAACCGCTACGCCAACGTAGCGAACGCGGCACTACTGAAGCGCATGGTCGATCTTGGCGCTCATCTGAATTCCCTTGAAGCACGAATTTTTGGCGGCTCCTTGCCAGCCGTCACGTTCAGTAGCGGCGGGGATTGTTTGGGTGAACGCAATGTCCACGCCGCGACGCATTTCTTGAAGATGAGCGGTATTCGCCTCTTACAGAGTGAAGTAGGAGGGACCAAAGGGCGGAAGCTGGTTTTTCAAACCGATGACGGCCGGACTTGGTCGGAGCCACTGTGATGGCTTTGCCACATCTGAGTTCGGGGCAGTCAGCTTCCGCTGGCGCATCCTCGTCCCTGCCCGCAAGCAGGCCTCCCCTCGGAGAACGCCGGAGCGCGTATCTGCTGCCCGGGGAGCTCCATGCGAGCGCAGACCCGTGCCAGATCCGCACCATCCTGGGCTCTTGCGTGGCGATCTGTCTCTGGGACCGCCGGTTTCTTGTTGGAGGCATGAATCATTTCCTGCTTCCAGCTTCGAGCGAAGGTCACCCTGCCTCCTCGCGTTTCGGGGACGTAGCAACCAGGACGCTACTGGAAGCGTTGCAGTCACTCGGGTGCCGCATCGTGGATCTCCAGGCCAAGATCTTCGGGGGCGCATCCATGTTCCAGAAACCGGACCGCCGAGTCATGAGCCTCGGGGCTCAAAATGTGGCCGTCGCGCTCGAACTGATGAGAAGCTCGGGAATTACAGTGGCAGTTCAGGAAACCGGCGGCACCCACGGCAGAAAAATCATGCTCAACACCGACGACGGCGTCGTATGGTGCCAGCGCATTCAAGAGGAAAGAGCGCGCAGCAATGGACTTTGATCGCGAAAAAGTCGTAGCCGCATTTGTGGTGGAGTCTGAAGAAGGGCTCGAGCGCACAGAGCAGCACCTGATTGCCGCCGAGACTGATCCGGACAACCGCGAACTGCTCGACGAGATGTTTCGCGTCGCCCACACCATCAAGGGCAACGCCTCCGCTCTGGATTTTCCGGAACTGGCCGGTTTCGCGCATGTCATGGAAGACCTGCTGGAGGCCCTTCGCGAGCGTGAGCTTTCAATTTCCCGCGAGCTGATCTCGCTTCTTTTGCATGGAGTCGATGCTCTCCGCTCGCTCGTTCCAGCGGCGGCAGAGGGCAATGATCGTCTCAGTCCATCTCATCAGGAACTGAAGAAAGCAATCGCCAGTCACGCCTCTGGCAAGGAAACCGTGACGCGCGCGGCGGCCCTCAGTTCCGACCAAGTGTCCTCCCCCATAGCGGTTCCGGGCCTCGCACCTCTGGGCGTCCGGAACCGCACGCTTCGCGTCGATACAGACAAACTCGATCACATGCTGAACCTGACGGGAGAGATCGCCATTGCCCATGGGCGCCTACGGCGCATGATCGAAGATCTAACGACCGACGCGGGACGCAAGGCGCTCGAGGTACATCGCGAGATCGAGGGTCTGCAAAAGAACCTGCAGGAGCAGGTCATGGGTGTACGCCTCGTGCCGGTAGGACCTCTGTTTCAGCAATTCGCGCGTTCGGTCCGCGACATTTCTCAGAGCCACAACAAACTCGCGCGACTGCAGATCGTAGGTGCTGACGTGGAGGTCGACACTCGGGTCCTGGAGCACCTCAAAGATCCTTTGCTCCATATGATCCGCAACGCGGTCGATCACGGCATCGAAGCCCCCAGGGTCCGCCACTCTGTCGGCAAACCACCGTGTGGTTCGTTGACCCTCACTGCTTTTCATCGGGCAGGAAATATCCTGATTCAGCTTTCCGATGACGGCGCGGGCTTTAACCGGCAGCGCATTCTAGCCAAGGCTCGCGCGCTCGATCTTGTAGCTGAAGGCGAAAGGATTAGCGACCAGGAACTCTTCAACCTGGTATTCAAAGCCGGATTCACGACAGCGGATGCGGTCACTGATCTGTCAGGCCGAGGCGTTGGCATGGATGTCGTTCGGCGCAATATCGAACTTCTGCGCGGCAACATCGAGATTCAGAGTACCGAAGGCCAGGGTACGACGATTACGATTCGACTCCCGCTGACCCTGGCTATCATCGACGGTTTTTCAGTCATTGCCAGCAATGAGACGTACGTGATCCCCCTCGAGATGATCAGTGAGTGTCTTGAGGTTCCCCACGACCAGATTTCCAGCGATGCAGTGGGCGTACTAAGCCTGCGCGGTGAGCCGTTGCCTTACGTTCGGTTGAGAGAAGTATTCGGCAAACCGGGCCGGCGTCCGGAGCGGGAAAACGTAGTGGTCGTCCATCGCGACGGCGGGTATGCGGGAATCGCTGTTGAAACTTTATTGGGAGAATGCCAGGCCATCATCAAGCCGCTGAATCGTATTTTTCGTGACGTGCCGGGAGTATCCGGCTCCACGATCCTCGATAACGGCCGCGTGGCACTGATTCTCGATGTCCACGCCCTGCTGCGTGAGGTCGTCGCCGAACAGGCCCAGGCAGTGAACTGAGTCGATCCGAAGAAGATTTGAGTGCCGGCGTTTCGCGCTCGGAAATTTCGAAAGTGAAAGGAATACCCGTATGTTGAAGAAGTCGTCGATTGCAAAACGTCTCGCCCTCGGATTTGGAATCGTTCTGTTTCTGCTGCTTGTGGTTGCAGTGGCGGGCTACTGGGGCATGGAATCCGTAACGCGAGAGACCGTCTCCATGTTGCGTGGAGATTCCAAAATCTCCCAACTGGCTGATGAAGCCAAGATCACTACCCTCGAGCTGCGCCGCTTCGAGAAAGACACTCTCCTCAATATGGATAACAAGCCAGTCATGCAGGCCTACCAGGAAAAGTGGAAGGCCCAAGTGGCGCAGCTTCGGTCCACAGTGAGCGAGCTTGACTCCCGTGTTTCCTCCGACAGCAGCAAGCAACTTGTCGCGGCGATGGAGCGCGAGATTGCCACTTACGAACGCGGTGTGGACGCCGTGGTGGCTGGCATCAACGACGGCACTATTAAGACTCCCCAGCAGGGGAATGCCAAAGTCAGCGAAGTGAAAGACGAGATCCATCGCATGGAGGCCGCAGCCACCGATCTTTCGGAAAAGCATCGCAAGATCATGGCAGACAAAGAAGAGACGATCGCCGATTTCGCGCGCCAGACCGCGCTGGTTATGTTCATCGTGGTCCTGGTTACATTCATCGCGGCAACATTCGTGACTATGTTCGTTTCGCGCGGCATCACCCGGCCCGTCCGGTCAATGGCCGATCACCTCAGCGAGATGGCCCAGGGCGGTGGCGACCTGACCAAACGCATTGAGATTGCTTCCCACGACGAAGTCGGTCAGATGGCAAACTCATTTAACGCCTTTGTGAAGAAGCTCGAGGAGATTATCAGTGAAGTTCGTGTAAGCAGCGATGGCGTCGCCAGCGCTGCGTCGCAGGTCGCCGCATCAGCCGCCTCACTCTCTCAAGGGACGAGTGAGCAGGCCGCTTCCATTGAGGAAACAACGTCAAGCCTCGAACAGATGAGCGCCTCCATCACGCAAAACGCTGAGAACAGCCGGCAAATGGAACAAATGGCGGTCAAGGGCGCCCGCGATAGCGAGGAATCCGGCGGTGCCGTGCGCGAAAGCGTCAGCGCGATGAAACAGATCGCTGAAAAGATCTCCATCATTGAAGAGATCGCCTATCAGACCAATCTGCTGGCGCTCAACGCCGCTATCGAGGCCGCCCGCGCCGGAGAGCACGGCCGCGGCTTCGCCGTGGTTGCCACCGAAGTTCGCAAGTTAGCCGAGCGCAGCCAGACTGCCGCACAGGAGATTGGAGGCCTTGCCGCGAACAGCGTTGCCGTTGCCGAACGCAGCGGCGAACTGCTGCGTGAACTGGTCCCTGCGATCAAGAAAACGTCTGAACTGGTCCAGGAAGTCAGCGCCTCGTCCAGGGAACAGTCTTCTGGCGTTGTCCAGATCAACAAAGCCATGTCTTCGGTGGACACCGTCACCCAACGCAATGCGTCCTCGGCCGAAGAGCTTTCCAGCACCGCCGAAGAGTTGGCGGCGCAGTCGGAGGCGTTGCAGCAGCTCATGGCCTTCTTCCGCGTGGCCGGAGAGCGAATCACCGCTGCCACGAGACGACCGGCGCAGGAGCACAAGCCCTTCCAGTACGTGGTCCCGACTCCTTCGGTCCCACCCAAGAAAGTGAATGGCTCAGCGGCTGAACACAGCTTCACCCGGTTCTAAGAGGACGAGGATCCCATGCAGATTACGCGAGAAGAAAGCAACCGCGATCTCGAGCAGAACGTACAGCAGTACCTGACGTTCATGATCGGTGGCGAGGAGTACGCGGTCAGTCTCCTCAAGGTGAAAGAGATCATCGAGTACGACACGGTTACCCAGGTTCCCAAGACGCCAGAGTGGATTCGCGGCGTGATCAACCTGCGTGGTAGCGTCGTGCCCGTGATCGATCTCGCCGTGAAACTCCGGCAGCCCCCCAGCGTCACCGGAAAGCTGACCTGTATTGTCATCACAGAGGTCCAGACTGGCGATGATGCGGCGGTGATGGGAATCATGGCAGATTCTGTCCGCCAAGTGATTGACCTGAAGCCCCAAGACATCGAGGAGCCACCCACTTTCGGCACTCGCATCAAGGTCGACTATCTGCTCGGCATGGCGCGTTCCGGCAAGAAGTTCTGCCTCCTCCTCGACACGGAAAAGGTTCTTTCCGCCGACGAACTTTTGGAGCTTCCTGACTCTGTCGAGCAAGAAGAGGAGCACTCACAATCCAAGCCTGAAATTGTCCCGGACCAGAGTGCTCTCGAGCCTCCGGCAACTTCAGAGGCGTCACACGACATGAATCAGGAGTAGGCCACGCGGATGCCTCGGAACCCGACAGATCCTCACTTCCACGCTGGTGCGAGTAGTCGGCAGCGTGAGCGTGCGCATCTGTTTGGTTTCTTGGCATTCCCGTGGCCTACTCCGGTTGGGTCTCTTCTGAGGGAGCCGCAGCTGTCGAGGCCTCGAGAGGATCTGGAGCCGGAGCAAGTTCGAGTTCGGGTTGTG
>DATMOO010000019.1:0-5003 GCA_035568275.1 Candidatus Sulfotelmatobacter sp.
CTCCGTGGAAGTTGGTTCACTCTCATAGGCCCGCTAGCAAATGCCGCAGCCGAGGCGCTCTTCTCCGACATCATGTTCATCGGCGTCGACGGCATCGATGCAAAACAAGGCCTCACTTGCACGAATCCCTCTGAAGCCGAAGTCCTGCGCAAACTTGTGCAACACGCCAAAACGAAGGTTGTGGTGGCGGATCACAGCAAACTCGGTTTTGTCAGCAAGTATCTCCTCTGCCCAACAAAAGGCATGGACAAATTGATTACAGACGCTGGGGCATCCGCTTCAGCGATTGCGCCGTTCGAAAAACTCGGCATTGAGATCACCCTGGTCTAGGTTCAATCCACAGATTTGATCGAGAGACGTCTCATCGATTTGGGTATGCCAAAAGAGCCGTCGCGCGGAAGCGACCGCGAAAATCAATCGCACGATTTCAAGGCGAAATGGCGCTCGGACCATGGTGCAGGAAATTGAATACATGGTTTGTTGAATGTCCGTGTGAATGGCAAAGAGTCGCAGCTGCACTGAGACAAACTTCAAACTAGTAGCAGCCAGGCCAGCCTCCACCAGAACGCGGCCCTGCGTTTGGAGTGATGGGAGCGATTCAAGATCGCTTTGTCGCAACTCGCCGGGGAACGGCTAACCTTCGCCCCGAGATAGCCCGTTAGACCAGGCTTGAGTCAACTCCAAATATTCTCAATTCCTTACGTGTGAACTTTGCCGTCAACATACCCCTCGAAACGGTGTTCTCCAGAGCACCGGAGCTCTCATTCGGTCAAAAATTTAGCTTTCGATCATTATTTGTGATTGACAAACTTTGTTTCGATCGCATATGCTGCTCCGCCAAGGATGCATCGGGGCATCGCATCACCCGCAACGCGACGGGTGCGGCAATTCATTACGCAAGCCCGGATCAAGAAGACTTTTCGGAGGACAAGCTATGTACAAAGCTTCTCGCAGCGCCAAGGTGCGTTTTATGAAGTCTTCAGCTGAGTGGGGGAAGACCTGCAAAGTATTTGGCTTATGGCAAGCGTGTCTTCTGAGTGGAATCCTATTGCTATGCGGCACGGGCTTGGCACAGCTATCGACGGCCTCGCTAAGCGGAGCTGTCCGAGATTCCAGCGGCGCGGTGGTTCCCAACGTCAAAGTCGTGCTGAAAAATGTGGCTACTGCTGTGGAGCACACAACCACAACCAATGATGCGGGGGCTTATCTCTTCCTCGATATCACCCCGGGTAGATATGTGGTTTCCGCATCGGCTCCAAGCTTCGCCGAGCAGCGGGTTCCTGAGTTCAGACTTGCGGTCGGACAGGCCGCGACGATTGATTTTGCTCTGAGGGTTGGTTCACAAACCACCGAAGTGACGGTGCAGGGCGTCACACCGCAACTGGAGACGTCAAGTGCAAATCTGGGCACCGTTGTCGAAACGAAACAGGTGAACGATCTCCCGCTCAACGGCCGAGACTTTACCCATCTTCTTACCTTAACCCCGGGTGTATCTCCGGTAAATAATGGACAGGGCGGTCCCTCAGGAGGCCAATATGCAACGCCAGAGCCAATTAATCAGGCATCCGTGATTCCATCCGTCAATGGGCAGGGTAACCGAAGCAATTACTTCTTCACGGATGGTCTGAGTAATTTTGGTGCCTTTCACAGTGTATATGCGGTTCCACCCATCATCGATGAAATTCAGGAATTCAAAGTCGTGTCTCACACAGACAGCGCGGAATACGGGTCGGTAACCGGTGGAGTCGTCAATGCAGTCACAAAGTCCGGCACAAACCAACTTCACGGCTCAGTGTTCGAGTATGCCCGCAGTGGAATCTTCGATGCTCAGCAACCTTTCACTCAGTCCCGTCCGGATTTTACGCAAAACGAATTCGGCGGAGTCGTCGGGGGGCCGGTTGTGATCCCGAAACTATACGACGGCAAGAATAAGACATTCTTCTTTGGGGCGTACCAGGGATTCCGTTATTCACTAACCCAGGCTAAACAAATAAAAGTGCCCACTGCCGCGGAGCTTGCCGGGGATGAGAGTTCCTGGCCGACACAGATATACAACCCGTTCTCTACTCGACCGGATCCAGCCAACCCTGGCCGGTTCATTCGTGACCCATACCCGGGGAATCAGATTACTCCAGATCCCAACATGGTAGCCTGGGCGAAGTTCATCTACCCTGCCGCCGGGCCTGTACTTGATGCAAGCGGAGATAATGCGACTGACTCAACTCCCACCACTCAGCACATCAACCAATTCACTGCCCGGATTGACCAAAAGATTGGCCAGAATGACTCAGCATGGTTTCGCTACAGCTACGTCACCAGCGTAGTAAGTTCTTCCCTCGGCGTTCCCGGAATACCCAACGTGGTCACTGTTCCCAACAGGAACTATGGCGGCAGTTACGTACATGTCTTTAGTCCGAGTCTAGTTGTTCAAGTTGAATTTGGCCGAACTGAAGTGGGAGACAACGCGGCAGCTACCTTTACAAAGGGGTCGGCGGGCATCATCAGCCAGATTGGATTCTCGCCGGCATTTGTCGGCAATTTCAGGGCAGCACCGGGAAAGAGCTTTCTTCCTGGAACTGGTATCGTCGGCGGATATCCCAGCGTAGGCGAAGTCTACGCGCTGCACCCACAGGTTCCGACTGCCAACCAATACAGTGGTGTTTTGACGAAGACATTCGGAAACCATGTGATTCACATAGGCGGAGGGTTCATCAGCAATAAATTTTACAGTCCGATCACGACCGATAACCTCCAATTCGGCGCTCAGGCGACCGCGAACACAGATCCCAACGACAAGGTCAATATCGGCGACCCGCTTGCCTCCTTCCTCCTCAACGTTCCCGTGGGAGCAGACCGGCGCAACGTCGTTACCGAAACGCGTCCTGGCGGTGTAATGAGCGCATTTGTACAGGATTCTTGGAGGGCTACACCTAGGTTGACGATCAATGCGGGACTTCGCTACGACGTCACGTTCTATCCACCCATGGGTACCGACAAGCAAATTGGTATAAATGGGGGGCCGGAGACAGGTGACGTTGATTTCAACAACGGCACCTATATCATCCAGAAGCTTCCTCCGCTCTGCAGTGCGCGCGGCTTTGCGCCTTGCATTCCCGGAACCGGTGCGCTTCCGGCGCACGTCGTCGTGTCTCCGAACGGCAAGATACTTCATACCGACTGGGCGAATGTCGGTCCCCACCTCGGTTTTGCCTATAAGGCGAAGGATAGCTTGGTTGTTCGTGGAGGTTTCGGCATCGTCTATGACAATTGGGCGGGTGTATTGCAAACAGCGCAAAACATAAGCGGACTATGGCCGGACATTGGTCAGCAGGAAGCCGCCGGCTTGAACGCGCCGACATCGAACTCACCAACGCCGACGGTTACAGCTCAGAATCCATTCGCAATCGCCGCCAAAAATAACTTCTTTCCCGCTCCTACGCCTTTCGGCCAGGTTGGCTTTGAATACGATCCGAATCTGAAGGTTCCCTATGCGGAGCAATGGAACTTTGGCGTGCAGAAACTTATCAACTCGTCAAGCACGCTGACGGTAAATTATGTTGGCTCGAGCATGCACCGGCTTGATGTTGGCGGCATTTACGGTGGTGCGACTACACCAGGACTTGGCGACCCCCAGGCTCGCGCTTTGTATCCCTACATTGCGCCGACGTTTTACGACCGCGCCGTGGGCAGTGGTAATTACAACGGGTTGCAGGCCTCGCTGGATAAGAGGTACACCAACGGCCTGTCGTACGGAGTGTCCTACACCTTCTCAAAAGCCATTAATGTCGGAGGCGACGGATATTACGGTGTCGAAGGAGGCGTTCCGCAGGATGCTTATAACCCGGCTCGCTACGATCGATCTGTCTCAGGACTTGACTTAACCCACATTCTATCTGTGAACACGCTTTACGAAATTCCTGTTGGGAGGGGAAAGCGATTTTCCACTGGACACGGTGTGCTTGATTACATCGTGGGGGGCTGGCAGATCAACAATCTGTTCCAAGCCCATTCGGGCATTGCTTTTACTCCCCTCATGAGTAGCGATCAGGCAAATACCGGGCAAGCAGGGTGGACTGGTTATGAACATTTGAATAAAGTGGGGAATCCCGGGCTTTCGAAGAGGACGGCAGCGGAGTGGTTCAATACCGCCGCGTATGCCGCGCCAACGTTCGGCACTTTCGGCGACGCAGGACGCAATTCCCTCCGGGGCCCGTCCTATTGGAACTGGGATACGTCGCTCTTTCGCCTGTTCCCGATTGGGGAAGGGCGCCAGTTCGAGTTTCGAGCCGAGGCGTTTAATGTGCTCAACAACGTGAACCTGGGTCAGCCCAACAATGACATCAATAGCGGGCCAGCCTTCGGTACGATCAACAGCACCGCAAATGCGGCACGACAACTTCAGCTTGCAGTGAAGTTTATCTTCTAAGACTGTCAGGTGCAGAGCAAAACTTGATTGCATGTAGAACGGCCGCTTCGGCGGCCGTTCTACACAAAGGCGACGCTCGGATCGGCGGTGTCCAGTGTTCTGCGGACTGGCTTCGTATGCATGTCGGTACAAACTAGGCCACAGTGGAGTAAGGGCTTGCCACAGCGGATATTGCTTCAATGATGTTGGCCATGAAACACTGGAGGGAAGTTCCAGGTTGGAGAGGTTCTAACCCAAAGGGCGTGTGTTTCGTGTGGGGGGTACTACGGCGGGCAAATGCAATTCTCAAGCCGAGTAACCAGTAACAACGGTTGGCAAGGTGAGGGGGCTCCATCGTTCTTCAAGCAACACAGCGAGCAGGCGAGAGCAATCACCCTCGTGTTTTTGTATTGGTTAGTTGCGTGCTGCACTCTTAACTTGAGCTCGATCTTTGCGACCGCCCCACAGGGGGCCCCGCATTCGAGCGAACTCCTCGATCAAGGCCGAAAGCTGCTTGAGGCAGGAAAGCTCGCCGAAGCGGAATTGGTCCTGGATCGCGCCGAGAAACTCGCTCCATCTGATTCGGTGATCCTGAATC
>DATMOO010000020.1:0-20865 GCA_035568275.1 Candidatus Sulfotelmatobacter sp.
CAAGCCCCTGTACGGCCTCGACCGTCGTCGCCGGCACTTCCGGAACCTTCTCAGTTGTCTATCGAGTGAACGCGGGCACGGCGGCTGGGACGTCAATCACCGATACGGTCACCGTTAACGCGACCAATCAGTCGTTCGGGGCAAACTCCGCGACCGCCACTGACGTGGTTGCAACCGCGACGCAAGCTGATGTTGCTCTGAGCACCGTTGCGACACCCGCGACTGTGTACGCCGGAAACAGTATTACCTATACGCAGACGGTAACGAACAACGGTCCGGCAGCGGCGGCAGGCGTCGCGTTCACCGAAGCAACGCCGGTGAACACTACGTTCCAATCAGTACTGGCACCGGCGGGATGGACTTGCACGACGCCCGCCGTCGGCGCAACGGGAACCGTCACATGCAACGATACCGCGAGCCTCGCCGCGGCAACCTCCGCTGACATCGTGGTTGTGCTGAACGTGCCATCCACAGTCGCGATCGGCACGATTACTGCGACTTCTTCGGTCTCGGCTACAACCTCGGATCCCAATAGCGCCAATAACAGCACAACCGTCACCACCAACGTGAATGTGGCCTGCGACCTGGCAGTAACCAACAGCGGAACTCCGAGCCCGGTCGCAGCAGGAAGCACGATCACCTACACGCAGGTCATCACCAATTCGGGGCCGAGCAGTTGCAGTACGGGAACGCTCAGCGAGGCCACCCCGAACAACTCGAGCTTCGTGTCTGTCGCTGTTGGTGGTGCGACATGGGCGTGTCCGAACACAGCGCCTATAGCCTGCAGCAGTGCTAGCGTGCCGCCTGGCTCAACCGCCACCGTAACCGCGATCTATCTGGTGACCGCGGGAACCGCCGGCGGCACGATCATCACGGATACGGTGAACGTCGCCACGACTACACGGGATACGAATGCCGCCAATAACTCGGCGACCGTGACGATCCCGGTGGCTTCGGCAGCGCAGGCTGATTTGAGCGTCACGAACAGCGCCAGCCCGAATCCTGTCAGCGCAGGAAATAACATCACCTATACGCAAACAGTATTCAACGCGGGCCAAGCCTCGGCAGCTGCCCCGGTCTTTACCGAGACGCTCCCTGCGGGTACGAGTGCTGTCTCGTTAACGGGCCCTGGGGGTTGGACCTGTGTGCTGGCGACTCGCACGTGTACCGATACGGCGCCCATGACGGCAAATACCACCGCCAATTTTGTTTTTGTCGTCAGCGTGCCCTCTACAGTCGCATCCGGAACTACTCTCCAGCAGACGGATTCCGTTACCTCCACTACGACCGATCCCAACAGCGCAAACAACAGCGTTACTGTGAACACGCTGGTGGCTGATACCGCCGATCTATCGGTGACGAATACGCCCAGTCCGGTTCCCGTGCTGGCCGGTGGCACGATCACCTACACCCAGGTCGTGACCAACAGTGGTCCAAGCACCGCAACCAGCGTGACCCTCACCGAAACGGTCCCGGCGAATACGACGCCGCAGACACTGACCGGACCCGGGGGCTGGACCTGCACTGTTGGGACCCTTACATGCACGAATCCCAGCTTCGCCGCAGGCTCGGCAACGATCACCTACACCGTGCTTGTTACCGCTGGCACAGCAGCCGGCACTGCGATCAACCAGACCGCAAGCGTCACCTCTGCAACTACCGATCCGAATTCATCGAACAACACTGCGACTGCGTCCGACGTGGTTGCGACAGCAGGTCAGGCAGATCTTGTCGTCACCAACTCTGCGTCTCCCACCTCCGTGGCAGCCGGAAGCAACGTCACCTACACGCAGACCGTTACGAACAAGGGCCCTGCGACCGCCACTGGCGCTTCCTTCACCCAAGTCACTCCGCCTAATACAAACTTCCGGTCGATCACTCCTCCTGCGGGATGGACCTGTGGAACTACCCCAGCCGTGGGCGGCACGGGCACGATCACCTGTAACGCTACCGGTACTCTTGCCGTGAACAGTATCGGGACCTTCACCCTCGTCCTCCAGGTGTCCGCAGGCACGCCTTCGGGGACCAACATCACCGATACGGCCACAGCGACTTCGACTAACATTGTTCCCAATCTGACGAACAATACTGCGAGCGCCACGGTCGTCGTCGGCAACGCCAACAGCGCAGATATGGCAATCGTTAAGACGGCGACCCCGAATCCGGTGACCGAAGGAACGCCGCTCACGTACTCACTCGCAGTCACGAACAACGGCCCCGCATCAGCGACGAATGTTACGGTCACCGACACGCTGCCCTCCTCCGTGACCTATCTCTCTTCTACAAGCAGTCTGGGAACATGCTCCGAGGCAGGCGGAATCGTTACGTGCCTCCTTGGAACCATGGCGAATGCCGGTACGGCGACCATTACGGTCCTGACCCTTCCGGGACAGCCTGGCGTTATCTCAAACACAGCCACCGTCACGGCTGATCAGACTGATCCAAACCTGGCGAACAACACGTCAACGCAAAACGAAATCGTAGTGGCGCCTACCAGAATTACGCTCCGGTCTTTCTCGGCGCGCTACGGAACCGATAAGAACGGCGCGAACCGTGTGATGCTGATCTGGAAGACCGGAGGTGAGTCCCACAACCTCGGATTTAACGTTTACCGTGAGCTGAATGGAAACCGGGTCCGCATGAATCCTTCGATCATCGCTGGTTCGGCCCTGATGATGAGTGGAGCATTGTCGCGGCATGCGGCCAAGAGCTACGCCTGGATTGATCCTTCCGCGCCTGGTTCGGGAACCAGCTATTGGCTTGAAGATATCGATGTGAATGGCACTCGCACCATGCACGGTCCGGTCTCCGTCGCCGGGATGCAATCGGCCGCAGATGCTACTCCATCAGAAAGCCGAATGCTCAGCCAGATGAATCAGGCGCAGCCGCCACTACCGGGCAGCCAGGACAGCCATCTTGCCGAGGCATTTGCTGTAACGGATTCGCCTGCGCGCGTGCAGCTCGAAAAGCAGTTTGAGCTCGCCTCGCATCCGGCGATCAAGATGAACGTTCGCCATGAGGGTTGGTATCGAGTCGGACAGCCGGACTTGGTGAAAGCCGGACTTGATCCGAACGTTAATCCCGCGAAGCTGCACTTGTATGCCGAGGCAGTCGAGCAGCCTATTCAGATCACGGGAGCAGCCGCAGGCCCAGGCGGCTTCGGCCCGCAAGCGGCGATTAATTTCTACGGAACCGGCATCAACACCGTTTTCTCAGGAACACGGGTTTACTGGTTGGTGGCCGGCGAGGGACGCGGTGCGCGCATTCCGCACATGGCTCTTTCGTCGGGCTCGAACCAGCCTCCGGCCAACTACTCAGCCACCGTGGAATTGCAGCAGCACGCGATCTATTTCTCAGCCCTCATCACGTCCAATGACGAAAACTTCTTTGGCGCGCTGGTCTCCTCAACACCGCTCGACCAAATTCTGGGAACTCCACACCTCGATACCAACTCTACACATGCGGCACAGCTGGAGCTTTCGCTGCAAGGCGTCATCATAGGCTTCCCGCATGATGTCGCCGTCTCGCTGAACGGAACGAATCTTGGTGATGTGACCTTTATCGGCCAGGACAAGGGGAAGGTGACCTTCGACGTTCCGCCGGGAGTTCTTCGCCCGTGGGGTAACACCATTACCTTGACCGCCCAGAATGGCGACTACGATACCAGCCTGGTCGACTACATCCGCATCACGTACCCGCATCGCTATGTCGCGGATTCGGATCTGTTGAAGTTCGCTGGGAGAGCAGGCGACGAGATTACAGTCAGCAATTTCGCCAGCTCACCAGTCGTGATAGACATCACCGACCCGAACCGGCCCGTGCAACTGACGCCGCAAGTGACGTCGCAAGACGGCAAGTATCAGATCGCCGTTCAGGTGCCCTTCACGACCACGAATCCTCAATCTACGTTGCGGCATACGCTGCTCGCGGTGGCGGACGACCGGGTCTCGTCGCCAGCCGGTGTCGTGGCCAATCATCCCTCTCAGTGGCACAGCCCGCAGCCCGGGGCTGATATCGCGATGGTCACCTACGGAGAATTCGCCGGTGCGCTGGCACCATTGGTGCGCGCTCATACGGCGGAAGGGAGGACCTCGGCCGTCATTCCTGTGGGCAATTTGTACGATGAATTCAATTTCGGCGAGCACAGTCCCTTCGCCATCAAACGCTTCCTGCAATCAGCATTGAAGAATTGGAAGCGGCCGCCAGCCTACTTGCTCTTGAACGGCCGCGCATCGCTCGATCCCCGCAACTTTCTTGGCTTCGGCAATCTGGATCTGGTCCCAACGCGCATCGTTCCAAGCTCCAGCCTGATGACCGCCTCGGATGACTGGTTCTCCGATTTCAAGGGCAACGGCATGGCCACGATTGCAACAGGCCGGTTGCCGGTGAGCACGATAGCGGAAGCGAAAGTTGTTGCCGAGAAGATTTCCACTTATGAGGGTCAGTCGACGAATGGGCCCTGGACCTCGAATGCCCTCTTCGTGGCCGACAAGGATGACACCGAAAGCTTCACGCAAGACACTCAAACTGTAGAAGCTGGGTTGCCGCCTACGATGCAGATCAGCAATATCTTTGTAGACAACGTTGGCGTCCCGAACGCCCGTGGACAAATTACGAACTCGATCAATTCAGGCCAGGCGCTAGTCAATTATCTGGGACATGGTTCCGAAGAACAGTGGGCCGGCCCCGACATCTTCGATGAAAACACCGTTAATTCGTTGACGAACGGTTCGCAACTGCCCGTGTTCCTGATCATGGACTGCCTGAACGGATTGTTCCAGGACGCCGTTTCTCAGCCGCTCGGCGTCTCTCTCATCTTGGCGCCGAATGGTGGCGGTGTTGCCGTACTGGCATCAAGCGGCCTGAACCAGGCCGCTCCCCAGAGCGATCTCGACGCGATGGTTGTTCAGAGTACGTTCGGCGCGAATGGCATGGCGCTGGGCGACGCTATCGTCAAGGCCAAGTCGAACATCGCTGATCCTGATGTTCGCCGCACATTCGTTCTCTTCGGCGATCCTGCCATGAGGATGAAGCAGTCCAACCCGACTGCTCACTGAAAACGGTTTCATGGTGGACTCTGGCTCAGCATCTACTTGGCTCATGCTGTATCGACGAATCTAGGACGCAGCCGAAACCTCCACTGGCACTCTCGCCGTTTGCCGTAGCGGTTCCCCCAGTGCCCGCATGACCTTTCCGAATCCCGCGAAGTCGAGCGATTGTGGACCATCCGACAGCGCGCGCTCAGGGCAGGGATGCACTTCAATGATCAGCCCGTCAGCTCCCACTGCAACTGCCGCGCGAGACACAGCCGCGATCAGGCTTTGCTTGCCCGTGCCGTGAGAAGGATCTGCTATGACCGGCAGGTGCGACAGATCGCGAGCTAATGCAACCGCCGCCAGATCGATTGTGTTCCGCATCTCGGTTTCGAAGGTCTTGATTCCCCGCTCGCACAGCACCACCTGATGATTGCCGCCCGAGAGAAGATATTCGGCCGCCAACAGCCATTCCTTGACCGTGGCGGAAGGCCCGCGCTTCAACAGGATCGGTTTGTTGACCGTTGCCAGACGCCTTAACAGGGCGAAGTTCTGCATGTTGCGTGCCCCTACCTGCAGCATGTCGACGTGCTCGCAGATGATGTCGATGTCCTCGGTGCTCATCACCTCCGTGACCACCGGTAGGCCGGTCTCTTCTTTTGCTTGGCGGAGGATTTTCAGAGCTTCAATCCCTAGTCCTTGGAAATCGTAAGGCGATGTACGCGGCTTATAAGCGCCACCACGCAACATCGACGCTCCCGCTCGCTTGACGGCATGCGCGGTGTCCAGCAACTGCTCACGAGATTCCACCGAGCAGGGACCGGCAATCACCACCACATCAGGTCCGCCAATCGAAACGCCATTGATCTTGACGATGGAGCGTTCTGGCTTTACCTGCCGGCTGACCAGCTTGAAAGGCTGCGCGATGGCCACGACATTGTCGACGCCGGGCGCAACCTGCAAGGCTTCAATCTCATGCCGGCGTCCGCTCCCAACCGCCGCGACAATCGTGCGCTCCGTGCCGCGCGTGGCGTGAGGCTGATACCCGGCCTCGCGAATACGTTCGATGACGTGATTGATTTCCTGCTCCGTAGCTTTCTCCGACATATTCACAATCATGGGTTGGTTCTCCTTGTTTTGGTCTTCCGGGGCAAAAAACTAAAGCCGCGATCCTGAGATCGCGGCTTGCGGTTAAACTCGGTTCGTCTGGAAGGTCGTCAGTGGCCCGTCCACGCCCCAAGCTGCGCCGCAGCCGCAAACCGAATAAATCGGTAATATGCGGCAAATCGACGGCTTGGAGTAAATCGTGTCATTGCAATCCTAATCTTTGGAGCTCTCCACCTGCTGACACCCTTCTACTGCAGCGAACTAGCCACGCTCGAGAATGCGTTATTGGCGTTCGAACCGATCAGGCGCACGGTACCGACCACCAGAACCAGAATTACGGCCAGCATTACCGCGTATTCGGCGATGTCTTGCCCGGAATCCTCCGACCACAGCCTGCGAATCACGTTGAACATAGGCTCTCCTCCACGGCTAAATGGCGGGCTCCCTCTCGAGAACTAGGGACCGACCTGGGAACTAGTGGTGACAATGATGCACGCGCTACAAGCCGCTTGTCAAATCCAGTTTGCATACCGCGAAAAGAAAGCCCGTTAGTTTGTACTGCCAGTCAGGCGCGGGCTCTGCGCAACTCCAGCCGCCCCCGATGCAGCCTGGACCAGGTCCTGGGCGGAGTGCTGGGCGACCTGCAAAACTCGGTTGGGAAGGATTCCCAGATAGAGAGTCGCCACAAAACTGATGGCCAGCGCCAGCCCCAAGCCGGGCGATATGGGGCCGACCGGCACTTCCTTCCGGGACTCCCGCATGTACATGACGACGATAATCCGAAGATAGTAGTAAGCGCCGATGGCGCTGTTGAGTACGCCGATAATCGTGAGCCAGATCAGATTAGCCCGCAACGCGGCGCTGAAAACATAGAACTTTGCGAAGAAGCCACCGGTCATCGGGATTCCAATCAGCGAGAGCAGGAATACGGTGAGGGTCGCCGCCAGTAGCGGGGAACTGCGCCCGAGCCCCTCATAATCCTCCAGATTGACATACCGCTCGCCGGCGTTCGCCAGATGGCTGACCACAGCGAACGCTCCCACGTTCATGGCAGCGTAGGCCGCTGTGTAGAACATGGCGGCTGAGATGCCAGTCAGAGAATTGTCCGGGGTAGTCATGGCGAATGCCACCAGCAAGTATCCGGCATGCGCAATGGAGGAATAGGCCAAAAGCCGCTTCACATTGTTCTGAACCAGTGCGCCAATATTGCCCAACGTCATCGATAGGGCTGCCGCCACCCACAGGAACCAGAAGTGTCCCGGCACGTTGATGGAAAACACAACCCGCAACAGAACGGCGAATGCAGCGGCTTTCGGCGCCGTCGACATAAAGCCCACCACCGGAGCCGGCGCACCCTCGTACACGTCGGGCGTCCAGACATGGAACGGCGCCACCGCGACCTTGAATCCCAGACCAACAAACATCAGCGCCATCGAGGCATACGCCAGCATCTCAGCTGGACTGGACAGCAGCCGTTGGCTGATGGTGTCGATGTTGGTCGATCCCGTAGCGCCAAACATAAGCGCCACGCCATACAGGAAAAATGCGGTTGCGAATGATCCCAGCAGGAAATACTTCAACGACGATTCGGCGCTGGATGCTTCGTTCCGGCGGAACCCGGCGAGAATGTAGGTGGAAATTGAAGAGATCTCCAGTCCGATGAAGATCAGCACCAATTCAACCGCCGAGGACATCACCAACATGCCCACCACACTGAACAGGATCAGCGCGTAATATTCGCCCGCCCGAATCCTCTGCACCGCCAAATATTCGAACGAACTTAAAATCACAACGGCAGCAATCGCAATGACGAGAAAGTTAAAGAAGACGCTAAACCCGTCAACCCGGATCGTGTTTGAGAAAGCCAGTCCCGGGAACTTTGCCATGTACCAGGTCGACGCCAGGCCGGCCAGCGTTCCAATGAATCCAATGAGCCCAAGCGTTTTCTGGCTCTTTTCCTCATCCACCAGAGGATCGAGGACCATAATCACCATCCCGAAGATGGACAGGATCAGTTCCGGCAGGATCCGTATGTAATCGGCGCTCTGCGGAATGGCCTGAATTTGGGCCAGCGGCACCATCATTGGCCGACCACCTTGCTGACCATTTGCGGCAATGCATTCAGCGTCGCTTGCACCGCCGGATCGATTGCTCCCAGCCAGAGAATGGGCGCGACACCCATCATCAGGGCGGCCACGGCGCAAGGCCACACTGCGGCCTTCTCAAAGCCCAGCATGTCAGCCAGGCCATTATTCACCGGATGCGTGACCTTGCCATAGAAAACCCGCTGGAACATCCACAACAGGTAGCACGCGCTCCAGATCACACCGGTGGCTCCCAAAATTCCATAAATCGGTTTAGCCTGAAACGCGCCGTTGAGAACCAAGAACTCACCCACGAATCCATTCAGCAGCGGCAACCCCACCGAAGCCAGAACAATAAAAAGATAAGAGGTTGCGTAAACCGGCATCGGAGTCGCCAAGCCGCCAAACTCCGAGATCTCGTAGGTATGCCGGCGCTCGTGCAGGATGCCCGCCAGCATGAATAGCCCGCCCGTCGAGATGCCGTGAGCCAGCATCACAAACATCGCGCCGTTAAGTCCCGACTGCGTGAAGCTGAAGATCCCCAGCACCACAAAGCCCAGGTGGCTGACCGAAGAGTAAGCGATCAGCTTCTTCATGTTTGGCTGCACCATGGCGACCAGCGCGCCATAGATGATGCCGATGAGTGCCAGCGCCATGATCCAGGGAGCATTCTGTCGCGCCTGCTCGGGGAACAGTCCAAGATTGAAGCGCAGCATTCCGTACGTGCCCATCTTCAGTAAAACGCCCGCCAGCAACACGGACCCGGCCGTCGGCGCTTCCACGTGCGCATCCGGCAACCAAGTGTGGAACGGAAACAACGGTACTTTCACCGCGAATGCGATAAAGAAACCCAGGAACAGCCACTGCGCTGCAGCCGGGAAATTGGGCACCATGCCACGGGCGATTTGGTCTCTAATCACAACGAAATCGAAAGTGCCGGTGTGGGCGTACAGCCAGAGGATCGCTGCCAGCATAAACATCGACGCGATCATGGTGTACATGAAGAACTTTACCGCCGCATACACCTTGCGCTCATGCCCGAACACGCCGATTAGTAGCGCCATCGGAATCAGCGTAGCTTCCCAGAAGAAGTAGAAGAGGAACAAATCGAGCGAGGTGAAAACCCCGATGAGAGCGGTCTCGAGGATGAGCAGAAGGATAAAGAATTCCTTCACCCGGTCATGCACCGTCTTCCACGAGATGAGCACGCAGAGCGGCGTGAGGAACGTAGTGAGCACGACCAGCCATAGCGAAATTCCGTCAATTGCCATGTGGTAGTGGATATTCGGGCTCGAAATCCAGGACTTGTCGATCTCGTATTGAAATCCGCCAGTTGCCCGATGGAAATATACCGGCAAGTGCAGCGACAGACCGAACGTGATCAGCGATACCAGGAACGCAATCACCCGGATATCACGATCCCGTCGCGGAAGAACCGTCAGCAGCAACGCTCCACCGAGCGGCACAAAAGTGACCAGCGTCAGAATGTAGGGGCTCAGTGTGTCGGTGTTCATCGCATCCCCCACCAGATCATGTAGGCGATCACAACCGCCGCGCCTGAGGCAATCCAGCCGGCATAAGACCGCACATTGCCGGACTGCATATGCCGAACCTCGTCCGACACGTGGCGTGCGCCATCAGCAGCGTTGTTTACGGTGTCGTCGATGACCCGTCGATCGACTCCCTGCCACAGGATCTTGGTCGAGCCATCCACTAAAGGTTTAACGAAGACCTTCGCGTAAATCTCATCCACGTAATACTTGTTCAGCACCAGCTCATAAAAGCCGTTCATCGAGGCAGCAATTTTGTCGGGCAGATACGGCTTGCTGACGTAGAGAACATACGCGAGGATGAGTCCCGTGAAGGCGAAGAGTACGGAAATCCCCATAAGCAGCCATTCCGTATTGCCAGAGCCTTCGGTGATGGTCTTTGGAAATTCCGAGCCGAATACCGGTTCGAGGAAGTGCTCGAACCCATTGTGAATCCCGACGAATCCCCCGACCGCTGACAGCACCGCGAGGATGATCAGCGGGACCAGCATGACCATGGGACTCTCATGCGGTTCGCCATGGCCGTGGTCCTCATGCCCAGGGGCCGCGTGAGCATGCCCGTGATCGTCGATCTGTATGCCTTTGTAGTCTCCCCAAAATGTCATGAACAAGAGGCGGAACATATAGAACGACGTGATGAGGGCCGTGATGGCTCCGATCAGCCAGTACACCCAACTTGCCTGATACGCCTTCCACAAAATTTCATCTTTACTCCAAAAGCCCGCCAGCGGCGGGATTCCAGAGATTGCGAGGGTGGCGATCAGCATCGTCGTAAACGTGATGGGAATATATGTTTTCAGTCCGCCCATCTTGCGCATGTCCTGCTCGCCGCCGACGGCGTGAATCACCGATCCCGCTCCGAGGAACAGCAGGCCTTTGAAGAAAGCGTGGGTCATCAGGTGAAAAATGCCGGCCGAAAAGGCTCCGGCGCCGCAGGCCATGAACATATAGCCAAGCTGCGAAACGGTCGAGTAGGCGAGCACCTTCTTAATGTCAGTTTGAGCAATGCCGATGGTTGCGGCGAACAAAGCGGTGAGAGTTCCGATGACGGCGACGACAGTCAGCGCAATCGGTGTCCGCTCGAAGATCACATGCGATCGTGCCACCATGTAAACGCCCGCAGTCACCATAGTCGCGGCATGAATCAGCGCTGAGACTGGAGTGGGTCCTTCCATGGCATCCGGAAGCCAGACGTACAACGGAATCTGAGCCGACTTGCCGCAGGCCCCAACCATGAGCAGGATTCCAATCGCGGTGAGAAGTCCCGCGCCTGATGTCTCCGCTGCCAGCGGTTGCACTTTCGCGAACACGTCGGTGAAGTTCAGAGACCCGAAGTGCTGAATGATCAGGAACAGCCCAATGAGAAATCCAAAGTCGCCGATCCGGTTAACGATGAACGCCTTCTTGCCCGCCGATGCCGCCGAATCCTTCGTGAACCAGAACCCAATCAGCAGGTACGACGCCAGGCCCACGCCCTCCCATCCCACAAACATCATCAGATAGTTGTTGGCTAGCACCAGCGTCAGCATGAAAAACATGAACAGGTTCAGGTAGCTAAAGAAGCGGTAATAGCTGGGATCGTCCGACATGTATCCGACGGAGTAGATGTGAATCAAAAATCCGACTCCGGTCACCACCAGCAGCATCACCAACGAAAGCTGATCGAGATAAAACGCAAAATCGGCCGTGAAGTAGTTGGGAAGCCCGAGACTTCCGGAACGAATCCAGTGTGCCAGATTGAAAACGTAGGGCGCAGCGGCCGACGAAAATCCCAACGCAATCTTCAACGCCAAGGCGAAGGCCAGACCGGGGAAGGTCAACGCGAGCGTGGTGACTGCCTTTTTCGACGACCGGCGGCCCATGAATCCGTTAATCGCCGCCCCAGCCAGCGGCAGCGTCGGAATCAGCCAGAGATAGGGATTCTGCGTCATAGTTTAAGCAGGTTCACCTGGTCAACATTCAATGTCTCGCGCGTGCGGTAGACGGCGATGATGATCGCCAGGCCCACCGCCGATTCGGCCGCGGCCACCACCATGACAAAGAAGACGAAGATCTGCCCCGCCAGCACATGCCAGTGCGCCGCAAATGCCACGAACGACAGATTCACGCCGTTGAGCATCAACTCAATCGACATGAAGATCGTGATAATGTTGCGCTTGATCAGAAATCCCGTAATGCCGCACGCGAACAGGATTCCACTGAGCACCAGATAGTACGAAAGCGGAACCATTAGTCTTTCACCTTCTGTGTTGGACCGCCGACCTCTGAGGATGGCGGCCTGCTGGCCAACACCACCGCGCCCATGATGGCGACCAATATCAAGATCGACGTGATTTCAAACGGCAAGAGAAACTCATGAAACAGCATGTCCCCGATCGTTTTTGGAGGTCCAGGTAAGGCGCCGACCGCAACTTCTCCGGTTCCCGAATGTCGCAACACGACCCATGCCACCAGCACACTCCCGATGAGCATGCCCGGGATCCCAAAGAGGATCGCTACCCGGCTACCCTGCGTGCGTTCTTCGACTCCCGCATTCAGCAACATGATGACGAATACGAACAGCACCATGATCGCGCCGGCGTAAACGATCACCTGCAGTGCGGCCACAAATTCCGCGCCTAGCAGCAGATACTCTCCCGCCAGCGCCGCCATCACTGCGATCAGTGACAGCGCGCTGTTGATCGGATGCCGCTGCACCAGCAGATTCACCGCGCCCGCCACGCAGACCGCTCCGAAGGCAAGAAACAGAATTAAATGAACGCTGATCATTGAAAGTCAGTACTTAGGGGTCAGAGGCCAGGGATTAGGGGACAGTTTGAATGCTTGGGTTCTGATGCCTGACCCCTGAACCCTGGACCCTGACCTCTGCTACTTCATCACCACGATGATCGCGGTGACGATCAGATTCGCCAACGCGAGCGGCAACAGGAACTTCCAGCCAAATGCCATCAGTTGGTCATAACGGAAGCGCGGCAACGTCCCGCGCACCCAGATGTAGAGAAATAGAAATGCAAAAACCTTCGCGCCAAACCAAAATACCGGGAGAATCGCCTGCACGATCCGCGGACCGCCAATCGGCCCGTGCCATCCGCCCAGGAACAACAGCGTCGCCAGGCAGGCCACCGTGATCATGTTCGCGTATTCCGCCATGAAGAACATCGCAAACTTCATCGCGCTGTATTCGGTGTGATACCCGGCCACAAGTTCGGTCTCGGCTTCAGGCAGATCGAACGGGATTCGGTTGGTCTCGGCATACGCGGCCATTAAGTAACAGAAGAAGGCGACAGGCTGAACGAAGATATTCCACCGCGGAATGAATCCCAGGAAAGTTCCGCCCTGTGCGTCCACGATGTCGCGAAGGCTGAAACTGCCCGACAGAATCAGTACGCCTACCAGCGACAGGCCGAGCGAAATCTCATAGCTGACCATCTGCGCGCTGGCCCGCAGCCCGCCAAGAAGGGAATACTTATTATTCGAGGACCAACCGGCGAGCGCGACCCCGTACACGCCGATCGACGTGACGCCGAGAATCACCAGCAAACCGGTATTCACGTCAGTAATCTGCAGAGGAAAGCTGTAACCGAAGAGCGTGATTGCGTTCCCGAACGGGATCACCGCGATCGACGTCAGCGCAAAGATGACGGCAATCAGCGGCGCCGCGAGGAAAAGCGGCTTGTACACATGAGGCGGTGTGAGGTCTTCCTTAAATAGAAACTTGATGCCGTCCGCCGCCGGTTGCAGCAGTCCGAATGGCCCCACGCGCGTGGGCCCCCAGCGATTCTGCATGTGGCCCACGACTTTGCGTTCCAGCCACACGGTGTAGGCGACAGCAGTGAGCAGCACCAGCAACACAATCGCTGACTTGATCACGGCCGCTACAATGTAAATCCAGATTGGCACCGCCCCACGTCCTCTCCCGAATCAGTTGTGGAACACAACGCCGATCAGCTCACTGCTCATCACTCACAGCTACATCAGTCTGCCGCGACTTCCGCGGGCTTTACTTCGTGACTCTCCAAGACAGACCTCAGCGCGCGCGAATAACGTCCCAGTGTGCCCGAAGTGAACAGAGTATCGTTTGCCGGCTGAATGGATTCCAATTTGTGAGCCACGCCCGTGCCGCTATTGGCCAGCGAAGTATGCTCGCTGTTGCCCGCCAGAAGGTTCGCGCGAGATGCGCCGTATCCCGGCACCAGGCGCTGAATCTCGTCGAGAATCGCCATCGGATCGAGCGGGCTCAACTTGGGCTCCAGTCCCTGATTCTCAAGCCACACCGCATGGCGATCGGCTTCACCCGATTGTGCTCCGCGCGATTGCCCCATATCCGCACGCACTCCGCCGCCGAACGGGACGAGTTTGCGAATGTCCGCTCCCATCGCGTCGGCGATGCGCACGATCATCTCGAAATCGGGCTTCGTGCCGGAGACTTCTCCAGCCTTCTTGACCAGTTGCACGTCGCCGCAGGTGTTGCTCATACTGCCTGCTTTTTCGTAAGCATTGGCCGCAGGAAGAACTACATCAGCGATCGCGGCAGTTTCGGTAAGGAACATGTCCTGCACCACGACGAAACCTTTGGAAAAAGCAAATGGGTCGATGTCGAGGCGCCCGATCGGATTCGACCCCACCACATAAAGCGCTTTCAACTTGCCCGCTTTGGCTGCGTCGACCATGCCCGGCAAATCAAGTCCGGCCTGTTGCGGAATCCCCGCCCATTCCTCGCGGAAATGGCTCGCCGCGTTCGCAGGATGATAGCCGGGAAGCAGATCCGGGTAGAGACCCATATCAGCCGCACCGCGTGAGTTGGCGTAATCTCCCAGGCAAACGAATTTCGCGCCCGGAATGCCGGAGGCGAACGAGACCAGGCTCGCGATGTCCTTCCCGCGAATCTCGGATCCGAAAATAATGACGATATTCTGCTCGGCGCGGATCTTGTCGCGCAGCGCGTTCCACGCGTCCTTCGTGTTCCCGAGTGCATCTGCCGCCGCGTCATCCCCTGCGAGGAACGCTGCGACTTTGCCTTCTGCTCCGGTTGGAATCTGCGTAAAGCTTGCCGCCTGCCGCCGCAACTTGATCGGCTGTGAGTTGATTACAAACAGCTTCGCCCGGTGCAGCCGGACATTGTTGCGAATCTGCCATGCTACCAGCGGATGCTGCTCCGTGGGATCGTTCCCGATCAGCAGAATCGCGGGGGCGCTGAAGACGTCTGCCATGCTGGCCGTGGCATTCTCCTTGCCGCGCATGGCTGCCGCGAAAGCCGAGAAGTCCGCCGTCCGGTGGTGGTCGACGTTGTTCGTCTTCAGCACCGTGCGCGCAAACTTCGAGAGCAGATAGGATTCCTCGTTCGTAGTGCGATTTGATCCGACGACGCCGATCGCAGCCCCGCCGTCCTTGTCCCGCACTTCCGCAAACTTCTTCCCAACCAACTCAAACGCATCCTCCCAGCTTGCCGGAGTCAGCTTCCCGTTCTTCCGGATCAGCGGCTGTGTCAGACGCTCTTCATGATTCGCGAAGTCAAACCCGTACCGTCCCTTGACGCAGAGGAAGTCTCCGTTGGTCCCGCTCTTGTCGCGGTTATCGCCGCGGACAATTTCCATTCCGGTGTCGGAGCGCCGCACGCCCAGCGTCGTCTTGCATCCGTCACCGCAGTGTGTGCACACCGTGCCGACGTGCTTCATCTCCCAGGGACGTGTCTTGTAGCGATAAGCCCCCGAAGTGAGTGCGCCCACCGGGCATATGTCGATGCACATCCCGCACTCTTCGCACTCAAGGTGATCCTCTTTATTAGGGGCAATCAGCGAACTCACGCCGCGGTTCTGCACGCCCAGCGCCCAAACGTCCATGCCCTCGCCACAAACCCGCACGCAGCGGTAGCACAGGATGCAGCGCGGACGGTCGAAGTACACCACCGGAGACCACTGCTGCTCCTCCTTGTGATTTTTCGCCTCCATGAATTTCGATTCGGCGGCGCCGTACGCGAACGTCATGTCCTGCAGTTCGCACTCGCCACCGGCATCGCAAACCGGACAATCCAGTGGATGATTCCCGAGCAGCATTTCCAGCATCGACTTGCGCGCCTGTTTGATCTCTTCGCTCTCGGTAGTTACCGCCATACCCTCGCTGATCACCGTGGTGCAGGCGGTCTGCAGCTTGGGCATCTTCTCGATCTTCACCAGGCACATCCGGCAAGCGCCTTGCAAAGAGAGGTTCGGGTAATAACAAAAGGAGGGCACTTCAATGCCCACGCTCTTGCACGCCTCAATGAGGAGCGTGCCCGCCGGGGCGGTTACTTTCTTGCCGTCAACTGTAAGATTCACATCAGCCATATCAGTAGCGCCGGCGTCCCGCCGGCTGTGGCGAGCGCGTCTCGCGCTCGCACCCTGCCATCATTCACGAAACCCTGCGGGCATTCGCCCGCAAATTGGACGGCGAGACGCCGGCGCTACACGTGCACCGGAATCCGCTCGACCACCCCTTCTTTCTCGTAAGGGCAGGGCCGGCCTTCCAGATGATCTTCGAATTCCTTCCGGAACTTCTTTACGAATGCGATCGTCGGCATCGCTGCCGCGTCACCCAGCGGACAGAACGTCCGCCCCAACATGTTCTCCGCCAGGTACTGCATGTTGTCGATGTCCTTCTTCAATCCGCCGCCGGCATGGAACCGGACCAAAGTCTTCTTCAGCCAGTCGGTCCCTTCTCGGCACGGAATGCACCACCCGCAGCTCTCATGCTGATAGAACTTCATTGTCCGCAGCGCGAATTTCACGATGCATTGCGCGTCATCAATGAGAACCACGCCGCCCGAACCCAGCATCGATCCCGCCTTCGCGACCGAATCAAAATCCATGGCCACATCGACTTCGTCCGCCGTAAGGCACGGGCACGACGCTCCGCCAGGTACCACGGCCTTCAACTGCCGCCCGTTCGGAATCCCGCCACCGACTTCATAGACCATTTTTTTTAGGTTGTAGCCCATCGGCAGTTCGTACACACCAGGCTTGGCAATATTCCCGCTCAAACAAAACAGCCGTGTCCCGCCATTCTTCGGCGTCCCCAGCTTCGCGTACCAGTCTGAGCCGCCAAGAATAATGTGCGGAACATTCGCCAGCGTCTCGGCATTATTAATCACCGTCGGCCCGCCCCACAGTCCCACCACAGCAGGGAAGGGAGGCCGGATCCTCGGCACCCCGCGTTTGCCCTCCAGGGACTCCATCAGCGCCGACTCTTCGCCGACCTCATAAGCGCCCGCGCCGCCATGCCAGTAAACGTCGAAGTCCTTGCCGCTGCCGAAGATATTCTTGCCGGCGAATCCCTTGGCATAGGCGTCTTTGATCGCCTTTTGCATGATGTTCGACAGATACCGGTACTCGCCGCGAATGTATATGTACCCGCTCTTCGCGCCCACCGCGAGCCCGGCGATCATCACGCCCTCGATCACCGAATGCGGATCATGCTCAAAAATCAAGCGATCCTTGCAGGTCCCAGGTTCGCTCTCATCCCCATTGCACAAAACGTACTTGGGCTTAGCCGACTGCTTGGGCACAAATGACCACTTCATCCCGGTCGAGAACCCGGCACCGCCACGCCCGCGCAGTCCCGAATTCTTCACCTCGTTTGTAATGGCGTCCGGCTCCATGGCCAGCGCCTTTTGGACAGCCTTGTAGCCGTCCAGTTCGACGTAGCGGTCAATATTGATCGCACCCATGCCGAAGCGCCGCGAAACGACTTTTACCTCATCGGGATGTGAGACCAAGTCAGCCATGAGACCAATTGTTGATTGAAGATTTCAGATTGCAGATTGAAGCCAACACCACGCGATCAAAATCTGCAATCTGAAATCATCAATCTGAAATCTACTGCGTCCCCTTCTTCTGATACTCGTCAAGAATCCGATCCATCTTCGCCGTCGTCAGGTTCTCGTGAAAATCGTAGTTCACCTGCGCCGCCGGAGCCCAGCTGCACGCTCCGATGCACTCCACTTCTTCCAGCGTAAACAACCCGTCTTGTGTCGTCTGCTTGTGGCCGATACCCAGCTTCTTCGCGCAATGATGCAGGATTTCTTCTCCGCCGCGCACCATGCAGCTGATGTTCGTGCACACCTGCACGTTGTATTTCCCCCGCGGCTTGGTGGTCAGCATCGAGTAGTAGCTGATCACGTTGTGCACTTCGAGAACGGTCAGTTCCAGGCGCGCCGCGATTTCGGCGATGACCTCGTCCGACAGAAAGCCGACCTCGTCCTGCGCGTAGAGCAGAGTCGGGACGAGCGCAGATCTTTTCGTCGGATAGTGCGGCACCATCTCCGCAAACCGCGTCTCGAATTCGTCCGAGAATTTCATCTTCAAAAGAATTCCCCTGTGCCCCTCTGTGTCCTCTGTGGTGCAGGGGTTTTCTCACCACAGAGGACACAGAGGTTCACAGAGTCATCGATCGATTTCACCAAGCACTATGTCAATCGATCCAATCGCGGCCACCACATCCGCCAGCAGCCGCCCTTCGCACATCGTTGCCAGCGTCTGCAGGTTCGCAAAACAAGCCGACCGCATGTGCACCCGATACGGCTTCGCCGTCCCGTCACTAACGATGTAGTACCCCATCTCTCCCCGCGGCGACTCGACTGCCTGGTAAACCTCGCCTGCAGGCACAGCAAAACCTTCCGTAATAATCTTGAAGTGATAGATGAGGGACTCCATCTGCGTCTTCATCTTCTCCCGGTCGGGAAGGACCACGTGCGGCGCGTCAGCCTTGATCGGCCCTTCCGGCATTCCATCGAGCGCCTGCCGCACGATCCCGATCGACTCCCTCAATTCCTGCACGCGGCACATATATCGGGCAAACACGTCGCCTTCCTGCGATACCGGCACCCTGAACTGAAACTTCTCGTAGCTGGAATACGGCATGTCCCGCCGCAGATCGATATCCACCCCACTCGCCCGCAGCGTCGGCCCAGTCGCCCCTAGCGCGATCGCATCTTCCGGAGTCATGTATGCGACGCCCTTAGTCCGCATCAGCCAGATCGGATTCCCAGTGAGCAGGTTCTCGTACTCATCCACCCTCTCCGGGAAGTATCCCGCGAAATCGCGCACCCGATCGAAGAATCCCAGCGGCGGCTCCAGCGCGATCCCGCCCACGCGGAAATAGGAAGTCATCATCCGCTGTCCGCTGACCATCTCGAACATCTTCAGGATCTCTTCGCGCTCGCGGAAGCAGTACAAGAAGACCGTCATCGCACCGATGTCCATGGCATGCGTGCCCAGCCATACCAGGTGCGAATTGATGCGGGTCAACTCGTTCAGCAGCACGCGCAACCACTGCGCCTTGGGAGGAATTTCCAGCCCGAGCAACTTCTCGACCGCCAGCACGTAGCATAGATTGTTCGTCAGGGGGCAAAGGTAATCGATGCGGTCCGTTAGCGGCACAACCTGCTGGTAAAACTTCGCCTCGCAAGTCTTCTCGATGCCCGTGTGCAGGTAGCCGATGTCTGGCATCAGGCGCACAATGGTTTCGCCGTCGATTTCCAGCAGCACGCGTAGCACTCCGTGCGTCGACGGATGTTGCGGGCCCATGTTCAGGATCATCGTTCGATCCTGTCCGGGCTCCAGCACTGGAGTGGGATTCAGGTGAGCCATCTAGCGGTACCCCTCCACCGGATAGTCTTTGCGGAGAGGGTGGCCTTCCCAGTCCTCAGGCATCATGATGCGTCTGAGATAAGGATGCCCGGCAAAACGAACCCCAAACAGATCGTAAACTTCGCGCTCGAAGTAGTTCGCGCCAGGCCAGACAGATGTAATTGAATCAACTGTAGGGCTGGAACTGTTCAAGCGAACTTTGAGGCGAATCCGCTCTTTCTTCGAGATCGACAGCAGATGATAAACAACTTCAAAGCGCGGCTCCGCCGGATACCAGTCCACGCATGTGACATCCGAAAGGAAATTGAACGGGCACGCTGAATCGTCCCTGAGCAATGCGCACGCCTCGCGGATATCCGACCGGTCGACGTAAATCGTCATCTCCTCGCGATCGAACTTTACGCCCTGAACTGCCGATTCCTTCCAGCCCAGCAGGCGCGCGATAGCCGGATGGTTCTTCAGTTCCGCGAGGTCGGTGATGGCGGGTGCCAGCGGCATCAGCGCACTTTCCTCCCCTCGGCGGTCTCACCCCAGTCCAGGACACCCTTCTTCCACACATAAAAGAAGCCAACCAGAAAGATTCCGATGTACACCAGCATCTCCCACAGCCCGAACATACCCTGTCCATCGGCCTTGAGTTTCTTCAAAATCACCGCCCAGGGATAGATGAAGACAGCCTCAACGTCGAACAGAATGAACAGCATAGCGACCAGATAGAACTTCACGGAGAAGCGCTGCCGGGAGTCCCCGATCGGGGTCATGCCGCACTCGTAGGGTGACATTTTGGCGCGGGTGGGCTTACGTTGCCCGATTAGCCAGGAAAGCAGCACAATCGCAGTCGCAATCCCGCCAGCCATAAGAATATGGATGAGAAACGGGAGGTAGCGAGCGAAGTAATTGTCGGGCATAGGAGGAGGTATATATAATTCGCGCCAAGTGATTGCTTAAACGTTCTAGATTATGGGCTTACACTCGCGAGTGTCAAGCGAGCGGGAGGCAAATTTTGGAAATTGAAGGTGAGCGATTTCCGATCGGGTGATTTGGCGATTGAGCGATTGAGAATCAGGAAAAACGAGTTAAGGAAATGTGGTTCGGCTCTCCTGTTCAATGACTCAATCGCTCAATGACTGAATGACTCAATCCTTATGATTTTTGGCTTCAACACCGACGTAAAGCACGGCGACACGATCTATCACGTGCAGAGCGAAGCGCGTGAAGGCGAGCTCCTCCTCCAGACGCAAGTATTCGTGCGCGGCCGCTGCATCGGCAAGAAAGCTACCTCCTACGCGAAGAAGGCATCGGAGGCACAGTCTGGCGATGCCCAGAAAGAACAGCAGTTGCGCGAGCAGCATCGTCTCGTGCTCGACGCCATCCGGGAAGGGAAGCTCGACAACGTCCTCGATCACCCCGAACCCGAAGCGCTCGCCACCGTAAAAGAACTCGAAGTTCAGTGGCTCAACGCGGACTC
>DATMOO010000021.1:0-26675 GCA_035568275.1 Candidatus Sulfotelmatobacter sp.
GCCGCATGCGCTAATGAGCGCTCGTGCGGATCCGCGCGGGGGGCGATCAGCGATGGTCGTCCCTACCGCGACCGCCAACAGTGGCCCGATGGATCATTCGTCCAGATTCTGAGCAGCAGCGCGACTGCCAGACTTTGGGCCATGCGGTTTCTTGACCGGAATTAGAGAGTCATCATCTCCGCCCGCGCTGAGATCGCCTGCATTGAATATCTCTTGAATGACTGCTGAAATCTGCTCCCGTCGCCAATTGTCGTGCAAGCCTTTTGCCAATGCAGGATTGTTGCGTGTCTGTGCGAGTTTCTTCAAGAAATCAGCAGCAACAGGATTTGGTCCCCAGCCTCTCAGGTGTACTACGAGGTACTCAACGATCTCGCGAGGATTGTCGAAGGTCAAAGCAAGAAGGCTAGTTCCGAACACATCCTCGGCAAGATCAATTTTTTCCATCTCCGCGAAGAAATTGAAATCGGGCTTCTGCATGGGGCGGACTCGTTTCCCTCAATTCTAATCCGGGTCGGGTCATGATGAGTGGCGAAACAGGCCTTAACACTCAAATTTCGACTTCTTTCGATCCGCTTCACATCGAAGCGTTCGGTTGGAATTCGATGATGAGCGTAATCGAGATATTACGTCAACTATGCAAAGTCTTCAGTTCGATGCTGGGGCGCGCTCTGTCAGCAGAATGCGTTTTACTTGGTTGCGGTCGAAAGTTTGTGCATTCCCTCCAATTCGTACTTCCACTTGCATGCCGCTAACGGAAACCAAATCTCCCGTCAGAACCGACCCATCCCTTAACTCGATCGTGTCGTGTGCGGCACTACCCAGTTCATAACTTACGCTTCCTCCGGAAGCATCGTGGGAAGTGATTTCGAGCGGGAATTTCCCGGGATTGAATCCCTCCTTCTCAAACCCGAGCATATGTTTCCCGATTCCGACGTCCATAAGTTTGGGGGTGGTCCCCGCTGCTTTACCATCCACCGTTAGAACCGCCCCTTGTGGTACGGAGTTTACCGTAATAGATACCGTGCGCGGCGCACTGGTTGATGTTAATACGGCTACGGAGTTGGGGAACCGGATGCGGCGATCGTTACTTGAAACTTGACCGTTTCGCCAGCAGAGATGTTCGTTAGATTGATGTAGCCCTCACCGATTCTTGCCTTGCCTTTGTCGAACACATAGAACGAAAAACTTGCACCACTGATGGTCTTATCTGAAAGGTTGAGAGCCTCTACGTCACTGATGTACGTGCGCTCCTTCCCCATTCCACCTCCTACGTCCTTGAACTTCGAAAAGGCAAAACGAAGAACAGGCTGCCCGGGATCGGGCCAGGAAACGACTTGGAAGGGCTGATCCTTGGCAACTGCCAACAAACAAGCAACAGCCAGTAAGAAAATCCAAATCGCTAGACGTCGCATATTTCCTCCGGCATATTGTCGATGTGGATACGCCATTCAGTATTAGGTCCGAAACTGCGGGAATTGTATAACGGCCCTCCTTGCTCCGGGGGAGCCTTTCCTGACTCAGACTGTCGAAAACCGTTTTCTTGCAACAACCGGGTGGCACGATTTTCTTCGTTGGGAGCGTCTCTGCTTACTGGTTCGTTATGGTGTCCTTCCTTGGGGGCTACCTGATACAGAAGGAGATTGGTGACCATCTGAGTAACGGGAAGCATTCTGACCGTTGAAAAAGAATTTCCTTCGTCGCCGGAGTAAATCTCTGCCTACCAAACAAAAGCCGCGAATGTTGTAAACACGATTACACTCAAGACCACTGGCCGGGGCACGATCAGTGCAATATTTTCTGCTTACGACAGTTGGCCCGGAACCGCCTTCCGCCCCGCGAACCCACACACAACTCAAGAACGGGTTCAATTTCTCCAAGTTGCTGCTCAAGCCCATTGAGGGTTAAGCTCTCACGGAGAATGAGCGCCCGACTTTTGATTGCGATGGTTTGTTTGGCAGTTTCACTCGGCTGTTATCGATCCCACGCTCCCCGGAGCGGGTTGCCAAACGCTGTTTGGTCCGATGAAAGTGGAGCCGCTCAGTCCAGTTTCACACTCCATTGCCGCTACGAGAGCAATCTGGCAGCAGACAGTTGGAAAATCGGCATCCAGCCGTATCCGACTGCTGCGGATGCTCAACGCGCAGCCGAACACTATGCCGACTTTTACAGTCTATGTCCTTCCAAGAGGGCAATGCCGTCGCGCAAAAAGATTGATCTGCCCTGAGAGAATCAATGGTGTTCGTGATTATCAAGAGCGGCGCGGCCCGTCCGAAGGTAGCAAAATTGCGAGCCGTTTCCAGGGAATGTTGTCCGCGTGGCGACTACGGGACTGTAAATCTCGTTGGGTAAAGTCATTCCATGTTCCCCAACAGTTTAGACGAACGAGGGCCGACGATTAACGTAATATCCATAGAAGCGCTCATTGCCCCCAGAGTTTGAGTGCCGCAGCTTGTTCTCGATAGTAACTTCGGTGGGATAGAATGACTGAGGCATGGCTAAGGAGTGGCCAAAGGAAGTATTTATCGGATGCTTAGAGTTGTTGTCTGAGAGTGAGAAACTCTTCATCTGTATCTACCTGGTGCTTCCTCTGCTGTGTGTTGCGATGGTCGGGATCATCGGAATCTCCGTCTGCCAACTTATTTCTGATCCGCAGGCCTCGAGTTTAGCCTCAACATCGGATTACCTCTCGATCAACCCCGAAAGGTGGTTCCCCCATTCGTGATGTCGGCTCTACCCAGTCTAGTCGTCCGCGTTACAGCTCCACCGCACCCATTCACCATGTCGTGCAACATGCGAGTTCGACAGTTTCTTCTGACCTCCGCGCAGATCCTCTGCGTCGCGATCCTGGCTCAGACGATTCCGGCCCAGGAAGCGAAGCCCTCCGCAACTGCCCAGCCTGATCCCACAACGATCTTGTTGGACGCCAAGGCGCTCTACCGTAAGGGCTCGTTCGATCAATCACTTGCCAGATACAACGAGGTCCTGAAGGCCGACCCTCATTCGGGGGATGCCTACGCTGGAATCATCCGCTGCTACTTGAAGCAGGACAAGGTTCACGAAGCTGATGATGCTGTTCGTAAGGGCCTGCTGGCCGATCCCGCCCATCCTGATCTCAAGGTCGCGGAAGGAGAACTGCTCTTCCGGCAGGGTGAAATCCCGGAGGCAGGGGCGCTGTTTAACGAAGTCATCACCACTCCTCCATCCCCGGCTCAGCCGAACGTTCCGCCCAATGCCCGAGCTTATCTCGGCGCCGCGCTGGTGGCGCGTTCGACCGCCATGTATGCCCGCGAGCACATCCTGCTAACTCGAGCCCACGCGATTGATCCGTCCGATCTGGACATCCAGAAGGAGTGGATGCTGACGCTGCCGACTGCCGATCGCATCAAGTTGCTGGAAGACTATCTCGGACAAAACACGAATGACGATGCCGAGACGCGGCGAACGTTGAAGGAACGCCTCGACTTCCTCAAAGCGTCTCAGTTTGCGCAGTCAGGGCGCTGCCGCATGGTTTCAGACGTGACCTCGACCGAAACCAATCTGATACCGCTTCAGTCGCGCAGCGGGAATGTGCAGGGGACTGGTTTGCAGGTGACAATTAACGGAAAAGATTCCAGGCTTCTCCTCGATACGGGAGCTTCGGGAATTCTCATTACCAGCAAGCTCGCCAGCCAGGCGGGGCTGAAGTCTGTGTCTGACATTCGAATGACCGGCGTCGGAGACAAGCCCGACATACAGGGTCACGTCACGTACGCCAACTCGGTTCGCGTCGGCAAGTTGGAGTTCCAGAATTGCCAGGTACATGTGGTGGACCGGCTGCAAACGACGGATGACGGAATCATCGGGGCTGATGTTTTTTCCCAATTCCTTATCGAAATGGATTTTCCCCACTCGACTCTGCGCCTCAATCCCTTGCCGCCCAGACCTGGAGAAACGCCGGCCAAAACTTCTCTAAAGACCAGCGAGGAAGAACCCGCTGAGGACTCTTCTGGAGCGTCCGGTGCTGGGCCGCAATCCAAGGACTCGACCGCGAATTACTTCGATCGCTACATCGCTCCCGAGATGCACTCCTACGTGCAGACCTTCCGCATCGGCCACATGTTGCTGGTGCCCACCAAAGTCAATGAGGGTTCCGAAAAGCTTTTCCTTCTCGACTCGGGATCGTTCGACAACACGCTGGCTCTCGACACGGCGCAAGAAATAACCAAGGTCCACCGCGCGCCCCGAATCGACGTCAAGGGAATCAATGGAGACGTGAAGAAAGTTTATGTGGCCGACCGTGTAATGCTGGACTTCGGCCATCTTCGCCAGACCGTGCCTGACATCGTCGCCATCGACATGTCGCGAGTCAGCCGTCAAGCCGGCACGGAGGTTTCTGGCACGCTCGGTATGGTCATGCTCCGACTACTCAAGGTCCGGCTGGACTATCGGGATGCTCTGGCTGATTTCCAATACACGCCGCAACCCGCTCGTCACTAGTCTGAAAAGCTACAGCCGCACGTCGGTTGTGCGTCTCAGGCCGCGGTTCACGATTTTGCCTGCGGGCTTCCTGTTCTCCCGCCTGACCGGGCGAGGACTGCGGTAATGTCGACACCTTCTCTTCCTTGGTTTTAACTCAGGAGATGCATGTTTTAGTCGGTGTAGTGTGTCCAATCTGCCGAGTTCCTTCCGAGAGCGAAGTGTCGACGTGCCGAGTCTGCGGAAGGCGGCTGCCTGGATCTAGATCGGGACCATCAGCAAAATCAGTGGCATTGTTGGCCGTTCTATCCCCATTGGTGTTGCTGGTCTGCGCCGTCAGTGCCGGATGTTACTACGTGAACTCTGCGTTGGTTCGATCTGAGGTCTTAAAGAACTCACTATCGATCGCATCTGCCTCGCCAGAGCTGCAGAACATTCTGGGTGCCGACATCCATCCGATAAGCCGCGCCTTCGGCCACCTTGAGAAATTTGAAGGGGCAGAATTCGCCGAATGGTCCGTCCCACTCTCAGGAACTCGCGGGCGCGGAAATCTTTACGGAATCGCAAATCAGGTGAATGGCGTTTGGGACTACACTCGACTTGTCTTCCAGTCGGCTGATGGCAGAGAGCGAGTCGACCTCACTCCGGTCCATCCGCTCTCGCTTCCAAAAGTTCCAGCAAAAAGAGTTTATCTCGTTCCAGTTGGACTTACCGAGTCCCTGGACTGGGCTCCCTCTTACTACAAGTCGAAGCTTGGAATCGAAGTGACGGTCCTCCCAGGCATAGCATTGGATTCCAGCCTGATTGATCATGCCCGCAATCAGCTTGATGCCGAAAAGTGCACCGATGAATTTCTTGTCCACAAATATCCGGAACTAGCCCGGGACCCTGCGGCTCTGATGATCGCAATAACTTCAAAAGACATGAACATCCCGAGCCTGGGATGGAGTTATGCGGAGAACATGCGCTCAAAGGGGCATTTCGCGGTGATTTCATCGGCTCGAGTGCATCCTTTCGCGTTTCTTGAGAGGCGCAATCCCGAGTGGTTTAACTCTCGTTTGCAGAAACTTCTCACCAAAAACATAACCATGCTCTACTTCGGTCTCCCAATGAGTAACGACTACACAAGCCTCCTCAGCGCCGGCGTTCTGACCGGCCGAGAGATTGACCAAATGGGAGGGCGGATCATCGGCCAGGAAAGGCAGTGGGATCCCTTCATTGAGTATGGGTCTCCAGCTGTAACTATCTACGACATCGGTGGCAGGCCTCCTCTATGGGGACGAACCTGGTCCGCAACCGCTTTGCCGGACACCAGCGCCCAAGTGTTCTCGGTCGCTTTAGACGTAGGGCTTTTTGAGCAACATAAGGCAGAATTCATCTTCCTCGACGAGCCCGCGATGCAGTTCACCCGCGTGTATCGAAACCAGGACGACCGCTCGCGGTCTTTTGGAATTGGCGGTTCGAATGATTTTGATATGTTTTTGGGAGGCAAGATGGGAGTGGCCGTCGATCTAATCATGGCGGACGGATATCGCATCCACTTTGTTCACAAAGGTTTTGTCAGTGGAGAGCATGGCTTCGTTTACGAACCAGACCACAGACACCGCGAGAGATTTACCAGAGCCATTTATTCCGCAGATTCATGGCGGGTCAAGACCACCGATGGATGGACATATTTCTTTCCTTACCGGCCCGACGCTCTGCCGCAATATGTAACTGTGTTGACCGGCTTCACCGATCCCAACGGACACAAATATGAAATGAAGCGGGACTCGTTCGGGTCTCTGTTGGAGATAACCAGTCCCTCGGGCAACTGGCTGCACTTTCAGAATGACTCCGAGCACCGGATTCGCCAAATCACATCTTCAACGGGACGAACTGTTGAGTATGACTACGATAAAGGCAGTCTGACTCGAGCTGCAGCCTCGGATGGCTCCGAAGACAATTACACCTACGACGACAAGGGACAGCTGCTTACAGCCTCGCATGGAACAGCGGAGCCGGTGCTAACCAATCAGTATTTTGTCGACGGATACATCAAGCGCCAAACCATGCAGAACGGCCAGAGCTTTGAATATCACTACTTTCGGGACGACGGGAGGATCCGGGAGAATCAGATTACCGATCCGAACGGACTGGAAACCTATATCCTGTATGGGCACGGCGGGTATCGCGAGTGGCTGCCTGGTGCTCTTCCGCGATAGAGATCAAATCTCGCAGGTCTTCGCTCGCGTCGGGCCGCCCCCTTTCAGGGTATCCAGAACGGCTGCTTGGCCGGCACGAATTCGACGGTAACGTCCTTCACAAAACCTTTTAGCCAGCGCGTGCACTCCTCCATCCCGGGTTGCTCGCTGGGTATATGTCCGATGACGATGAGGGCCTTCTTTCGACCTTCGGTCACAGCGTCAGAGGCGTACTCGACCGTCTCCCACTCCCGCGTCTCGCCCACCATCAGCACTTGGACATCGTCTTGTTCCAGCGCGCGAATCTCACGCTCCGATCCCGCTGCCCCAGGGCTGAATCCCACCTTCGTGATTTTCAGGTCGGGGTCGCCAACGACCCGCACTACCGACGATCCGAGTTTCTCGCTAACTTGTCTCGCCAACTGCTTCACCGTTGTTTCCGGTATCACGAACAAATACTGGTTATCGGCGCGTTGAAACTTCTCCCATCCCAGCGCGTGCACGTTCCCGGCCTCGATCCCATCCGGCTTGCGCATGTGCCAGTGATCGTGAAAACGCCAGACCACCATTCCGTGCTTCTCGATAAACGCCCGCTTCTCCGCCCACACCGCATCGCTCTCCGGAATCCCCTCTGGTGTGTCCAGATGCGCATAGAATGTCGGTTCGTGGGTGATCACGAAATTCCACCCTTTGGCGGAGGCGCGCTGCAGAACGTCCATGGTCGCCATCATGGTTACGGCAACGCCGGTGACTGGGGTGTCCGGATTTCCGGCTTTGAACGTGTCAACCGTGTCCGTCTTCCACTCGACACCAACTTGCTTTTGAATCTGCGTCACCAGTTCCCGTGCAGTGATTCGATGTTCTTGAGCGTCCACTACGCGCACGCTTAAAAGGAGAACTGCCAGGGCCAGCCCTACTCGGATGGTTTTGATCTTCATTGGCCTTCCATTTCCTCGGCGATCTCGAGCATGGCTTTGACGCTGTTCCAGTTGCGAGCCGTGCCTGTCACCTTCAGCAGTTTCTCAACCGCGGACCACGGAAGCTTGGATCTTCCCGCTCCATTCGGGAAATAAATATAGAGCTCGCGACCCTTGAGATGCACTTCCTCCGGATAATCCTTGAATTTGTCGAAGCCAGCTTGCGCTTCGAGTGGCGGCGCGGCGGCGAGAAAAGTCACCAGAATCTTGCCCGGCTCCAGGTTGGGACGATCGGCAAAAGGTGTCGCGGCAATGGCCTTGCGTAGCTCCTCGGCCGTACGGAGGATCACCTCCGGGCTGCATTTAAATTTCTTTTCGATAGCCGTCCGAATTTTTGCCGCCAGTTGGCTGGTGTTCTTCTCTTTCGTCAGGAAGATGACGTTACCGCTCTGCACGTAGGTCCGCGGACCCTCGAACTTCAGGGACTCATACACCGCCCGCAGCGCATCCATCTTGATCCGGTTATGGGGACCGAGGTTAACGCCACGCAGCATGGAAATCAGAACAGGCATGACCTATTTCGGGACCCTACGGAGGGCGATGCGGCGGTACAGTGTCTTGCCCTCAATCATCAGCCTCCCTGACATGGCATCGCCCATGACATGGAATTCCCAGTCGTCCTTGTCCTTAGTGCTCGAAGTGCAACTCAGCGCCCCGGTCTTCGATTCAAAGTGGCAAGCCAGAGTTCCGATGAATTCCGGCGCCCCTTCGACAATCTTGTAGCCGTCGAGATTCAGCTGAAAGGGATCTTTCTTATCCTCTGCAATCTGGTAGAGCACGTGCTCATCATGGCAAGGAGAATCGGGAACCATGCACTTCGAGTCCCCTTCCCAGGAACCAAGAACGGCCTTGTCGTTGGCCCGCAGAGACGGCGCTGTCGATACAAGTAAAAGGCAAATGGCGAGCGCGCGCGTCATGGGGATTACCGCATGATAAATCAAGGCCGCAACCTCGCCTAGCTGCGCAAGGCGAATCCTATTTTCGTTGTCTCACGCTTTCGCTATCTTGCTGAGATACAGGCGATGGCGAGGAGGCCTGCTAATGCCGGATTTCTGGAGCAAGATGAATGGCTTTGATCTCTCTGCCAGTAGTCGCCAGGAATTAGACGAGGTTGGCTTTACCATCATTCCGGGCCCAGTGCCAGCCGATGACCTCCCTCAGTTGGTAGCAACTTATGACGCAGCTGTAAATGATGCCGTTTCCAATGATGTCAAGGTTGGGAGTTCGACGACTCGAGTCAGCGATTTTGTCAATCGCGGCCCAGAGTTCGACAAGCTGTACCTGCATTCGCCAGTTCTCAAGGCTTGTTGTCACATCATCGGCACACCGTTCAGGCTCAGCACGATGCACGCTCGGACATTGCGGCCAAGATCACCCGCCCAGGATCTCCATGTCGATTACGAGCGCGACAGTCGCGGTTGGACGATGGTCGGCTTCATATTCATGATCGACGAGTTCCGAGACGACAACGGTGCGACTCGATTTGTGCCTGGCTCACACCTGTGGTCCGAGATTCCACAGGAGCTTCTTGGAGACCGAGACCGTAAGGCAGATTATCCAGCGCAAGTTCTGGCCTGCGCTCCAGCGGGTTCCGTGATGCTATTCAACGGCTCTGTCTGGCATGGACACACAGCGAATCGCTCTGCCGAGCCTCGCCGCTCCATACAGGGTGCCTATATCCGCCGCGACGAGGAGTCCGGGGAAAACCTGCTTACGCGCATGCAGCCGGAAACGCTCTCTCGCATCAGTCCACTCGCGAAGTATGTGTTGGCCCTTTAGTTTGATCACTCTGGCGGCTCCGGTCGCGAACCCCGTTGAATTGGACCTGGTGAGACTCGCCGGAACCAAAAGAATCACTTCTGGCGAAGGCCGCCTCCTCCGAAAATGAAGAGAAGGTTCGCGCGCAACTCTCGTCGAAAGTGCTCGTCAGCTCGATTGATCTTTCCAGCCATGCGTTCATGCTAGAGGCTGATTATCCAAGGGAGAAGTACACATGTCGGGACAAGTCGTTCTGTATTTTGACGATCAGGCCGATGCGCTCCGTTTCGCGCTGGCGGCAGGTCAAGTGATGTCGGGGGAAAGCGGCAAGTTCACGAGCGATCTGGCGCAAGAAACAGCGCGCGTCACCCGCATTCGTCTCGATGCGGTGAATGCCGGCCACGTGAAGAAACCGAGTCCCGGCCACGCCGCCTAGTACGATCTACGCAGGCCGGTGAAGTCGCTACGCCGTGCCTGCATTCGTGAACGCTTCGATTGCATCCGACAACGTTGGGAACATTAACAAAATCTGCTCGACCTTCGTGATCTCAAATACTTTCAGCACCCGCTTGTTGACTCCCGTGATCGCGATGCGGCGTCCGGCCTTGGCGCACGAAGTGCACGCGCTCACCAGCGATCCCAGTCCGGAAGAATCCAGGTAGGGCACACCCGAAAAATCCAGAATCATCGTCGGAGCGCTCTCGCGGCGCACTGCGTTCATGAATGGAGTCACGTTCTCCATAGTGAGCGGACCGCGGAAGCTCAGCACCCCCCGATCCAACACCTCGACTTCCAACGGCTCCGATGGCATAGCAGGAAGCGATTCTAGGCTAGAAGTCGATTGAGGTTCAAGTTGGGCTGCCGGGAACCTTCTTGTGTGGGGGCGGACGCATTCGTCCGCCCCGCCGAGCGGAGCGAGGCGCGGCAGTAGCCGGGATCCATTTCACCAGAGCCCGCCATCGACAGTCGTGATTGCGCGCTACGCGCGCAACCCCGGACGAAGGCGTCTGGGACTACATGTTCCGCTTTTTACCGATCCCCGGACTTTGTAATCTTTTTGTGTTTTCTTCAGCAAGGCGGTTCCCGAGCGGCCTATGACAGCTACGATGACAGTAACGGCATGTGGGGGGAAACGGATGATGACAAGAAGTGGAAATCCATGCCCCGAGCGTCACGAGTTCCAGCCACGTTGAAAAACATCCCAAAGGAACGCAGGCCCGCATCCTGCTGAGTTCGGTTTTCGGCCCGTACGCGCGAGACGACGAGTTCGGCAGCCGCTCCATCAATCCGATGGAGCTCTATCACAATCAGGTCACACGCGCGCAGGGCAGCTTTTCGCTGCGCATGTTCCATCGCTCCTGGGGCATTATGCTGATCCAGGCGAATATTTCCGCGCCCTGCACCGTTCTTGATTTCCCTACTCGAAACGATTTCGAGCGCGAGATCACCGCGCATCCATACGACGTCATCGGAATCTCCTCGATCATCGTGAACATCGCCAAAGTGCGTGAAATGTGCCGCATGATCCGCAAGCTTTCGCCGAACTCGACGATTGTGATCGGCGGCCATATCGCCGCCATACCCGGCGTCGACAAGATGATCGATGCGGACCACACGTGCGCGGCGAGGGCGTTTCCCGGATGCGACGCTACCTGGGTGAAGACCGGAACGGGCCCATCCGGCATCCCGCCATCGTTTCCGGCATGCGCACCCGCATCATGGGCGTCCGCTTGCCCGAACGCAAAGGAGCGACCGCGGCAACTATCATCCCGTCCGTCGGCTGTCCCATGGGCTGCAACTTCTGCACGACATCCGCTTTCTTCGGAGGCAAGGGAAATTTCGTCAACTTCTTCCAAAGCGGGGACGAGCTGTTTGAAGTCATGCAGCAAATGGAAACTGAGCTCAAGGTGCAATCCTTCTTTGTCATGGACGAGAACTTCCTGCTGCATCGCGAGCGCGCCATGCGCTTGCTGGAGCGCATGAAGGAAGGGCAGAAGTCGTGGTCGATGTCGGTCTTTGCCTCCGCCAACGCCATTGGCAAATACACCATGCAGGAGCTGGTCGAACTCGGAGTCTCATGGCTCTGGATGGGCCTCGAATCGCCTCAGGCCAGCTACAACAAGTTGCAGGGCACCGACACGCGGCAGCTCACGCGCGAACTCCGCGAGCACGGCATTCGCGTGCAGGGATCAACCATCATCGGGCTCGAGCACCACACCCCGGACAACATCATCGCCGAAATTGAGCACGCCCTTTCCCACGACACTGACTTTCATCAATTCATGCTGTACACGCCTGTGCCCGGCACGCCTCTGTATCAGCAGATGTCGGAAGAAGGACGCATGCTGCGCGACGTGGACTACGCTGACGTTCACGGCCAATTCAAGTTCAATTTCAAGCACGCAGCCAGCTCGCGTGACGACTCCAAGCGATTTCTGGATTGGGCGTTCTGGCGCGACTTCGAGGTCAATGGCCCAAGTCTGTACCGCATCTCGCGCACGCTGCTGGCCGGATGGAAGCGCTACAAAGACTGGCCCGATCCGCGCGTTCGTGAACGCTTTACCCGTACCCGCGAAATGCACAAGCTCAACGGCGTCTATAGTTCGGCCCTTTGGGCGATGGAACGCCAGTTCTGAAAGTCGACGTGAAAGTCAGCGACCAGATTGGCGCACTGCGTGAGGAGTTTAAGCGCGAGTCAGGAGTCGTCTCGCGCCTGATGCCCGCGGTGCTCGGTCCAATTCTGTTGTGGAGCACGCGCCGCGAAGAGAAGCGTCTGGCCCGAGGAAAGACTTACGAGCCGCCGACGATTCTGGAGCGGAGAAATTGGGCGAAGGCGTTTTGTCGCCAATCCGCCAGCGCACTCCGCAGCCAGCATGGCTACGATAGGCAAAGCGATCAGTGTCAGAGTCGAGTTCTGAAAATCTAGCCTAAAGACGCAAGTCCCGAACTGACAAGTTTATATAGGAGATACCAGCCGGCAACCACCATGATGGCCGTCGAACGCTTCACCTTGCTGGTAGAGGCAAATCCGATGCCGATAAGTACGATCGACCAAATCGTGATCAGGTCGATCGAAGATGCCATTCCACGAAGGAACTTGCCGGTCGTATCCGGGTCGAGGTAGTAGGCAAGGTTTGTACCGACCGGATTGTTGATATCGAAGCCTTCGGGGTTTACTCCTGCAAATAGTGAGATGATCCCGAGAATCGCCCCAATGATTCCCGGAAGGCCGGCATACATCCCAATTGCATACGCTTGACTGAATGTAGTATCCGCTGAAAAGCCGACTTTGAATGTGGCCCAGAGCGTGACCGTGGAAATGAGCGTGAACAACAAGATAAACGCGGGACTGCCGAAAGCGAAGACTCTGAAAATCTTCACGGAAAGTTGGATCCGTTGTTGCTGTTGATCGGGCGGCAACTTGTCAAACTGCTCAGCCTGCTTCGAGTGCTCAATCTGATTCTTGCTGACCTGGTCGAATCCAATCTGCTTCCCGATGGTCAAAATGAAAGCGACCGAGAAAATTGAAATCAAGAGCCAGGGCGCCCACCACATGGCGCTGCGGCGCAGGTCGGTGAACGTCTTCGAGGGAGCGATGAACGTGTTGATGATGCGCGAACCTTCCGACAGCGGCGCGGCTTCGGGGGCCGGGGACGACGCGACGGGAGGAAGAGGAGCAGCGGCCATGAGTGCCTCCTGGCAAGGATTCGAAGGAATTCTAGCCGGGGCTTGGCGTCTAGACAAGCGGTCCCCAAACGACAGGAAAAGCTCCTTGAGAGTGGCGTAACGAAGGGCACGTCTGCGTCACTATCCCAAGTAGCCAGGAATTCGGCGACTTTTGTCGGATTGCCGGAGAACGGCGCGCCGGGCCGAGATGTAACTGGCTGTGGTCCGTCCTGCTCAGTAGGGTTTTGCCCCTCGCAGTTTCAGGGGCGCCGGTGTCGCGTTGATAGTTCGCTCTTGCGCGGGCGGTAACCGCCGCCCGGTAAGATAGTGACGATGTCGAACGCGACACCGGTTGTGATCGCAGTCCTGGTGGCGGAACTTGTGCCAGCAGCCGCTTTTGGCTTAGCCGCTGAGCGCATATCCAACGCTGTCGGACGCTGGCCGCGGGTCGTGCGCTGCACGGCTCCGGCGGTATTGGCTGTTCCCTACGTGGTCCTGGCGGCGTCGCAGCACATGTTGCGCTGGCAATGGATGGCCTTGTATTGCCTGCTGCCGGTTCTGATCGCATGGCTACTGGGGCAGGCCGCGGTGGTCGATCCCGAGCAACACGGTAACTGGCGCGATGCACTGATCCTCCTTTCACTTGGGCTGGCCGTCGACCTGAGATGGTTCGATGCCGCGTGGCCCGCAGGGCTTCGGGGATTGGGGAACCTGCTCCTCCTCGACGCCGGGCTCTACGGATTTCTCGGCATACGGCGGCTGAGCGGCACGGGATTCGATTTTCATTTCCATTGGAGCGATTGGAAGACCGGACTGCGCGAACTCGTATTTTTCGCGCCGGTGGTCATAGCGCTTGGACTGGCTCTGGAATTCATTCATCCTCACAAGAACTTCCCGCCCGTGGGCAGAGCGCTGATCAGCTGGGTCGGGATCTTTGTGTTTGTCGCGCTGCTGGAAGAACTTTTCTTCCGCGCCTGGGTGCAGAATTTACTAGAGCGGCGCGTCGGACGTCGCGCGGCGTTGCTGATTGCGTCGATGCTCTTCGGTTTGTCCCACTTCAATAAAAGGTCGGCGCACTTCAATTGGCGCTATGTGCTACTCGCCACGATCGCAGGGATCTTCTACGGGCGTGCCTGGAGAGAGCAACGACGTGTGCCCGCATCGGCGATCACGCACACGTTTGTCGACTGGCTGTGGTATCTGTGGTTCTAGGAGCAGGTCACTTGCCGCTATATCCGGCGTAGTGTCCCGCGACCGTCGGATGATAGTGCCAGTAGCCCAGTCCTACGCGCATGTGGTGCAGGTATGCGTCGGGGACGCAGACGGCGAAGCACAATCCCAGCAGACCCTGCGTTATCCCAAGCACAACGACGCTGCGGCAATGGCGGAACAAGGCACACGAGACAGCTCCCCACACCAGAGTCGCCACGGTGAGGACAACATTGGGCAAGTGCGCCATGGCGAATAGAACAGCCGCGAATGCGATGGCTGCGTCCGTATTCAGCACTCGCGCCAGGCGCGGCATGAAATAGTCCTGCAGCAGGAATTGCTGGTAGATCGTCCAGAGGACGTATCCGCCAACGTGAGCGAGGTCAGGCTTGTACAGTTCGTGGAACGTACCCGCGGCTCGTGCCAGCAGAATGCCAGCGGCCGCTACCACCGCGGCGGCGGGCAGAATCCAGAGAGAAGACGCAAATCCGCGCCAATGGAGCCCGAGTTCGCTGAGCGTCGGCCTTTGCAGCAGCACGAGGATCAGCGGGCTGAGCAGGGCGATGGGGCCAAAAATCAGCTGTTCGCGCGTAGGCAGCCACAGCACAACCAGGATGGCGGCAAAGCCAATCGTCAATTCGGCCGAGGGGCGGAGCGAAGTATCGGATTGCTGAGTCGAGATTGCGAAAGAAGTCGAGTTTAAGGTCGCCACTTCGTTACTTTCCAAAGAGACATAGAGTTGCGCCGGGGCAATTTGGTTGCAGGATCTGCGTGAGAATGCTTGCTTCTGGGGCTGGGGAGGCGAGACGCCTCCCCGACAGCCGGCAGGATGCCGGCGCCACCGGGCTTTACGCCTGCAGTTCCGGAGTGGCTTCCAGCAAGTTGCGCGTATAGGGATGAACCGGATTCCCGGTAATGAGGTCTGTATCGCCAACTTCTACGATTTTCCCCTTATACATGACCGCGATTCGTGTCGCGAGATAGCGCACCACGGGCATAGAGTGCGAGATGAAGAGGTAAGTCAGGCCGAAGTCGCGCTGCAGTTGTGCGAGCAGGTTGATGATCTGGGCGCCGACGCTGACGTCGAGGGCCGAGACCGGTTCGTCGCAGACGATGAACTTCGGCCGCAAAGCCAGGGCGCGTGCGATGCCGATGCGCTGGCGCTGCCCGCCAGAAAATTCGTGCGGGTAGCGCAGGCGGGCGGATTCGTCGAGGCCCACGGCGCGCAGCAGTTCCGCGACTCCCGAGCGCAAGTCGAGCTTCGCTCGACCGGACAGCCGAGGCCGGCTGTCCCCACATAAATCCTTCTCACCTGAAGCATTCGACCATCCATGAACAAGCAGCGGCTCGGCGATGATGTCTTCCACCCGGTAACGGGGATCGAGGGAGGCGAAAGGATCCTGGAAAATGATCTGCATGTCGCGGCGGAGGCGGCGCATTTCGCGGGAGCTGGCGGCGAGCAGGTCGCGGCCTTCGAAGTGAACGCTGCCGGAGGTGGGCTCAATCAGCCGCAGGATCAGGCGTCCGAGCGTGCTCTTACCTGATCCGGATTCGCCGACCAAGCCAAGGGTCTCGCCAGCTTGGATGTCGAGGGAGACGTCATCGACCGCGCGGATATCCCGCGAGAAAACTTTGACGAGGTTCCGGATTTCGAGTAATGGCACGATGCGATGCTAGCAGTTACAAGTGCCGAGTTGCGAGTATCGAGAAGAGAAAAAACTATCCGGCTGCGATCAGCGGCACTGCTGCCAAGGCCGCTAGCAATCCTACGAACTTCCAACGGCTGAAATGTTCTTTCAGAACGATCCGCGCCAGCAGAACCGTGATCGCCGGGTAGAGCGACGTAATCACTACGGCTTCGTCGAGGCGGCCGTGCTCGCTGGCGAAGATGAATAGCGCGACGCCGATGACATCGAGACACCCGGCCAGTCCACCGAAGATGGTGGCGGAACGGTTCAGTTCGAGCGGGGCGCGAGTCGCGAGTATCGCTATCGATGTGGCGACGAACGACCCGATGCGGGAAATGGCGGCGACCCATGTCGGCGAGCCGGTTGCCTGATGGATGCAGAGGTAGAATCCGGCGAATCCGACGCCGGCCATCGCGGCAGCGGCTACGCCCTTGGGATGGCCGGATTCGTCGTTTTCTCCCTGTGCCTCGGGACGGGCAATCAGCCAGATGGCGAGGATGGCGAGGGCGAATCCGAGGATTGACCAGCGGCTGGGCGCTCCTTCGAGGGCAATATCGACCAGTGTAGGAATGGCGGCGCCAAGCAGCGCGCCAATCGGTGCAGCCTGTCCCATGTGTCCGGAGGCCAGTGCGCGGTAGAAAATGGCGATCGAGAATCCTCCGATCACTCCGGCAGTAACCGCCCAAAAAATGCCGGCGCGATTGGGGAAGGTTCCGTGCTGAGTGAACGCAATGGCCAGCATCAGCGCGAGAGCGCAGATGTGCGAGAACGCTGTGAGCACAAAGGCATTGGCCCGGCGCGAGCCGTATCCGCCGGCGAAGTCGGACGCTCCCCAGAGGAAGACGGCAGTCACAGAATAAGCAGCGGGCGCAAATTGTGGCAGGAAAGACACGCCGGACGAGGTTAACATGCGACAAGAACTCCGCAGGGGTCACAGATTCCGCGTGTTAGAATTTCCACAATCCAGTCGTTGGTCGTTCGTCGATAGTCGTTGGCAAAAACCGAAGCTCGAAAAGCCAGTGACCAACGACAAACGACCAGCGACGGTTCTGAGGCCCGGGTTTGATCGAACTGGCACCGTCAATTCTTTCCGCGGACTTCGCCCGGCTCGGCGAACAGGTTCGTGCCGCCGCGGCGGGCGGAGCCCAGGTCATCCATGTCGATATCATGGACGGGCATTTCGTCCCGAACCTCACGATCGGGCCGCCGGTAGTAAAATCCTTGCGAAAGGTGACGGACCTGCCGCTCGACTGTCACCTGATGATCGACAATCCGGATGAATTTATTCCCATATTCGCCGACGCCGGGGTGAACTGGATCTCGGTGCATCAGGAAGCCTGCCAGCACCTGAACCGCACGCTGCATCTGATCAAGAGCCATGGCTGCCTGGCGGGAGTGGTGATCAATCCCGCGACGCCGGTCGAAACGCTTTCGGAAGTGCTCGATATTGTCGATTATGTGCTGGTCATGTCGGTGAACCCCGGATTCGGAGCGCAGAAGTTCATTCCGTCTACCATGCATAAAATGCGGCGTTTAGCCGACATTCGGAGCCAACGCGGGCGGAGCTACCGCATCGAAGTAGATGGCGGCGTGGCCCTCGATACGGTGGCCGATGTGGTCCGCGCCGGAGCCGAAATTCTCGTGGCGGGCAACGCCGTGTTCGGTAACGGTGATCCAAGGAAGAATGCGGAGTCGCTGCTGAGGGCGGCGACCGAAGCAGCACTGCAGAAAGTCTAGCGAAATCTGGAACTCAAAGGACTTCCAACTCTTATGTTGCGTCGAATTCATCTGATTGCCGTGCTGGGAGTGCTGCTGGCCCTGACCGCCGCTTGCACCAACAAGAAATCTGTCAATCCGCTCGCCGGTGTGGGGTCGAAGCAGCCGGACAAGGTCCTGTTCGACAAGGCCATGGACGCGATGCATCACAACCGCTTTGACGTCGCGCGCCTCACGCTGCAGACCCTGATCAATACTTATCCCGACTCGGAATATATTGCCCGCGCCAAGCTGGCGGTGGGTGATTCCTGGTACGCCGAGGGTGGGACGGCTGCGCTGGCGCAAGCCGAACAGGAATACAGCGACTTCGAGATATTCTTCCCTAACTTGAAGGAAGCGGCTGAAGCACAGTTGAAGATCGCCAACATCCACTTTCAACAGATGGAGAAGTCGGATCGCGACTACACCCATGCCAAGCGCGCCGAAGATGAATATCGCAAGGTGATCCTGCAATACCCGGACAGCAAACTCGTCCCCGAAGCCAAGAAACGGCTGCTCGAAGTGCAGGAGGTACTGGCGGACCGCGAGTTCGGAATCGGACGGTTCTACTACCTGCGCGAGTCGTACGCTGCGTCGATCGCGCGATTGCAGACCCTGGTGGAAAAGTATCCGCTATACAGCCGGGCGGACGAGGCGCTTTATCTGTTGGGACAGAACTACGAAGGCCAGATGGAGCGCATCCGCAAGACTACGACTTGTGATGTCAACAATCTTCCGCGAGGCTGCATGAGGGAGGCGGACAAGGCCCGCGCCACCGGAGAACTTTCGAAGAAAGCTGCCAAGGAATATTCGAGCATCCGCACGCGCTATCCGCTGATGGATCGCTCGGAAGATGCAAAGAAGCGGCTGGAAGCACTCCACGAACCGGTGCCTCGTCCGACCAAGGCCGCTGTGGCTCGGAACCGAGCTGAGATCGAGAGCCGCGGACAAATGACGATGATGGGCCAGATGATGAGCCTGATCAAGAAGGGTCCGGACGTCTCGCGTGCCACCGCGGTGGGCGAGCCGAACCTGGTTGAGGCCGAACCCATTAGCGCGGTCACCGTGCAGAAAGAGGAGGCGAGAGCCTTCATGGAATCCGCTGGGGGCGGCGGTGGGAACAAAGTGGGAGTGGAAGTTGTAAAGCCAGACCAGCCCGGCGCGAGTGGCGCTCCGCCCACAGGAAATGAGGTCAACCCCAATGCGCCGTTCGGTGCGCCCCCGGCGGCTACACCGCCTGGAACATCGGCGGGGCCAGATCCCAATGAACTCAAACCGAATGCCCCATCGGATCCGAACGAGTTGAAGCCCACGGATTCGGGTACAGACACATCGTTGCCACCGCCGAATCAAGTGAATGAGATTCAGAACCAGCCGTCCTCGAGCAGCGCGTCGAAGGCCGATGACTCGACTCCGGCCAGCGATCAGGACCTTTCGAGCAGCAAGCGAAAGAAGAAGAAGGGGCTGAAGAAGATTAATCCGTTTTAGGGGCAGATTGTCAATTCGGCCGCGCATGTACTTGAGAGGTCGCAAATGGTATTTACACGCGGGCAATTCCGACGACGATAAGGATAAATCCTAACGGAGCGCACCCCCACCCTGCATAGGCAGGAAATTGCGGCCAGCCCTGCGCTTCAGCATTCTTCAGATACATTCGGGAAACTTTGAACTAGTATCCGAGAGGGAGACTGTAACCGCGAGGCGACTCTCCAATGGAGCCCAGTTTCACGCGCATTCGAAAGAACAGTAAACCCGAGAATCCGAGACATAAGAAACCGAGAATGGCCCACGGACCTTGCTCGATGAACTGAGTTGCAGTCTGGAGATCCCTCATACCGCTCTCATGTTAACTGGAACGACCGCGCTGCGTCAGATAGCCGAGGCGAATGTCCCTACGCACAAGGTGCTGACCACTGGTAACGTGTTACTTCCCTTCAGGATCATTGACTTAGGTTGAGGCACAGGTTACCTTCGCGGTATCTCCCCTCTTCAGAGGAAACCTTTGGCCAGGAAGATACTGCTCGCCGACGACAGCGTGACCGCCCAGAATATGGGGCGGAAAATCCTCGCGGACGCGGGGTATGAAGTCATCACCGTCAACAACGGATCGGCGGCCCTGAAGAAGATCGCAGAACAGAAGCCCGACCTGATCGTCCTCGACGTCTACATGCCCGGCTACAGCGGGTTAGAGGTGTGCCAGCGCCTCAAGGAAGTGGGCGAAACCTCACGGATTCCGGTTCTGCTCACAGTCGGAAAACTTGAACCTTTCAAGCCGGAAGAAGCCAAGCGCGTGCGCGCCGATGGTTTTATCGTCAAACCCTTTGAAGCCAGCGAGTTGCTGAGCGCCCTGAGCAAATTGGAAGACAAGGTTGTGCCGCGGGCAGACTCCTCGAAACCGGGACGCTTTGCCCGCGCCACGGCGGCGCTCGAAGAGGGCCGGTACGACAAGACGATGGCCATCGAGGAAGACGATACGGGATGGAAGAGGCGCATCGCTTTTCCGTCGAAGAAGAAGCAGGAAAAGCCGCCGGAAGAGAATGTCGACGATCCAGCGATCTACAACGCGGTTAACAAAGATCTGCGGACGGTGATCACGCACACGGTGGTTGAGCCGATGCCCGTCCAGGTCATGCGCGTCCCAGCTTCGCCGGCGGAAGAAGCCAACGTCAACGTTGGCGCTTTAGCGCCCGAGGGCTTGCCCAAAGACGTTACCCCCGAAGAGATCGCGGCGCTCGCGGCCGCAGCAGCCCAGATCAAGGGCAAGGTTGTGGAGGAGAGATCGCCAGCACCTCCAGCGGAAATGCCTGTCACTGTGCCTACCGAGAGCGAGGCTCCCAAAGTTGAGGTTGCAGAGGTTGCGAAGCCGGAGAGCAAAGAGCCCCAGAAAGAAAAAGTAGAAGTTCGGCCGCCCGAGTCCGCACCAATGCCGGAAGTAGCCGCTGCCGCGCCTCCCGCGACGTTCGCCGAACAACAGCCAGCCGACAAGATTGAGATAAAGAGTACCGGGCCAGAAATTGTCTCCACCCAGGCGGACGCTATGACCGCCATGATGGGCCTGGAGACGCAAATGATGGCGGTACACTTTCCAATACCGGGAAATGGAACAGGTACGAATGGCGCCGCAAGTCCGACACAGGAACCCGTGACCATGGCGGTAGCCGCCGACTCAGCCGCCTCGCCGTCGCGCTGGACCGCTGTAGCCGTAGCGGTTGCTCCCGACGAGGCTGCAGTTTCGCTCGAGCAGGAAATGCAGAAGGCGTACGCAGCTTTTGCAGCCGCGGAAGGCGGTCATGCTGTAATCACGTCGGTGACTGCTGAGGCGAAACCTGCAGTCACTGAAACGATTGAAGCACCCGTCGTCACCGTGGAACCTCCAGTTGCGGAAGCCGCTGCTTCCATTCCGGCCATACCAGCGCCCGAAGTAGCGCAGCCTCTGGCCGCGGTTTCGGTGGCAGCGACGGAAGCCATCAGCGCCGCCGTGAAAGAGTTGGAAGCTGTCGCCGCGAAGTACGAAGCGGAACGGAGTGCAACTTCGCCAGAACCGATCACGGACAAATCTGTCCAGGCCGCGGCGCTCGAGTCCCCGGCGGCAGCACCTGATGCAGAAGCCAGTCCTGAGCAGAAGATCGAAGAAAAGACTGAAGAGAAATTTGAGCCGAAGGTCGAGGAAAAGATCGAAGCGAAAGTTGAGGAACAGCCAAAAGGGGCAGAATTAGCGCAGCAAGCCGTAGCCTCGGAGACAACGGCCGAAGCTGCTGTGCCCCAAGATCAGCCTCAATCCGAACGAACTCAGGAAGAACCGGCCGCCCCGGTGTCAGCGACTCCTGAGCCAGTGGCAGAAGCCGAAAGGCACGAAGAGGAATCGAAGTCGGAGGAAGCATCCACGGAGCCGGTGCCGGTTTCCAGTACATCGAGGGCAGGAGGGTCAGACGAAATGGCAAAGAGAGAAACGGAAACGGCCGCCGCATGGGCCAGCTGGAGAAAGATCCGCGAGACCCGAGGTTCGAAGACGGACAACCCGGCGGAGGCGTCCGTGAAGGAATCGGAAGACTCTATTCCCGAGGATAGGGCTGCCATGGCGGTCGCCGCTGGTGCCGAGAGCAAGCCGGAAGAAGTGGCGGGTTCGTTCGATTCCGATCCCGAGATCGCCAGCATCGTCGACAGCGTCCTCGCCGATATGCGCCCCAAGATTGTTGAAGAGATTGCGCGCAAGCTGGGAAAGAAAAAATAGCAGCAGGCATACCGGATCTTCATCCGTCCATGATCGAATGAACTCCCGGCTATCAGAAACTACGCCCTTACCCCATACATTGAGCAGCTTTCCGCCATGCATGCACGACCTTGCGTCCGGCAGGGCGTGACCGGGCCGTGAAGAGCCGTGCCGGCGAGGTCAGGAGCGGGCCATGAGTGGTGTCCACAGAACAGGGGCTCGCTCGAAGGCCTGCCGCGAATCCGGCGGAAGCGCTGCAAGGACGTTGCCGGCAATGGCTCGCAGTTGATGCAGCAGGTTATCGTCACCAATCATCTGCAGCAGCGGTGCGAGAACTCTGACTTGCAGAGCGGGATCGCCGACCTTTCGGGCCTTTTCCCAGGCAGCCTTCGCGTCCAGCATGGCCTCCGGCATTCTTCCGGATGCCTCAAGCGCTTGAGCGCGCACCGCCAGCGCTGCCGCTTCATATTTGCCCCGAGCCACCGCCCGGCTCTGCTTCATGGCGCAAGTGGCGTATGTGATGGCTGTGGACCAGTCGCCTCGCGCAAGCGCGAGTTCTGCCCGCGCCTGTTCCAGGCGCATGCGAAACATCCATTCATGCCAGCCGCGCGCATTCGTAACTGCGTCCTCCACTTCGGGCAAAAGCGACTCGGCCCGGCCTGGATTTCCCTGGCGTGCAAACGACATCAATAAATCGATACCCGCACTAGCCTGAGAGGGTACGAAGGCAGCTTCGTAAGCGATCTCTCGGGCTTCGCATTGCAGTGCTTCCGCCGTCCCGAAGTCGAACACATCCAGGCGCCATCCCGCAGCCATCGCAGTTGCCCGGGCGAGCAGAGGAAAAGCGCCGCAGGACCTGGCAAATTCGCGCGCTTCATCGAACGTGGCTGCTGCCTCCGAGTATTGACCGTTGGCCGCGAGTGCCAATCCATGGTGCGTCAAGGCGTAAATGAGGGCACTGCTTTCCCCGGAAGAGCGCGCCCCATCCAGGACCTTGCGCGCCAACTCAAGGGCACTCGGAAGTTCGCCAGCCAGGTATAAGGTGAGCGGTGAGAACACCAGTGCGCCGGTGGTGGACACGCCGGGCGTTGCGAGTGCCCTGCGGTCCACCTCCATGGCAGCTTCCAGATTTCCGTCCGCCTGTGCTGCCCGTCCGAGCCATCCCAGAGCTTCGGCGGCCAGATCGTGTCGGTCGACGCGCTCCGCCAGTTCCAGAGCCTCGGTCACGAGGGGGCGCAAGGCTGCAATATCGAGCAGCCAGAAATTCACCATGGCGAGCTTAAGCAGGAGTTCGGCGCGCCGTTCGAAGCGGCTCGAGTGAAGAGATTGCACCGCGGCCTCAAAAGCCACCTTCGCGGCGGGCCAGTTGCCCACCCTGGCCAACGCATTGCCACGCTTGGCATGGAGATCCGCACGCAAATCGTCGATCTCGCCGGCCGGTTCGCGGTCGGCCAGAGCCCGCAAAGCCAGCTCATAGAACTGAGCCGCTTCTTCGTGAGCAAGAGACTCTGTCGCTTCACGGGCAGCGCGAGTGGCATAGTCCACTGCCCGCTCGTAGCCGTTCAGCGGTGCCGCTTGAACGAAGTGGTAAGCCAGGTCGGCGAGGGGCAGCGCATCGGAGGGAGAAGTACTCTCCAGAACTTCGGCAATTCGAGAATGTAGCCGAATACGGCGAGTTTCTGACAGCTTTTCGTACAGCACCTCGCGGATGAGAGCATGCGAAAAACTGAACCGTCCCTGAACGCCGTGCTCCTCGACAATAAGGCCCGCCGAGTGCGCCGCTTCGAGAGCGTCCAGCAACTCGTCTTCGTTGAATGCGCCTACTCGAGCGAGCACATCGAGACGGAATTCGCGGCCCAGTACCGACGCCAGGGAGATCGCCCGATTGCATTGCTCATCGAGCCGCACCAGGCGTTGGTTGATTACTTCCTTGACACTCTCTGGCACAAATGGTTTCGCTGCGGGCCAGGCAGGCTTGGTTCCGTCCACTGTGTCTAACTCCCCGGCGTCCTTAAGATGCTGGACCACTTCGCGGATGAAGAAAGGATTTCCAGAGGTCTCGCTCGTCAGCGATTTCATGAACGCTCGAGCGGGGCGTCGCCCCGTGATCGCCTGGACCAGCCGTTCCGCGTCATCCACCGTCAATCCCCGCAGGGCCAACCGGGCAGCGACTTGATCTCGTTGCAAGTCGGCCAGCAGAGCACCTAGCGCCGTGCGTTCCACCCCATCACCGCGGTACGTTCCAATCAGGAACATTGCGGTCGAGGGCGCTCCGCGAGCCAGATGCCGCAACAGCAACAAAGAGGACTTGTCGGCCCAATGGAGGTCGTCGAGCAAGATGAGAAGAGGGGTACGTTGCGATGCGCTTCGGAAGAGTCGATCGACCGCCTGGAAAAGTCGGAAGCGCTCGCTTTCTGGGTCGACCACTGCCCCACGGTCGAGCTCGGGTAGGCGTGCAGTCAGGTTCAGGACAAGGTGCGCCACTTCCGGTGTGAGGTCCCCATCCCGCACTTGTTGCGCAAGTTCCGCATCCGTGAATTGGTTCACCAGCTGCGTCAGGGCCTCGACGAAGGGTTGATACGGCGTCAAAGCTTCTTCGTCACAGTGGCCCACCAAAGTGCTGGCTCCTCCCGAGAGACAACGCCGGGCAAACTCGCCGATGATACGGGTTTTTCCGATCCCAGCCTCTCCTGCCACCAACATTACGTGCCGGCTTCCGATCTTGACGCCCTGCCACACTCGATCCATTGCTGCCAGTTCTTCCTCGCGGCCGACAAATTCGGCCGCGCCCGTGATTGCGGACTGCAGAATGCGCGGCAGCACGGGAGAAGACGCAGGTTCCATGAACCCATATCCATAGCGATGAACGGTGCGGACATACCGCGATTGTTGTGGATCATCCTCGAGCGCAGCACGGACTTCAGCGACCAGATTCGGAAGATTCGCTTCTACTACCGTTGTGTCGGGCCACAGAAGATCTTGCAGCTCTCTCTTCGACCACACGCGGGGCCGGCTCGAGACCAGTGCCTCGAGAAGATGAAAGGCTTTCGGAGAAACGTGGCGCGGTTGACACGCCCGCAGGAGCTGGCGGGTTTCCGAGTCGAGGACAAACTCCCCAAAACGATACTGGCTCATGTCGCATCCTGAGCTGCGGACAACGTTACTTGGTTCGGGAAGAACGGTCTGGGACCCGGTGGGGGATTGTTGCCACACACTATACCAAATCCTATAGATTTCCTAGAACTTCCCTGAGACTTGGGTTCCCTTTTACGACAGAGTAGTCGCCTAAGCAAGAACGCCGAATGACTTGGGGCTTCGGCGACCGCGCCCTCCAAAAATCAAAACCTTAAATTCCTTGAAGGGGAGGTAAGAAAATGTCTGTCAAAAACCGTTCATTTCCAAACGCAGCCCTGTTTCTGATCACCCTGCTCGTGGGTCTGGCCACCGTAAATCCCACACCTGCCGCCGCTTCCGGCACCGATCCTGTGCTGCAATGGATCGGCATTATGAACGACGCCGTGCTCACAGGGGCGAGCAGCCCCCTGGCATCTACGCGAATCACCGCCCTGGTCGCCGGATCCATGTTTGATGCAGTCAACGGCGTACACCCGCAGTACCGAAGCCTTTACGTGAAGCCAAACGCTCCAGGGTACGCCTCACGGCGTGCTGCCGCAGTGCAGGCGGCATACGTCGTCCTGAGTGCCGTTTATCCGGCGCAGGCGGGATCTCTTGGTACCAAGCGCGACGCATCCATAGCAGCGATTTCCGCGACGGAGAGCGCCAAATCCGTTCAGGCAGGCGTTGCATGGGGGCAAACCGTCGCCAGCACGATTCTGAGCATTCGTTCGACGGACGGAATTTCACCGCCACCGCCGCCCTTCGTCGGCGTGCTCGGCATGGAGACCTCGCCATTAGCCGTAGGAGTGTGGCGACCCACTCCATTGCTGAATGCAACCGGAGCGGGCCCACAATTCGCGACGATGACCCCTTGGGTCTTGACGCGGCCGTCTCAGTTCCGGCTTCCGCCTCCGAATGCCCTTAACAGTCCTGACTATGCAGCCGACTACAACGAGATCAAGATCATGGGCGTCTACTCCGGCTCGCTCCGCACCGATGATCAGTCTGAGCTGGTTCTATTTTGGGCCGGAAACGCGGCTGTGATCTGGAACCGGGTTGCATCGGAGATATCTGTAAGCCGGGGTTTGAGTTTGACGGAGAACGCCCACTTGTTTGCGTTGCTGAACGTGGCCATGGCAGATGCCGGGATCGCTTGCTGGGACTCCAAGTACCGATACGTCTTCTGGCGTCCAATCACCGCGATTCGTCTCGGAGATACGGACGGGAATGCCAGCACGGACCCTGACACAGGATGGACCCCGTGGCTGGACGCTTTACCGTCCGGCACTCCGCCGCATCCCGAGTATCCATCGGGCCACTCGACCGTCAGCGGTTCGGCCGCGTATGTCCTGGCTGCCGCGTTCGGCGACAACACGCCATTCTCGGTGATATCCGAAATCCGGCCGGGGACACGATCCTTCCCCAGCTTCTCGGCGGCTGTCGCCGAGATTGCCGATGCCAGGGTGTTTGGTGGCATTCACTTCAGAACGTCCTGTGTACGTGGCAACGCGCTTGGGCAGTCCGTGGCGGCGTACGTTTCCAGCCATGCCATGCTCCGCTTGGACGACTGATTGAGTCAAGGAGTGAAGGGCCGGCAACATTTTGGCCGGTCCTTTACTCCCGATTCACCGACTGTCCCCCCGCCAAGTTTGACGGG